>CAYMQY010000135.1:0-1488 GCA_964392655.1 uncultured Saprospiraceae bacterium
GCAACCTCGCGGAGAATCAGCGGGTCTGTTGATTTTGTTTTTCCTGTTTTTCGAGGTTTTTCATCTGCTTTTTCAGTTGCTTTTGCTGGATTTCGAGCTGTTTCTGCTGCTGTTCGAGCGATTTCATGGCAGCCTTTAGCTGTTCCTGATGGTCAAGTTCGCCCGTTTCAGCAATCGAATCAATATCGATGTTGCCAATGGCTTCGAGCGCCTGGAAGTAGTCGGTGTTGAAGTTTTCCGAGCCGTTGAACATCAAGTGTTCGAACAGGTGTGCAAAGCCGCTTTTTCCGAGTTTCTCGTTTTTCGCGCCTACATGATACCACACGTTTACAGCCACAATAGGCGCTTTGTGGTCTTCATGTACCAGCAAGCGCAGGCCGTTGGGCAGGGTGTACTTTTTGTACGGAATGTTGATGTCGTCGGGGTTGTAACGCGGGACGTCCTGGGCACGCAACGTGGAGTTGGTCAGGACAATAAAGGCCAGTACGGCCGGCAAGAGCAGTCGTTTCATGTGAAGCATAGTTTTTGTGAAAAAAGTATTTGCCTATGGAGGCGGAAATGGCCGGTTTTGTTGCACGGCAGCGGGTGAAATTCCGCTACTATTGGTCGCAGGTTGGAAATGATTGGATAAAGGACGGCTTTGGAATAGCAAACGACGAATTGGCGGCCCTACATTTGGCTCGAAATGAACAACCCGGCTCAGAATCTTGCGGCTATCTGGCTGATCCGCCCACTTCTTGCGTTTGGCGTAGCCGTACGCATTGTCGTCTGGTTTCAAAACCGCTCCCTGTTTATTGACGAAGCCAATCTGGCACGAAATTTCTGCGAACGCGGGTTGTGGGATTTTTTTCGTCCGCTCGACCACGAGCAGTTTGCACCGCCGCTGTTTTGCTTTTTTCAAAAATGCAGCGTTGCGCTTCTTGGGCAGCATGAGCATGCGTTGCGCCTGTTCCCGCTCCTGTGCGGGGTTGTTTCTGTTTTCCTGTTCTACGACATAGCCAGGCGGCTGATTACCAGATCATGGGTGTTGGTGGCAGTGCTGTGGATTTTTTGTTTTTCCGACCTGTTTTTACGCTATGCCACGGAGGGAAAACAGTATGGCTGCGACCTCGCGGTGGTACTGGCACTCGTAGCGTTGGCCATGCGCTTTACCGAACGGGCGTTCCGTCCGGTTTGGGCCGCCGGAATTGGGGCTTTGGCAATATGGCTGTCTATGCCCTCGGTGTTCGTCCTCGCCGGTATCGGATTGTTTTTCCTGAAACGGAAACACACCGATGGCTGCCGGCCTGCGATCATTCCGGCATTGCTCGCCGGCATGTTCTGGCTCCTGAATTTCGTCTGTTACTATTGGCTGCTCCTCCGGCCAAGCATGCAAGTAGCCCCTTTGGTGGAATACCATGCGCATTGGTTTTTTCCGCTTTTTCCTCGCAACGGCGCCGACTGGAACAAAGCCGCCGATCTGCTGGCCACCTTTCCGTACTACACAGC
>CAYMQY010000135.1:1588-12080 GCA_964392655.1 uncultured Saprospiraceae bacterium
CCGCACGCGTGTGGCTGGTTTTCAGTCATGTAGTGTCGGAGGAAACACGGGCGGCAGTACGAGCCGACCTTGCCGTAGCCGCCGGCTTCGCCAACCAAACCGCTGCGATAAAGAAAACTGGCGCCGAAGGTTATCTATTTGTTGTGCGTTGACCGTTTCATAGTGCCAAAGCACACGAACACAAAACCCTCCAACTTTCCAACCCTCCAACCCCTCCCTACCACTTGCGCCCGTTTTTTACGCGGTTCACGAACGCGTCTGCGAGCGCGGGGTTGGCCGCCACCACCTCGTAGATTTCTCCGTTGGGCATTTTGATCTGGGTTTCTTTGGCTTTCAAACCAAGCAGGGCATCGTTGAAACGTGTGCTGCTGGACACCACATTGAGCGCGCCCGCCTGATAGCCGAAGAAGTACCACAAATCGGCAGAAGCCTTGATGTACAAGTAAAAACGGTCGTCCTCGTTGCCCGGCATCTTGTACTCTACGAAGGCGTTGAGCATTTTCTGAATCGGCTCGCCGTTGATGGACACGACGGGGATGCGGTCTTCCACACTCAGGAACGACTGGTACTCAGGGTTCCAGATAACCGGGTGGCGCCCCAGCAGAAAGGTGAACTTGTTGTCTTTTTTCGGCAGGTTCAGGAAGTTGCTGTTCAGGTTGTTCAGGGCCTCTTCGCGGTCTTTTTCGTCGGGAATAAACTCGCTGAGTGCCGGGCGGTAAAAAGCCTGTTGCGTATTGAATGGCGGCGCCTGCGCATCAAACGTGGCGGCGCGTATCTCGTTGAGCATCATTTCCATCAGCACTTTAGGCACAGTGATGTCCATACCGGTCATAAACTCGCCGGTGACTACAAAACTGGCTGTATCCGGAATGTTGTAGTCGGTTTTCAGGCGCCCGGCAGCTTTCACTTTCATGTATTCCAGTCCGCTGCCGATGTTGAGCGGACCTTCGGCATTGAGCACGCCGGTTTTGTTTTCGTACACCATTTTCGGCCCCACGAGCACGGAAGGCGTCGTCACACGCGCCGAGTCACCGAAGGTAAAGCGGTCGTTTTGCGGATCGTATTTGAACACGCCCTCGCCGTTGATGATCGGCCGGTCGGTGCGCGCGTAGGGGCCTTGCAGGATGCGCGGGTAGAGTTCGCCCGTTTCTTTGGATAGGAAAAAGCCGAGGAACAGCGGCTCGTCTTCGGCATTTTTGATGTTTTTCACCCGCACCACCGGGTTGTTTTTGTCCACCTCCGAGTACACGCTGAACCAGGGATTTTCCACAAAATCGGTCTTGATTTTGGCCAAACCCTCGAAGCGCAGGTTTTGCTGGTTAGCGCTCAGGATAACCGTACCAGCAAAAAGCGTTTTTACATCCATGTAAAAACTGTCGGCGGCTTTCACTTCACCGCTGGCCGTGGTGAGCACGTTTTTGGTGGCCGGCGTGCCGGGGCCTCGCCGTTCGCCGATGATGTTGTTGAAAAATATTTCCTGTGTGTGGTCGGGGATGTTGTACTCGTAGTAGCCGGTGGCTTTGTACAGTTTTTTGCCGAGAATGTCCACCGTAGCGCGGTTGATCGTGTGGTACTTGCTCACGGTATCGGCCAGAATTTTGGCGTTTTCGATTTGTTTCATCAAACCGCCGGCCTGAATTTCAATCTTCCCGTCGCTGGTGTAGATGAATGCGTCGGCAGACTTGATGACCTCCACGCCGCCAATTTTCAACTGGCTGTTTTTCATGTCGTACAAAGCCGTTTTGCCCTTGAACTGGAGCGTATCCTGATCGGGATCAATGGACACGAAGTTGCCCGGCTCCTTTTCGTCGCTCTTGAACGTCACGGTTTGGGCCTTCATGTCCCAGGTAAATTCGTTCATGGAGGTGCGGTACTTGTTCAGCGGCAGCGTGGTGGACGACTCGGCGGTGTTGGCCTTGAAGTCACCGACCTGACGGTCGAAGTCAAGTTCGCCGCGCACATTCCGGGAATCGAACACGATACCTTCACCGCTGAGCGCCTTGATCTGGAGGTCGGCGGTGTCCGAACTGGCCTGGAACGGTCCGTAGGAAATCACGCGGGAGGTCAGTTTGCCGCCAAACCACTCAAACTCGCCCCGGCCTTTCAAACCCGAAGGGGTGAGCACGAGCACGCCGTTGTGGTTGTAGCCGGGCGCTTTGAACAGGTCAAATGCCTTGGCTTTACTTTCTACGTACATGGAATCGCGGTAGGGCAACCAGTTCACCTTCACGTCCTCGCCGCGGGCTTGCGGTACTTTCACTGCGCTTTGCCGGTCCTCTTCCATAAAAAAGGTGCGTGCCGTGCAGGTCATCTGTTTCGGTCGGAACACGATGTCTTCGGACACGATGTCGGCGGTGAGATACTCCACCGTGCCTTTGCCGAGGAAGCCTTTGTTGCTGAGGTCGAGTTTGCCGGTATAGTTGCCCTTTTTGGAATACGTGGGGTAGCCTTTGGTCGGTGTCTGGTGGACAAAACCGAACGACTTGTCCTCGGTTCGCACGATGATTGTTTCCCGGAAAGGGGCAAAAATATCTGCCGAAGTCATCTCGCCCTTGAACTTGAGCATGTCGGCGGTGTAACTGTCCAAACCGTTGAAAGAGAACGGATCAAGTTTGAAATAAAACGAATCGCGGGTGTACACACCGCCCTGTGTACTGGCCCGGTCGTAGAACACAAAGGAGTGTTTTTTTGACTGCAGGGACGGGAAAATCGCGAGGTCTTCCTTACCGGATTTGTTGTTCGGGGCGTCCACAAGCAGGATGCCGGACACATACTCAACCGTCGAGTTCATGGCGTCGGCGATGGGTTGCCCGTTGACGTCATCCTTGCCGGTTGGCAGGTAAAAATCAAGGTTCTGCACCGAGTCGAACTCGACATGGAACTTGTTGTAATCGAAGTACATGTCCTTGCCTTCAAAGAGGGCAAAACCCGCAAACAGCCTGCCGCCGAAACGCATATCGCGGTTTTCGAGGAGTGTGAGCGTCTTGGCTTGCGGGATGAACCCCACCTTTTGTCGTTCGCTCAGTTCGATGCGTTTGACTTCGAAGATCGTCGTCTCTTTGGTTTTCAGGTTGAGGCTGGCATTGGCGCCGGTACTGACCGATTCGATTTTGATGGCGTCGTAGTCGCGCTTACCCTGACTGGCCAGAGCGTAGTGCGTCAGTTTAGGCCGCGCTTCAATCTCGTGCCTTCCAAAATCGTAGTTGATAAAACCCTTGGCCACCATTTCAGCCAGCAGCGACTGGATACTGGCGTACGTGAACTTGGGGTTCAATTCCCGTGCAAAGAGATCGTCGGAAATCACCTTGGTTTGGCGTGTGCTGTCCCAGTACGTTTCCTCCATTAGTTTGTGCATGACGGAGATGGGGTTCACGCTGGTGATATTTTGCATACGCACATACTCGCCGGCGTCGAAGCGGTTGCTGCTCTCAAATTCCACTTTCTGGCTGACGCCTTTCACGGCGCCGATACGCGATCCGATTTCCAGCGAGTCGTTGTTCACATACCACGACACTTTTTCAGTTTCGAGGTTCATGTTGTAAAACGAGGAGTAAAACGGGTTGCGCTCGGACCCTTTTTCGCCGCGAGTCAACTGGATCACCTGATTAGGGATTTCAACGCGGAAATTGACAGCCGGGTGAAACAGGCTGTCACTATCCATAAACAGTTTGGCGTTTACGCCTTCGGCAATGATGCTTACCTCGCGCTTGATGATGAACAACTCGCCTGTACCGTAAAAAATCCGCTCCCGTTTTTTGTTGAAAATGGTCAGGCGGGCGGGTTGGGCGGTGTTGCCGTAGCCGTACACCGACGAACCCCACAGCCGGAAACCGCCGACGTACTCGATGCCTTCGCCGATTTTGGCAATCTTGAGCGACTGTTCGAACGACTCGAAACGGGGGTACTGCGCCGTAGAGTTTTTGGTGGACACCACTACGTTTTCCTCAAATTTGCCCCAAATAGCGCCCTGCGGGAAGTACAGCGGGTAGAAAAACTCTGCCGAGTCACATTTGAAAATCGGTTTTTTGGCTTCCACGGTATACGCGGTTAGCCGGGCATATACTGTGGAGTCCAGACCGGCCGTTTGCCAGGTGACTTTGCCGCCGTTTCCCTGCCAGATTTCCTCAAACGGGTAATAAATACCGCTGGTACCGAGCACTACGGTGGAATCTGCTTTGCGCTGGCCGATCAGGTTCACGTTTTCGCAGCGCAGCGCCGGGCGTTTGTCCTCGTACACAAAATCGAATTTGCCGCCGCTGATTTTCCAGACGATCAGGCCGGCCTCGCGGGCCTGAAACGCACGCTGCGCGATGAAGTCGGCTGAAAAGTCGAGCATTTGTGAAATCGGCTTCGTTTTGCCTTTTTCAATATCGGCTATGGTGCGTTCGGCAAATGTGTGCCAACGAAGGAAAAACGAAGTATCCGGATCAATCCGGGCTGCCGTGACGGCGTTGATGTAACTTTTGTAGTACGGAAATGCGCCAAGGCGCTGCTCCGCCAGCAAGTTGGCCATTCGCACCACACTTGCCATGTCTTGCTCCTTGTACAAACCGGCCTTGAACTGGTTTTTGAACACCGCGTACGCCTCGGCCATATCGGGGCGCTTGGAGGCGTTCATAAACTCGCCCAACTTGTTCACAAACTCGTTCGGGTTGTCCGGGAATTTGGCCGGCGCCTGAGCAAAAACAGATTGGAAGGGAAGTAAAAACGCGAGGAAGAGGGCAAGTTTTTGGAAACGTAGTGTCATGTCTAACCTGGGCTGGTAATAAATTTACGGCGTGTGAAACGCGCAAGGCGCGCCAAAAGTACGGCGTTAACGGATTTGAGTAAACACGATGCAAAGCCAGTTACCACGGGCGTTCATCTCCTGCAACTTAAACCCCGCCTGCTGCGCCGCTTCCATCACCACAGCCTCGTCTTCCCGCAGAATGCCCGACACCAACAGCCAACCGGCGGGCTTCGTCAATGCTGCCAGACGCGGCAAGGAATCCAGAATCACATTGCGGTTGATATTGGCCAAAATGCCGTCGAAACCGGCCCCCTGCACGGATTCGAGGGTTCCGCAGCGGGCTGTGATTTGTCCGGCCACGCCGTTTGCGGCGCTGTTTTCCAGCGTATTTCGGTACGATTCCTCCTCGATGTCCACTGCTTCCACTTCGGCAGCGCCGAGACGGGCCGCCAGTATGGCCAGCACACCGGTGCCACAGCCGTAGTCAAGTAGTTTGGCGCCCCGGCAGGGCAGGTCGCGAAGCGCACGCAGGCACATCCAGGTCGTTTCGTGGTGCCCGGTTCCGAAAGCCATTTTCGGGTTGATGACCAATTCGTGTTGCACCCCGGGTTGGGGTTGGTGAAAATCGGCCCGCACGGCACAGAAATCCTCCACAATAACCGGCTGAAAGTTGGATTCCCAGATTTCGTTCCAGTTTTGGGCGGGCAAAAACTCCTTGCTCCACTCAAACGCAAACTGCTGCCGGAGTTCGTCGAGCAATTGTTCGGTGTCGGGCAGGGAGGCGCTCGCCGGCAGGTAGGCGTTCAGGCCTGTCGAGGTTTCCTCAAACGTATCGAAAGCCGCCTCGGAAAGAAAGGCCGGCAGGATGTCGGCGATTTCCGGCTCAGCGCGGAGGGTGTATTTCCAGTAGTCCACGGGCTATTTTTTGCGGATCAGTTCGATGTGTACCGGCAGGTGGTCGCTGTAGCCGTTAAGAAAAATATCGCCCACAAAAGTGCGCAACGGATAGCCCCGGAAGGCGCCGTCTTCCTGAAACATCCAGGGCTGCCGGAACACCTCGGCTTTGTGAAATTGCCAGCCGCCGGCCTTTTTCCAAACTAAGCCTTTAGACAGAATGATCTGGTCGAACAGGTTCCAGGAGTCGCGGTACGCGAGGGTGCCGTTTCCAGTTTCAAAAATATCGTACATGGGGTTGTACAATTCTCCTTCCTTCATTTTTTCTGTACTGCGCACGGCGCGGAGTACCTTGGCCACGCTTTTGTTATTGGGATCGTCGTTCAGGTCGCCCATGATGATGATCTTGGCGTTCGGATCGCGTGCGGTCAGACTGTCCACCGCATTGCGGCATACCTGCGCAGCTGCGGCCCGCATCCAGCCGGAGCCAGATTCGCCGCCCCGGCGCGAGGGCCAGTGATTGACGAAGACGTGCACCGTTTCGCCGAGGAGTTTACCGGTCACGTGCAGCACGTCGCGGGTACGGTCGAGCACACTGTCGGCCTTGTTTTCGAGCACGACCGGCAGGGCTTCCGAGGCAGTGAGGGTGAAATATTTGGGTTGGTAGAGTAAGCCCACGTCAATGCCCCGTTCGTCAGGCGAGTCGTGGTGCGCGATCCGGTACCCCCGGCTCTGCAGCGCAGGCTGAGCCACCAGGTCTTCGAGCACTGCACGATTTTCCACCTCACACACGCCGAGCAACGCAACGCCGTCGGGAGTTTTGTCGGCTGCCAGCAGGCTGATGACTTTGGCCATGTTGGTTTGCTTGGACGCATACTTGGTGCTATCCCATAGCAGTCGGCCCGTGGGCAGGAAATCTTCGTCGTTGATGTCGGGGTTATTTATGGTGTCGAACAGGTTTTCGAGGTTGTAGAACCCGATGGCTACGATTTCGTATTGGTTTTTTTGCGCCGAGGCAGTAAGGCTGAGCAGCAGCGCGAGAAACGCGACAAGGTGTGATTTCATGCTTTTTTTAAATTTTGACGGCACGAAGGTACGGCTGTGATCGGCATGATTTTGGGATTTGCAGCGGGTCTTGCCAATTGTTTTTGCGGGGTGGTATGTTTGCCCCCGTTTCGTAAGGACTTTCAAAAACTGCAATATGAAATATACGCTGCTCGTACTAATCCTTTTTCAACAAATTAACCTGTGCATCGGGCAACCGCCTCAACAAAACACCAGCGTTTTTGACCGGGATTCTCTGTGGAGAACCGATGTCTTGCTGGAGGTTGATTCGTTTGTCTACCTGCGCAAAGCCTTGTTGGCATTTCAACAGGAGAACCAGGCTGTGTTGCTCAACCTGATTGACACCGCGACGCTAAGGCTTGTGCGCGAACTAGACGACATGTATCAGTCCGAAGTGCTGGAGTACAAAAACTGGTTTACCCGAAAAGCGCTTTCCGGCAACCGGAAAAAACAGGGGTATTCATACCAGGACATGATGCTCAGACTTGACGCCTTCTTTTTCTACCCCGACTTGTACGCCATCATCGTGAGCTCATCCCGGCTAAACGTCCATCCCAAAATTGACATGGACAAGCGAAATGAAGCCCAGCGTTTGTTCATCGCCATTCTGGACAACGTGAGCAATCTAGGGTTTACAAAAAAGGAAGAGATGCTCCGGATTTTTGAAAAATTCAGAAAAACCGGGCAGATCATGCCGCATACCATTCTGCAGGATTACGGCCTCGTTTCAGAGGAAGACCGCTACGGATTTCGGTTAGTGGACATGCTGTTGTGCCTTTCCCGGGAATAGTGAACCGGTTCAGTTATTGCACGAGCAAAAAGCATCCGTAAGCGCTGTTGCCTGCACCGAAAAAGCGCCGGGCGGCGTACCCGGTGGCGGGCAAACTTGAAAACTGCCCGTAAGGTTTGAAAAAACCTCGGTCATCGTACCCGCCGGCGTACTGATAGTGAGTGAAAATGGAGGCACGCCGGTAAACACCGCTTCCACAGTTTGACAACTCCCCTCGCACACATCTGGAGTTGACACCGAAAAAGCAACGGTTGGCTGCGCATACCACGTCACTTCAATACCGTCGGAAACATCAAGGCAGGGATCGGCCAGATCAACGTTGCCGTTGAGGTCATTGCCGGCGATGGCGGCTATGTAGTACGTCACGCCGGGCTGGAGCGGAGCGGCAAAACTGAAGTCGGGGGTGGCCGAAGTGGCGATGATGCTTCCGGTTGGATCGGCCGGGTCGCTGTACAGAATGAATTGTAACAGGTCATCGGCGTCCAGATCGTGGTCGTTGTTGTGGGTGGCCGAGGCATTTTGCGGGATGCAGGCGTTCAAAAATCCGCTCTGCATGGTGCCCGCAAAGGTTGAACAGAAACAGTTAAACGGGTCGCCATCTGGAGGAGGGGCGCTCAATGTTGATCCCAAAAGGAAGATTATGCCTTGAAAATTACATAACTGGGTCAGGGTATTGGTTACCGGATTGTACTGATACAACTTGTTGTGGTCTGAAATGTAGGCCAGGTTATCAACAGCACAGAGTCCAAATGGATTTACACCGGGAAATGGTTGTATCTGAACAGATTGCATCGGATCATTCACATCAATCTGCCAAATGGTCTTTGTAGGCCCTGACGTCACTCCATACATGACGCCTCCAATGAAATATAACTCATCAATGCCAACAGGGAAATTGCCCAAAAAACTAATTTGCTGCGTGGCCGGGTCGTACGTAAACAAAGCGGGTTGACCATTTATCAGGCCACTGATGTACACCACTCCGTTTGGGGCAAGCACAATACCAAAAAACTCCGATTCTACAGGCCCAAATACAGTCGTCATATTGAAACCTGGAGGTGTGAACGTATTAATCGCACCGCGTAACGGGTTTGATGCCCTGCTGATAGTTGCATAGCTGCCATCCGGAAATACGACATGGTCGGATGTGGGGCCACAGGTAGCAGGTCCAATCACACAAATTTCACAGGTCTGCGTATTCACGGCAAACATCTGACATCCACCTTGTGGTGTGATAATTCCGGTACCGTAAACGACCTGAGCGTGTAATTCGGCAGAGCAAATGGTCACCCAAATCAGTGTAACACTGTATTTAAAAAAATTAGTCATAACGTAGGCATTTAATGAAAGACCTTGACCTTATGTCACTCAGTTGTTGCACGAGCAAAAAGCATCCGTAAGCGCCGTTGCCTGCACCAAAAAAGCGCCGGGCGGCGTGCCTACTGGCGGGCAGACTTGAAAACTGCCTGTAAGGTTGGAAAACATTTCAGTCAACACTCCCGCAGGAGTGCTTATGGTCAAGGTAAAAGGCGGTACGCCAGTAAAGGTCACGTTGACCGTTTGACAATTGCCCTCGCATACATCAGTTGTTGACACCGAAAAAACAACGGTTGGCTGCGCATACCATGTCACTTCAACTCCGCCGGAAACATCAAGGCAGGTATCGGCCAGATCAACGTTGCCGTTGAGGTCATTGCCGGCGATGGCGGCTATGTAGTACGTCACGCCGGGCTGGAGCGGAGCGGCAAAACTGAAGTCGGGAGTAGCCGAAATGGCGATAATACTGCCGGTTGGATCAGCCGGATCGCTGTACAGAATGAATTGCAAGAGGTCATCGGCATCCAGGTCTTCGTCGTTGTTATGCGTAGCCGTAGCATTTTGTGGTATGCAAATATCCAGGGGGGCATTTTGCAAGGTGCCCGCCGATGTTTCACAAAAACAATTATACGGGTCGCCACCTGGAGGAGGGCCACTCAAGCCATATCCAAAGGAGGCTATCAGGCCGTTGAAGTTGCAAATCTCGGTTAAGGTGTTTGTAGCGACGTTGTATTGATACAACTTGTTTTGAAAGGCCATATACGCCAGGCTGCCGGCAGCGCAGAAACCTTGTGGAAACCCACCTACCGGCAAGACGTGTATCGGAGCCGATTGCATGGGGTCGTTCAGGTTGATGTGCCATACTCGATTTTGGGGGGTTTCAACAGATACCCCATACAACTCATTGCCGATGAAAAAAATCTCTTGCATCATGACTGGCAAATTGCCCACCACAGCAAGTTGCTGCGTAATTGGGTCGTACGAATACAGGATGGGCTGGTTATTTATTTGACCATTGATGTACACCAACCCATTTGGTCCCGTTACTGCGCCCGAAAACCAACTCCCGACAGGCCCGTCCACGACCGTTACCGTGTAATTGGGCGGTGTATAGATCCGGATTGCCCCTCTCGACGGATTGATCTCAAAACCAAAGGTGGCAAAACTGCCGTCTTGAAATACAACTACGTCCATTACCCAGTTAGGATCAAACTGAGCTATCGCGCAGTATTCGCAGGTCTGGGCATTCACAGCGAACAATTGCCAGCCACCTTGTGGGGTGAAACCGAGCGCATAGACGATCTGGGCCTGCAAGACAGAGGAGCAATACAGGGCTAAAAGCAGGGTGCAAGTATATTTGAAAAAACCGGTCATGCCTTATGATTTGACGTGAAGCCTCATGCCGGACTGTGAAGAGTCGGAATTGGAATGGCTGAAAATTTGCAAATCAAAGGTATTCAAAAATATCCCCTACCCTGCCTTGATGTAGGCCCACTTTTTCCGCTGCTTTTTTACAATTTCCAGAATGCCGGCAGGTACCGTGCGCACTTCGGGCATCAGTTCGGTGCGGTTGATTTTGCGCTCGCGCAGGGTATTTTCACAGCCTACAAAATCCACTCCACGCGCCTTCAGGTCGCGGATACCGGCGGCTTGCTGGGTCTTTTCGGTCACCAAAAAGTAGATGCCCATGTTGTGGC
>CAYMQY010000136.1:0-12063 GCA_964392655.1 uncultured Saprospiraceae bacterium
CCGGACACCCCCGTGACGACCACGAGCCGGTTTTTCGGGATGCGCAGGTCCACATTTTGCAGGTTGTTGGCCCGGGCGCCCTTGATGGTGATATAGCGCGGATCAACCAGATCGGTATCCTGTACCTGCGGCGCCGTTGCGGGGTTCTTTTCGACTTGTACCATTTGCGAGGAAATAAGCGGGCGAAGTTCGGAAAACTTGCGGAGGAACACATTCCTCAATTGCAACCGGCTTCCCAGGCGCCCCAAAAAACAGCCAGCCAGACCAGGCCTTTGATCAAAAAAAACATAAAGCCGGCTACTCCCAGCCGGCGCAACCACCCTTTCAAATCCTTTTTTTCCATGTTCGGGTATCAATTTGGCTCGTTCGAGTATTTCAACCGGGTCACCAAACAAGCCGAACGTTAGTTTTGTTGGCAAAGAAACCGCAAGCAAGCCTTCGGCTGGTTTGGGCAAAAGGAAATATCGGACAAAAATGACAAAGTCGCTGCCAGCCGTATTTCTGCAAACCGGATTTACCTTTGCTGCATCGTTAACCTATCTGCCTGTATTTGCCGTTTATGAAAAAAACACTTGTGGCGCTGGTCTGCCTTGCCGGACTTGTCCTGTTCTCCTTGCCTTCCGGCTGCTATTACGACAATGAGGAAGACCTGTACGGCCCGCCGCTCACCAATTGCGACACCACCGGTATGCGTTTCAGCGTGGAAATCCGGGAAATCATGGCACAAAACTGCGACGCCTGCCATTCATCATCTGCTTCCACGCCTTCCGGGTTCACGTTTGAGACACATGCAGAAGTGGAGAGTGTTGCCAAAAGCGGCAAATTGCTGAATCGCATCAACAGCCAGTCTTTGCCCATGCCGCCAACGGGTTTGTTGTCGGCCTGCAACCGTGCCAAAATCGAGGCCTGGGTCAAAGCCGGCGCACCAAACAATTGATTATGAAAAAAATTGCGCTTGTTCTGCTCGCAGTAACCGTCGTAGGCGGCGGCATCGGCTATTATTTTTACAATAAAAAAGTGCCGAGTATGGCCGGTGAAAAATCGGACCTGAGCGTGGAGGCATCTGCGCTTTTCAAGGCATTCGAGGCGGATGAGACAGTGGCATTCGCGCAGTACGGCGGCAAAATCGTGGCGGTGCGCGGCACTGTCCGGGAAGCGGCCAAACTGGCCGACGGTACGCCTGTGGTTGTGCTGGAAACCGGCAGCGACTTCGGGGTTTCCTGCGAGTTCGACCCCAATACCAAACACCCCCGAACAGATTTCAAACCCGGTGAAACGCTGACTATCAAAGGCGAATGTGCGGGGCTGAACTTTGACGTGCAACTGGCCCGCTGCGTAGTGGTGCCGGAGTAATCAGCCGTTTTTTTATGATGCCGGTCCACATGGGTCATCCCGAATTTCAGGGGTGACCCATCTGTTTTTTTGCGCCGCCGTAACATTTTTCTCCCTGCGTGCCCCTCGGCGTTATCCTTGTTTTGCGAATTCTGACATTTTCCGGAAAATTTGCCGCAGTTCGGGCCAACAAAAAACCGCTCACCCGCGTCTTTCCTGCAAAACGAGCCTCGGCATCAAGCCAGGCCTGAAAAATTACCCGATCAAACACCGCATTATGAGAAAATTCATACTGATTGCCATACTTCCTTTACTCGGCAGCGTGGCTGCACTGGCGCAACCCGCCAACGATAACTGCACCAACCCGATCGCCATCACCAGCGTGGTCAACTACTGCAGTCCGGTCGGCGCTTTCACCAACGTAAATGCCACGCTCTCGGGCTATGGAGCCGCCAACTGTTTCGGCACGGCGGGCAACGATGTGTGGTTTTCTTTCGTACCGCAATTTACCGACGTTTCGGTTGTTGTGCGGGGCGCTACGGCACAGGCGCCGGGCGGCACCTTGCGCAACCCCCAGATTGCCATTTATTACGGCTCCTGCGGCGGAGTGCTGAATGAAGTGCAGTGCGAGAGTTCCACCAACAATACCCACATCGCGGAGGCCAACGAAAGCGGCCTGTTGGTCGGTTCTACTTACCTGATTCGGGTACAGGGCTTCAACAACGTCACCGGCACCTTCCAACTTTGCCTGAACAACTTCAACCCGCCCGCCGACCCGAAATCCGACTGCCCACAAGCCTCCGTGCTGTGCGACAAGTCGCCCTTCGTGGTGCAAAGTGTGACCGGCGCCGGGAGCAACATCACCGAGTTGAACGATGCCCTCTGTTTTTCCAACGGCGCGCCGGGAAACTTTGAAAGTAACTCCACCTGGTTCACCTGGATATGCGACCAGCCGGGCAGCCTGACATTCACCCTGACGCCACAGAGCATTGTAGATGACCTCGATTTTGTGCTTTACCGCCTGCCCAACGGGGTGGGCAACTGCCAGGGAAAAGAAGTGGTGCGCTGCATGGCGTCCGGGGAGTTCAATTACCTCAGTCCCTGCATGGGACCGACCGGACTCCGGGCCGGCGACCCCGACATCAGCGAAGACGCCGGCTGTACTGACCCCGGCGACAATGCCTGGCTGGCGCCGTTCGACATGATCGCCGGCGAAGCGTATGCCTTGTGTGTCAACAATTTCACCACCAGCGGCAACGGCTTTTCCGTGCAGTTTGGCGGCGCCGGTACGTTCCTCGGGCCGATCGCACAATTCACGACCGACCCGCCCGCCATTTGCCTCGGCACACCGGTTGAGGTGGAGGACGCGTCCACTTTTGCCCTCGGTAATATTACCGTGCGCAACTGGAGTTTCGGCGCCGACTCCGACCCCGGTACCGCCACCGGCATCGGCCCGCACACCGTGACGTTCAACACCCCCGGCGTACATCCGGTGGTATTGCAACTCGAAACCAACCTGGGCTGCAAGGTCACGTCTATTCAGAATGTGCTGGTGTACCCCGATGTGGAAGTGGATACGGTCATCGCTGCTCCGGAATGCAACGGCGGCAACAACGGCGTGATCACCATCACCAACATTAAAATGGGCACGCCGCCGTACCTGTACAGCTGGGAAGGCGGGCCGTTCACGGCGGACAACACCCTGTCCAACCTGACCGTGGGCACCTACAGCCTCATCATCCGCGACTCGAATAACTGCGAAACCAACCTCGACATCGAGGTGCGGGAACTCGAACTGACCGTAGCGCCCGATGTCACGCCGCCCCTGTGTACCGGCGATGCCAACGGGGTGGTTACCCTCAATGTCACGAACGGAACCGGCCCCTACCAGTTCGACTGGGGCAACGGCTTTATTCCGACAAACACTCAGGGCGGTTTTGCCGCAGGCATGTACACCGTGCTCGGATTGGACGCCGAACTCTGCAAGGGCACCTTCACCTTCACCGTGACCGACAACCCGCCCCTGACCCTGCAAATGGACACCGTACACATCTCCTGCTTCGGCGCCAACGACGGCGTGGGCATCGCTATTCCCGGCGGCGGGGTGGGGAACTACGCCTACCTCTGGAGCGACAGCCAGACCGAGGAAGATGCCACAGGCCTCGGCCCCGGCCAGTTCGACGTAACCGTGACCGACGGAAACGGTTGCACCATCACCGGCGGGGTATTCATCGTGGAACCCGGCGACATAGGCGTGAACCTGCTGCGCGTGGTGGATTTGCTCTGCAACGGCGTGCCCGAAGGCGCCATCGAAGTGGAGGGCGTCGGAGGAAGACCGCCGTTTACGTTCAGTGCCGACGGCCTTTCATACACGGCATCAAGCACGATCACCGAACTGCCCGCTGGGAACTACTGGGTAAAAATCAAGGACTCGGCGGGCTGCATTGATTCGGTTTTTGCTACCGTAAATCAGCCGCCCCAGTTGCTGGTGGATGCTGAACCGGCACAAACCACACTCGATCTCGGATATACGGTGCAGGTGCAAACCCTGACCCTGCCCGCCGGGCGCCCGGTTACCTACGCCTGGTCGCCCGCGCTGGGCCTCGACTGCACAGACTGTCCCGAGCCGGTCATCACGGCTATTCGCGACGGCATTTTCACCATTAAAATCACCGACGCCGACGGCTGTGTGGCCTACGATTCGGTGCGCATAATCGTAAACGACAATCGCCCGATTTATGTGCCTAACGTGTTTGCGCCGGAAAAACCCTATCCCAATGATCATTTCACCATTTTCGGCGGCCCGGCGGCTTCCAATATTCAGCTGCTGCGCATCTACGACCGCTGGGGCAGCCTGGTTTTCGAGGCAAACGACCTGCCGCTCAACGAGCCGAACCTCGGCTGGGACGGCAAATACAAAGGCGACAAGGTGAGCGGCGTGTTCACATTTTACACCTCGGTGGAGTTTGTGGATCAGCAAGTGCGGCAGTACGAGGGGAGTGTGACGGTGGTGCGGTAGTGCGGTGCTACCTTTGCCCGAACAAAGCGTTTCCGACCATGCGCATGACCCTCTTTTTTTTCGCAGTTCTGTGCTGTTTTGTTCAAGCCGGCGCCCAGGGGCCGGTTATCTGGCTGCCCGCCGACCCGTCGCCTGCCGAGCAAAAAGCCGCCGGCGTGCTGGCACATTACCTCCGGGAAATGACACGGGAGGAAGTGTTGGTACACGACCAGCCCGGCACCTCTGAAAAATGGTCGAGAAGACGGCCCATTGTGCTGTTCGGCAAACACCCGGCGCTGGAGCCATTTGGCCTGGAAGCCCCGCCCCCACTTGCCGGCGACGCGTATTTTTTGCAGGGCAAAAACAACGTGTTCCACATTGCCGGCGGCGGCGACATGGGCGCTGAATACGGCGTGTACGACTTGCTCGAACGCCTCGGCTGCCGCAAATACAGCCCCCGCGATTCATTGATTCCGTTCGTTGGCCGCTTGGTGCTGCCGGTGCTTGCGCCGGTGTTGCAAAAACCCGCATTCCCCTATCGCGAACTGCACTACGAACCGGCCTTCGACGAAGGCTGGGCACGCTGGCACCGCCTGAAAACGCGCCGCGACAAGGCGCAGGAATGGGGCCTGTTCGTGCATACGTTTCACGTCCTGTGCCCGGCGGAAAAATACTTTGCTGAACACCCGGAGTATTTTTCCTGGAACGGCGCCCAGCGCTCGCCGGGCCAGTTGTGCCTGAGCAGCGACACGGTGCTGCAAATTGTCACGGCTGCACTTCGGGAAAAAATGCTGGAAAAACCGGAGGCAACATACTGGTCGGTCAGTCAGGATGACAACTACGATTTCTGCAAATGCCCGCGCTGCGCTGCCTCCGACGCCCGGTTCGGCAGTCCGGCCGGTACGCTGCTTGCCTTTGTGAACGCGGTAGCCGCGAATTTTCCCGACAAAGTCATCAGCACGCTGGCCTACCAGTACACGCGCCGGGCGCCTTCGGGCATCCGCCCGGCGCCCAATGTGAGCATTTGCTTGTGCAGCATCGAGTGCGACCGCGGGCAGCCGATTACCGAGGGATGCCGCGATTTTGCCCGCGATGTGGAAGAATGGGCAGCCCTCACCGACAACCTGATGATCTGGGATTACGTGGTGCAGTTTCGCAGTTACGTCAGCCCGTTTCCGAATTGGCACACCCTGCAGCCCAATGTGCAGTTGTTCCAGAAACACGGCGTCCGGATGTTGTTCGAGCAAGGCTCGGGCGGCGACCGTTCGGAGTTTTCCGATATGCGCGCCTACCTGCTGGCCAAACTGATGTGGAACCCGCAGGCCGATATGGATTCCATTCTGCTCGACTTCGGGAAAGGGTACTACGGCAGCGCGCAACCCGCCGTGTGGGGCTACATCCACGACCTGACGACCAGCATGATGGCCAACGGCAGCCACCTGTGGATTTACGACATTCCGCAAAACGAGCGCTTTTTGTCCGACAGCCTGCTTCGGACGCATTTTCTGAACCTGATGTACGCCGAACGCCGGCTGGGCGACGACACCGCGCGCCAAAACCGGGTGCTGGCAGCCCGCTTGCCGATCAGTTTTGCCCGAGCCGAACGGGCCAAAACAGACAGTCTCGCCTTGCTGGAAATACTCGGCGACGCACCTGAACAGAGCCGCCGCGGACTGCAATTATTCGTAGACGGCTGCAAAGCCGCCGGATTCCGCAACCTGCACGAAAACCGCTATCCGCCGGAGGCGTACATGGAGGACTACCTGAATTTTATCGAAAAACAACGCGCTGCCGCAGGCTCCCGGGCGCATTCGCCCGTGCTGGCTACTCCTGCCTCCGCCACCTACGCGAAAGGCGACCCGCAGGAACTGACCAACCGCCGTATCGGCGAAACGGACTACCGATACAACTGGCTGGGTTTTCAGGGCAACGACCTGCAGGTGACCGTGCAGGTACAGGGAGACAGCTGTTCGGAAATCCGCGTGTCGTTTTTGCAGGACCAGCAATCCTGGGTGTTTTTTCCAAAACGGGTCGTGTTCGAGGTGTCCGAAGACGGCGTACATTTCCGGCAGGTGCATGCGGAGGATTTCGATATTATGCCCGACGGAAAAAAATCCACCAAAACCGCAGGGGCGAGCCTTGCGGTCGCCCCTGCGGGTGAAAAAATCCGATTTGTTCGTGTTACGGCGGTCAATACCGGCACCTGCCCGACCTGGCATACCTGCAACGGCAATCCATGCTGGATTTTTGCCGACGAGGTGGTGGTCCGGTAATTTGCAGGTAGCAACAGGAATTATTTCCCGCCCGCCATCGGGTTGGCGCCCAATTGCATCAGCAGACCGAGCATATCGGCATTCAGCCAGAGTTCTGCGGCTTTCCCGTTTTGAATATGAAACGTAACGGTAGCCGGCACTGCGACTTTCCGGTTGGTTTTTGCAATACCCTGGAATGTTGTCCCGGTATGGGTGCCTTCCAACTGATGTCGGACCGCCACCTTGCCGCCGTCGGCCACGATGTCCTGAACAGTAAATCGGGCATCCGGGAAAGCGGCCAGAATTTCCGACATGGCCTGGCGGTAACCGGCAGCATCCAGCGGTTGCGGCCCCCAGCCGTGGAATCGGGCATCGGCGGCGCAGTGTGCCAGCACGCCATCGAGGTTGCCCTTGTTCAGTTCGGCCATCATGCTTTCGGCGGCAGCCTTTGCGCTTATGTTTTGTGTGCCGGCCAGTTGCGCCTCGAAAGATTTGCTGTCAAACTGGACAAATCGGTTTTTGATTTTACCCATGCCGTCCAGTTCGTCCAGTACAAGGAAAGGTAAGTTGACGGTGTTCCCGGTAGGCGGGTTGCCCATCATGCTGCCTGTGTTCGTACCCCGGAAGACGCCGCGGGTGGTTACCGTTTTGCCGTCAGTAATGACCTCGATAACTTCATGCTTCATGTCCGGGAAGGCGGTTTTTTGCGCCTGAAGTACGCCCTGAAATGCACCGATTGGCGAAGGTCCGGGCAGGAAGGGGTTGGAAATTCGGAAATCGGCGGAACAGTACCGGTCAAATTTTTCAACCTGCCCGGCATCCATAAGTACAAACAGTTCACGTATGCTCTTTTCGGCTTGTTTTTTCGGATCGGGCAGGCCCGCCATCAGTTGCGCCTCGAAGGTTTTCAGATCGAATTGGGTATTGAGCGATTTGATTTTACCGGCAGCATCAAGTTCAAAAATTGCATTGAACGGACAGTTAATCTTGTTTCCGGTGGCAGGGTTATCCAGGTACGGTCCGGTATTCGTGCCCCTTAGAATGCCTTGGGCGGCTACCTTGTTTCCGCTGACAACCCAGTTCAGGATCTCATGCTTCATATCAGGAAAGGCTGTATTAAGCGTTTGGCCAACCCCGCGCCACGCCATTTTATTGAAAGGCACAGGCGATAGCGGGGCCGTAGCAGTGAAGTCGTCCTTCAGCAAGGTACCGACGGCATCAAGGTTTCCGGCATCTACCCAGTTGAAATAGTCGGTGACGACCTTGCCGGCGTTTTGATTTTGAGAAAAGGCTGTGGTCTGGATCAGGGCGCATACGAGTGCCAATGCGAAAAATTTGAATGATTTCATTGTTTGAAATAGTTTTGAAAATTGTTCGGTTAGAGAATCTGATTTCGGGCATTGGATGAAGCGGGCGCGATTGGCGGGCGCGCCCGCTCCTTTTCTGGGCTATTTCCCGTCCGTCGGGATCATGCCGAGTTGTTGCAGCATGGTGAGTTGATCAAGCACGGCCCAGTGCTCCACGCCTTTTCCGGTTTTGTCGAAGCGGATAATGTCCACCTGATCAATGGATACCGGCTTGTTCGTGGCGGGAGCGCCCATAAACGAGCCGGTGTTGGTGCCGGCCCAGTTGGAGTGTACGATGACCATATCGCCTTCGGCGACTATGTTCTGCACCGTCGTTTTGCTGTTGGGGAACGCCGCGTGGTAGCCGGCAATGAGGTTTTTCACTTTTTCAAAATCGTTGCTGCCGGGAACACCCGGCGGAATCGGCATGTGTTCCGTAACAGTCGGGCTGACATATTTGGAAAAGGTCATCAGGTCGCCGGCATCTATGGCAGTGAGGATTTTAAGGGTCGTTTCCTTGTTTTGAGCCGGAGTTTGAGCGCTGACGCTGATGCTGGATAACAGGCAGATGAGGGTCAGGGCAAGAAACAGGATGTTTTTCATAGTTGAAAAAATTGAACGGTGAAGAATATTGAGTTGGTAAAAAAGTGTCGCGTACGGTGATGACCGCCGGTTGGCCGGAACCTTTCCCGGCGGCCCTGCACCGTTCTAAAATGCTATTTCATTCGTTGAAAATCGTCCAGCCCGCGGAAGGACGCGATTTTTCCATGCACAATGCGGAAGTGATGTGTGTAGGTGGAGGCATACATGTTGCCGCTTGGAATGTGTTTGTACTCGGCTTCGACGATGGCAATCACATCGTCGCCGTCGGCGATAAAGCGGACCGGAAGGAACTTGCTGTACTGAAACTTGCCACCCAGTTCCTGAAAAAAACTGCCTACCTCGTCCTTGCCTTTGAACCCGCGTGGTTTGTCGTCAAATACGCGGTCCTGAATTTCGAACACGACATCGTCGCTGCATCCGGCAAGGATACCCGGTACGTCGCCTTTGCCAAACATCTCGTAGGTGGCCAGCACGACCTGGGTAGCCGGATTGGTAAATGACCCGTAGCCGATCTGGCGGAGCGGTTCGCCCATGTTGGTGATTTTGTGGCTGATGGCCTTGCCCGAGGCGTCCAGTTCCACCACGTCCGAGTCCTCGAAACGCATGGTTTTGCCTGTAGGCGGCAGGCCCATCATGGAGCCGGTGTTGGTGCCGGTCACAGTGACGCGAAGGAGGAAGCGCGTGGGGCTGACCGGCGCGATTTCGTTGACTTTCACCATAAAATCGGGGAATGCCGTCTGGAACTGTTTGTACAGATCGAGGGCGGCATTGATGCCCACTGCAGGCGCCGGGCCGACATTTACCTCGGTGTAATTCGGAGCGCACTGGGCAGCAAAACCAGCCCAGTCCTTGCGGTTGAGGGCGTCGTAGGCGGCCAGAATGGTGGCTTTGTTTTTGGCAGTGGCGTCCTGGGCGATTGCGTTTGGGAGAAATGCGCTGAAGAGCGCGAGTACGAGCATTGTCAGGTGTTTCATTGTTTAAAAAAAGTTGAAGTGGTGGAGTGAACGGTGTGAAATTGAATTGGCAAAGCAGTGACGGTCCCATCCGGCTGTGCGGATGGGCAGTGGTATTTCGAGCAGGGAAATTTGATTAGAAAATCAGGCGAACACAGGCCGTGGCGGCGGCGGAATTTTCAGGCGTTCGTCTTCGGTACGGGCGCGGCGGCGCAGCAATTCGAGGCGCAGACTTTTTTCGCCCTGCCGCATGGCCCAGTGGTGGTTGGCGGCAAATAGCGGGCGAAGCAGCCAGGACAAGTATTTCAGCAAGGGTTTCTCGGCAGATATTTTCCAGTCGTAGGTGATGTCGCAGAATCCAGGTTCGGAAGCAGGCTGAAAGGTCCAAATGCCGCGTCCCTCAAAATCGCCGGAAGCATCAAGCGCGAAACCGTTGGGGAATTCGGTTTCCGTGACCCGAAACTGCCAGCGAAGTTTGTACGGCAGCCAGCCTTTCGTGAGCAGGGTTACTTCTTTTCCCACCCCGCCGGGTTGGCCGGGCTTGGTCACCTGCACGTCGAGGTACACACTGGGCCACCACGCAGCAAGGCTGTCCACGTCTTCGAGCAGGCGGTAAACTTCTTCGCAGGTAGCCGGTACGTGCCAGCGCGTGATGAAATGGTAGGTACTCATAGGTTGGTTCACGTTGTTTTCAGATTCAGTTACGGGCAAACGGGGCAAGCGGATCACTGGAAAGGAAATTTTTTTTGTACACGTGGCGGCTGAATTATTTGAAAAAAACCGTTTCGCCCAATCCGGCAAACAGGTAGTCGGTGCGATACAAGTCACTGAAAATTTTGAACGCCAGATGCCCGCTGCAATGGGCCGGGGCCACCCGGCGCGCACCCAGGGTTTCTTTCAGGTAGCGGGCAATTTCTTCCGTTTTCGTCCGGTCGAAAGGGAGCAGGTGGAACCCGCCGTACACCAGTTCGATGCTATCCCCGGCAGTTTGTTTGGCTTGCTCGACAATTCGTTCCACACCGCTATGCGAACAACCGACAATAACCACTTGTCCTTTTTCCGTATTCAGGCTCAGCGAGAGTTCCGGCAGGTTGGTGTATTTGTAGTGGGAATGGTCGTCGCCGTCAAACTGGCCTTCCACAAAACTCTTGTTCGGGTAACCCGAAAAATAACCCATGTAGGGCGAGTTTGTGGCAATGAGCGAGACTCCCGGCATGATCTGCTTCGATGCTTTCACAAACTCAATGTTGGCATGCCAGAATCTGCCGGACTGGTTTATGATAAATTTGGTGTTGCCGCCACCGAAATAGCGCATGTGTTCCGGAAGGGCGTTCCGTGCTGAGGTATCCTGACCCGTCGCGTCGAACGGCACTGGGGCGCCCCAAAAGATGTCGTACGGGAAGTAGATTTTTACGCCGGGGTTGATGGCAAGCAGGTAATCAAGGCCGTTCAGGTGGTCGAAATGGCCATGCGACACCACGACGAGGTCCACCTGCCGGAGGTCCACGCCGAGCCGCTCCACGTTGTGTTTGAATATGTCGGCGTTGCTGCCGGCGTCGAACAGGATGACTTTGCCCTGGTAGCGGGTGATGCAGGAAAAGCCAAAATCCTGTATCAGCGCCGTGTCTTTGCCGAAAGCATCGTACAGGTTGGTGATGCTGCCTTCGCGAATGTCAAACGCAGGCGTTGTTTGCGCTCCGCCCCAGACACAGCACAAAAGTGTGGGCAGGAGCAGGAAAAAGAGGCGAAATGAGGCAGTCGTGACAAACTTATCCATTGTTCTGCAGGTTGAATGACGTCGTCAGATACGGGCAACCGGGAAAGTTGGATCAGGCAGGGTGAAATAATTTATTAATCCCGGAGAGCAGAATACATTTGTACGCCTTCGGGCGCGGATTGAGCTCCGCACACATCGTTCATCAAACATTATTGTATGAAAACGTTTTTGATTCTCGCCATTGGTGCATCGCTCACCATGCCGGTTTTCGGCCAAACACCCACAGCCGCTACTGCTGCTTTCCAGAAAAAATTTCCAACTGCGCAATCTGTACACTGGGAAAAGGAAGCCGACGGAACCTATGAAGCCGACTTCAAAATGAACGGCAAAAAAATGTCCGCCGCTTTCAGCGCTGTCGGTATCTGGCTTGAAACGGAAACCGCCATTAAAACAAAGGCCCTGCCAGAAGCGGTACGCGCCGCCATAGCCGAAGCGTTTTCCGGCTACGAAATCGAAGAAGCCGAACGGGTAGAAACACCGGAAGGCGTAGTCTATGAAGTGAAACTGGAAAAAGAAGCAGATGGGAAAGAGACTGAACTCGAAGTGCTGTTTGCCGGCGACGGGAAGGTGCTCAGGCAGGAACAGGAAGACGAGGAAGACGACGACGAAGAGGGTGACGGATAATTGATGTGAACGCTTCGGACGTTTGCACGCCCCACCGGTAGATGAGTGTTGTCACTCCGTCGAGCGGTTCAAAAACCGGTCGAACGGGAACAGCACGCGGAACACGTTTGCACAGTGTGGCAAGAATCCGTCGGACAGCACTTGCTCGTCGGTGCACGAATGCGAAGCGAGAAAACTT
>CAYMQY010000137.1:0-11985 GCA_964392655.1 uncultured Saprospiraceae bacterium
CGAAGGAATCCGTCCGCTCCTAATCGAAAAAAAACTCTGTGAGCCTCTTGTCCCTCTGCGAGCCTCTGTGACACTTCCCCCTCTACTGCCGGGCAAAAGTTCAATCCCGGTACCGTTTCGTCAGGTCGTCATAAAAATCTATCCGCCGGTCGCGGAAAAACGGCCATATCCGGCGCACAGCTTCGGTGCGTTCCCGGTCAATTTCGACAACCACATTTTCCTCCCGGTCGGTGCTTGACAAGTACAACACCTCGCCCTGCGGGCCGGCCACAAAACTTTGTCCCCAAAACTGAATGCCTCCGGTTACGCCCGTCCAGTCCGGCTCGTGCCCTACGCGGTTCACCGTCACCACAGGCAGCCCGTTCGCCACAGCATGGCCGCGCTGAATGGTAAACCAGGCGCCGTGCTGGCGCTCTTTTTCGGCTTGCGGGTCGGTACTTTCCCAGCCGATAGCGGTGGGATAAATCAAAATTTCGGCGCCGGCCAGCGCCATGAGCCGGGCGGCTTCGGGGTACCATTGGTCCCAGCACACGAGCACTCCGAGTTTACCAACCGAGGTTTGTATCGGCTGAAAACCGAGGTCGCCGGGGGTGAAGTAAAATTTCTCGTAATAGGCCGGATCGTCGGGGATGTGCATTTTGCGGTATTTCCCGGCCATGGAACCGTCTTTTTCAAACACCACTGCGGTGTTGTGGTAGAGGCCCGGGGCGCGTTTTTCGAACAACGACGACACCAACACCACACCGTGTTCGCGGGCTGCGGCGGAAAAAACTTCCGTGTCCGGACCGGGTATCGGTTCCGCCATGTCGAACATGGCCGTATCCTCGGCCTGACAGAAATAAATGCCGCAGTGCAACTCTTGCAGCACCACCAGGTCAGCGCCTTGCCGGGCACAATCGGCGATGCCTGCGAGTGATTTTTGGATGTTCGCCTGCTTGTCAGGGGAACAGGATTGCTGGACGAGACCGACTTTCATAAGGAATGATGAATGTTAAATGATGAATGATAAATCAGACGACTCCGGCAGGGAATTGCATGGTCAGGCAGTGCAGGGAGCCGTGCTGTTCAATCAGGGCACGGCAGTCAATGCCGATCGTTTCCCGGTCGGGAAAAAGTTCGGCGATGATGCGGAGCGCTTCGGCATCCTGGGGGACGCGGTAAGTGGGCACCAGCACAGCGCCGTTGATTATCAGGAAGTTGGCATAAGTAGCGGGTAGCCGGTGACCATCCTCGGCATGACAGGCGTCGGGCCAGGGAAGCGGGACAAGGTGGTATGGCTTGCCGTCGGCAGTGCGGAAAGCCTGAAGTTCCTGTTCCATAGCGAGCAGGGTAGGGTAGTGCTCGTCCTGCGGGTCGGGACAACGGACGTAAGCAATGGTGTCGGGCGTGCAAAATCGCGCCAGCGTGTCAATGTGTGCGTCGGTATCGTCGCCGGCAAGCGCGCCGTGGTGCAACCAGAGCACGCGTTCGAGGCCAAACAATTCCTTCAGCCGTGTCTCGGTTTCGGATTTGGACAGGTGTGGATTCCGGTTTGGCGACAGCAGGCACTCGGCAGTAGTCAGCAATGTACCTATCCCGTCGCTTTCGATGCCGCCGCCTTCGAGTGCCAGGCCGGGGTAGCGGTGTTCGGCGTGCAAGAGGCCTTTTTCCCACAAATGCCGCGTAATTCGGTTGTCGTGGTTGGCCGGAAATTTCAGCCCCCAGCCGGTGAACTGAAAGTCGAAAACAACCGGTTTTTCGTGTTCAAAAACCGTGATACCGCCGTGGTCGCGCGCCCAGGTGTCGTTGGCCGGCAGTTCGGCGAAAACCAAATGCTCCTGAACGGCGTTTTGCAGCAGCGCTTTCGTTTCGGATGCATTCGGGCACACAATCAGCACTTTTTCAAAACGGCTAATTGTGTCGGCGATTTCCACGAAACAGGGCAACACCTCTTCCAGCATATTGGCCCAATCGGTGTCCGCGTGCGGGAAGGTGAGTTGGACGGCGCTTTGCGGCTCCCATTCGGCAGGCAAGCGGCGGAAAATATTCTGTTTTGACATCGGCGGCAAAGGTATTGGTCGGTTGCCATAATTCCCCGAAAACCGCTCTACCTTTGCGGGCCTCCCGTAGGATAAAGTGTCACAGAGGCTCATAGAGTTTTAGAGGGCACAGAGTGTTTGTCATTCCGAAGGAATCCGTCCGCTCTCGTTTGAAATTACTCTGTGCCCTACCAAACTCTGTGAGCCTCTGTGACACCCCCTCTACGGGCGAAAAACCAAAACCCGAAACCTTCCAACCTTTCACCATGCAATTCCTTTTCCCGCTTTTTCTCACCGCCGCTGCGGCCATAGCCATACCGATCATTATCCACCTGTTTTATTTCCGGCGGTTCAAACGCGTGTATTTCACCAACGTGCGCTTTTTGCAGGAAGTGAAAGACATCACGAGCAACCGCCAGAAACTGCGCAATCTGCTGGTGTTGCTGATGCGCTGCCTTGCCATCATTTTCCTGGTGCTGGCATTTGCGCAGCCCTTTATACCGCGCTCGTCGGAGGTAAAGGCCGGGGAAAAATCCGTCAGCCTGTTTGTGGACAACTCGTTCAGTATGGCCGCCTTGTCCAAAGACGCGCCGCTGCTGGAACTGGCAAAAAAACGTGCCCGCGATATTGTGGCAGCGTACGGCCCGGCCGACCGGTTTCAGGTACTGACCAACGACTTTGAGGGCCGCGACCAGCGCCTCGTCGGCAAAGAGGACGCGCTTTCCCGGATCGAGGAAATACGCATCAGCCCGGCTACCCGCAATTTGTCCAAAGTGCTGCTGCGCCAGCAACAGTGTCTGAGTACCGGCAAATTGGAAAACCGTGTGGCCTTCCTCATCACCGATCTTCAGGAAAATATAACTGACCTGAACAACTTCAAGGACACGCTCCTGGATGTGAACCTCGTGCCCATGCGTGCCGTGCGCGAGAACAATATTTCTATTGATTCGGCCTGGTTTGAAAGTCCGGTGCAAATCCTGAACCAGCCGGCCAAACTCATCGTACGCATCAGCAACCGTGGCGACGAGGAAGCGGAAGAAGTCCGCCTGGCACTGCGTCACGACGGTCAGGAGAAACCTGTCGGCTCGCTGCGCATTCCCGCCCGGGCGAGCAGCCTCGACACCGTGAGTTTCAATATTTTGCATCCCGGCTGGCATCGGGCACAACTGTCGGTGACGGACTACCCCGTGCAGTTCGATGATGCGTACTACCTGTCTTTTCTGGTGGCCGAGCGTATCAACGTATTGTCTGTCAACGGTCTCCAGCCGAACAAGTATCTGAACAACGCCTTTGCCGGTGCGAAGTACTTCCAGTTGGACAATGCCGATGTGCGGGCACTGGATTACTCCAAATTTGCCAACTACCAACTCATTGTGCTAAACGAAGCGACACAAATCACTTCCGGGTTGGCGCAGGAATTGAAAACCTTCGCTGCCAACGGCGGAAATGTACTGGTGTTTCCGTCTCAAAATGCCGACCTGAACAGTTACAACGGATTTCTACAGACCTTCGAGGCAGGCACATTGGGCGCCTTCGAGCCAACGCCGCGCCAGGCCAGCCAGATCAATACCGAGGAGTTTGTATTTCGCGACGTTTTTCTAAACACCGGCTCCAACCTGCGATTGCCGGGCACGCAGGGCAACTTCAAACTTGCTCCCAACCGCGGCGAGCATATCCTGAGTTACCGCGACGGATCGGCCATGATGGCCAAGTATCCTGCCGGCGACGGCGCGCTGTACCTCTCTGCCGCGCCGCTCGACGAGCGGGTGAACGATCTGGTGCGCAATGCCGAAATCTTCGTGCCCCTGCTCTTCAAATCGGCCATCGCCGGTTCAAAAGGTCGCCAGATTGCCTACACCATCGGGAAGGACGAAGTACTGGAGTCGAACCACATCCCCTCGGCAAGTGGCGAAGCCGTGTACAAATTGCGGTTGACGCGTGGCGCCAACGCCGGTCAGGAGGCAGAGAACCGCCCCCCTTCATCGGAATTTATTCCGGAGCAGCGCATACTCGGAGCCAAGGTGTTGCTTACGCCCGGGCCGCAAGTAGAGGAAGCGGGCTGGTATGACCTGGCTTTGCGTGCAGATTCCACGCTGGCGGTATTTGCGTTCAACTACGACCGCCGCGAAAGCGACTTGCGGTACCGCAGCGAAGAGAATCTGGTCGCTGAATTGCCGGCCAATATGAAAGTACTGGATCAGAACGCAGAAGCCAATTTTACCCAAGTGGTAAACGAAGAAAACCAGGGCATTGTGTTGTGGCGCTGGTGCCTCGTGTTTGCTCTTTTGTTCCTGGCGCTGGAGGTATTGTTCCTGCGTTTGTGGAAAGTATAAAAAAATCTACCCGGCCATAGTTGCTGTTTTGAGTAGCGAGCCAGTATCTTTGCCGCCACTTTTGAAACGGAGGTTGTAGCTCAGTCGGTTAGAGCGTCGGATTGTGGTTCCGAAGGTCGGGGGTTCGAGCCCCCTCATCCTCCCCGAAAATGCGAGCCGTCCCGGTTGTCCGGGTCGGCTCGTTTGTTTTCAGTTTGGCAGCACGTGGCCCTCTATCAGCACTTTTGTTTCGTTCGGATAGGTGTTTGCGGTCACATAAATCCACTTGCGCTGCTCTTTGGTCTTGCCTTCTGTGTTGAATTTTGCAGAAATCGAGCCGGTACCTCCTGGCGGAATTTGCTCTTTGGGCCATTCCGGTACAGTGCAACCGCAAGAGGAGCGGGCGTTGAGGATCGTAAGCGGCACCTTGCCGGTATTTTTGAATTGGAATGTATGCTCCACGACCGTCCCTTCAAGCACTTCGCCGAAGTTGTACGTATCCTGAACGTACTCGATGCGGGCCAGTTTGTTGGTGTCGAGCGGCAGGTCGGCGGTTACGGGGTTTCGAATCAAGGCACTGTTCGGGCCGTCGCCGCCGCGAATTTCCTGAACGGTGTCGGCGCCGTCACTTTTACAGCCGGCCCAGGCCAACACAAGGAGGGGGAGAAAAAAAAATGCGTTTTTCATGGTGTTGTACTTTTTGTGAAACGATGCGCAAAGTTGCAGTTTCTTTGACCTAACTTGATGGCTTAAATTGCAGTATCAGCCATTTTTCGGTGTTTCGATGGACAAAACCTGTTTTCTGATTGGCTTCATGGGCAGCGGCAAAACGTATCAGGGGATGCGACTTGCCAAACGCCTCGGTGTGTCTTTTGTTGATCTGGACGAATGCATTGAAGCGGGTGAAGGGCGTGCGATTCAGGCCGTTTTCGAGCAGCAAGGCGAAACGGCTTTTCGCCGGATCGAACGACAATACCTGCACGAATTGGAACATGAAGCGCCCTGCGTAGTAGCCACCGGCGGTGGTACGCCCTGCTTTTTCGACAACATGGACTGGATGAACGCACACGGTACCACGGTTTTTCTTAAAACACCGGTCCCGGTGCTCGCCGCGCGCCTCCGGACCGATCCGGTCGTGCGCCCGCTTCTTGCCGGTGTGCCCGAGGAGCACCTGGAACAGCACATTGCGCGATTGCTGGAACAACGTATGCCGTTTTATAACAAGGCAGAGGTGCTGGTGGAAAATTCAGATGTGCTGATTTTGGAAGAACTGGTAGTTCTGGTTGGTTAAAAAACTACCCAACGGCCAGCCGCCCATCCTCCCCTTCCTCCACTTTCCCTTCATCCAGCAGGTACATCAGCACCTTGTCTACCTGTTCTTGCTGGCGGGCCGAAAATGCGCTCAGCACTTCGGCAGCGGTCAGCCGTTCGCGCTCAAGCAGGGCCATGATTTTGCGCTCCAGCGCCTCGAACACGTCTTCGGGCACGTCGGATTCGTTGCGCCCCGTGCATACGTCGCAGATACCACAGGGCTTGCTGTCGGTTTGGCCGAAGTAGGCCAACAACTGGCGGCTGCGACACTTGCGCGTTTCGGCATATCGGATGGCCTCTGCAGTGCGAACCTCGGCGCGTTGCTTGCGGAAATTGAAACGCTCGGTGTCAATGGTCAGGTTTTCGGCTGCCACGCGCTCACGGGTGAAGGTCAGTTGTGGCCGGTTTTGCGCAGGCTGGTAATCCAGAATGCCCTCTATTTGAGCGGTGAGCAGGGTTTGCTCCACAGCTTCCGCTTCCATTTTAGCATATCGCCCCAGCGACGGAATGCTGACCTCCACAAAATCGCGCTGGACACCGGGGTAAGCGCGGAGCAACACTTTGGTTACAGTGTCCGCCTGTTTATGGCGCAACTGATAATCGTACAATGCCTCCCGCGTAGCGGAAATGAACACGCGCGGCATGGCGCCGGAAGCGTCGGAAAGAGCAATCCAGCCTTCCTGTTCGAGCAGTTTCAGGGCGGAAAACGCCGGACCTTGCTCAAATTTATAGGTCAGACAAAAGTGCTGCAAATCGAACGGAAAACTCTCGCCAAGGCCGCCACCGATGGCTAATTGGGAAACACTGCCGAGCGCGGAGTATACCCGGCGTACGAGTTCCATTTCCGGATACGCCGATTGCAGGTGAAAACGCAGGGTGTCGGCGTCGCCCGGGGCATACACGAGTACGGCGTAGGATTTTTTCCCGTCCCGACCTGCGCGGCCGGCCTCCTGAAAATAGGCTTCGAGGCTGTCGGGCAGGTTCAGGTGTACCACGAGGCGCACATCGGGTTTGTCTATGCCCATGCCGAAGGCATTGGTGCAGGCCATGATGCGGGTGCGTCCGCTGATCCAGGCATCCTGTTTTTGACCGCGTTCATCCATGGACAGGCCGGCATGGTAAAAATCGGCGCTGATCCGCTGCTCCTGCAAAAAGCGGGCAATGTCTTTCGTTTCGCCGCGGCTGCGCAGGTACACCAGCCCGCTGCCGGGCACATTGCGCAGGATATCGAGCAGTTTTTCCCGCTTTTTGGCTTCGTACAACACGGAATACGACAGGTTGGGACGTTCGAAACGTTGCTGAAAAATTGTCCCTGCGCGAAAACCGAGTTTCTCCCGAATGTCGCGCACCACCTCCGGAGTAGCGGTGGCGGTAAGGGCGAGCAGTGGTGTTTTCGGCAGCAGTTTTTGCCGGAAATCGGCGATTTGAAGATACGGCGGCCGAAAATCGTAGCCCCACTGGCTCACGCAGTGTGCCTCGTCCACGGCCAAAAGATTCACCTGCATCCGTTTGACCCGCTCGAAGGCGAGGTCGGTTTGCAGGCGTTCGGGGCTGAGGTAGAGGAGTTTGTAGGAGCCGTTGCAAGCGTTTTCAAATACGATGTCCAGTTCGCGGCGGCTCATGCCCGCGTAAATCGCCGCTGCCGGGATACCGCGTTGTTTCAGTTGGGCCACCTGGTCTTTCATCAGCGCGATGAGCGGGGAAACGACGAGACAAAGTCCATTTCGGCAAAGTGCCGGCACTTGGTAGCAGATAGACTTGCCGCCTCCGGTTGGCAGCAATGCCAGCGTATCGTGGCCGCCCAGCACCGAGCGGACGATGTCCTCCTGGAGCGGACGGAAAGCCGGATACTTCCAGTATTGTTGAAGAATGGCTAATGGCTCGGTCATGTTTCTGTGGCAGATGGCCGGTGCAAAAATACGTGCTCGGTCCTGCCTGGTGGAAGGGAAGCAGGGTTAAAGTTTTAACACTCCTTTTTCAAAAATGTGTATTCGGCTTAATTCCGGCCTGCTCACCGGTTAAAGTTGTTTTAAGGCAAAAATCCGCGTTAAATCCGGGCAAAAACGCCGTTTCTTTGCAGTCCAATTTTTAGAACAACCGAGGTATGAATCTTCGACAACTTTTTTTGACCCTGCTCGCCTTGCCGCTTGTGACGGCACTTGTTTCCCAGAACCCGGTCAAGTGGACCTTCACTTCAAAAGATGCCGGAAACGGCGAGTACGACCTGATCCTGACCGCTGCTATTGACGAAGGCTGGACGACCTACTCCCAGTTCCTCGAAAGCGAAGACGGCCCGGTACCGACGGCGCTCACCTTTGAAGAGGGTGCTCATTTCAAACTAAAAGGCAAAGCCAAAGAAAGCGGCAACAAGTTCACCAAGTACGACAACGTGTTTGGCATGAACCTGACCAAGTTTTCCGGCAAGGCCATTTTCACGCAGCGTGTGACGGTATCGGATGCCACCAAGCCCATAACCGGGTATGTCACCTTCATGGTGTGCAACGACGAAATGTGCTTGCCACCCAAGGATGTGGATTTCAAATTTACGCTCCCGGCGGCCGGCAAACCGGCAGAAACAACGCCGAAAAAGGACGAAAAAGCGCCCGCTGCTACTCCTGCGACTCCAGCAGGCGAAAAGGGTGGCGATACCGGCGCTGCGCCGGCTCCGGATACCACCTTGCAGGCAACCGCAGCCGCTGAACAAGGACCGAAAAAGCCTGCAGACCCCAACTTTCAGGGATTTTTCGATTCGAAGCGCGCGATCAATCCGGACGAATATGTCAATGCCTGCGCCGCCGAGCCGGAGGAAAGCGGGTCGGCCTGGTGGGTGTTCATAGCCGGTTTTTTGGGAGGACTCATCGCGCTGCTCACACCTTGTGTGTTTCCGATGATCCCGCTCACGGTGAGTTTTTTCACCAAACGCTCCCGCGACCGCGCTACCGGCCTGCGCAACGCCATGTGGTATAGTTCCAGCATTGTGCTTATCTACGTCGGAATCGGTATTTTGCTGACATCCATCTTCGGCCCTACCATCCTGAACGAAATGAGCACGGACATGTACTTCAACCTGCTCTTTTTCGTGGTGTTCGTGGTGTTCGCGCTCTCGTTTTTCGGGTTGTTTGAAATCACTTTACCCTCGTCCTGGGTGAATCAGAGCGATAAAATGGCCGACAAGGGCGGCATGCTCGGCATCTTTTTCATGGCGTTCACATTGGCCTTAGTTTCGTTTTCCTGCACAGGCCCCATCGTGGGCACCCTGCTGGTGGAAACGGCCAAGGCTAATGCCGGCGATGCACTGTTCGGGCTGGTGCCCATTCGTCCGCTGATCGGCATGACCGGTTTCGGGCTTGCGCTGGCGCTGCCTTTCGGACTGTTTGCCATGTTCCCGGGTTGGCTGCAAAGTCTGCCCAAATCGGGCAACTGGATGGACAATGTGAAGGTCACCCTCGGCTTTGTGGAATTGGCTCTGGCCCTCAAGTTTCTGAGCACTGCCGACATGGTGCGCCACTGGGGCATCCTCAAATTTGAACTGTTTCTGGCCCTCTGGTTTATCTGCGCTTTTCTGTTGGCGTTGTATCAGTTCGGCCTGTTGCCCAAACTCAAGGGCGCCGCAGGCAGGCCCGGTGTAGCGCGGTTAGTGGTCGGTTTTTCTTCCCTGGCATTTGCCGCATACCTCGGCTTTGGGTTGCTTCAGTACAAGTCCCTGAGTGCCCTGAGCGGCATCGCTCCGCCGGTGCACTACAACTATTTCCGCCCGATGGAATGTCCGCACGAACTGGACTGCTACCACGATTTCGATGAGGGGCTCAAAATCGCCCAGATGGAAAACAAGCCGCTTTTTGTTGATTTTACCGGATACGGTTGCGTGAATTGCCGCAAAATGGAAGAAAATGTGTGGAATAAAGAGGAGGTGCTCAAGCAATTGCGTAACGACTATGTGGTCGTGTCGCTGTACGTGGACGATCAGGCACGGCTTTTCCCGGACAGCAAACTCAAGTACCTGCTGGACCAACACACCGGCGAAAAAATCCGAACCGTGGGCGGCAAGTGGAGCAGTTTCCAGATCAACAACTTCAACCGCAACTCCCAGCCATGGTATGTGCTGATGCACCATGACGGTAAAACAGTGCTGAATCAGCCGCGCGGGTACACCCCCGACGTGGACGAGTACCGCGCATTTCTGCAGTGCGGCTCCGATGCGTTTGCCGAACTGAAATCGAAGGAAGAAAATAAAACGTTGATCGGGTCAAACTGAGCAGACTGTCATTTCATCTGCTGCCACAATTCGATCTTGTTCCCTTCCGGATCCATGATCCAGGCAAACTTTCCGAATTCATCAGCCATTGGTTCGCCGACAATCGTTACGCCCTCCGCGCGTAGTTGCTCCAGCAGCGCATCGAGGTCGGCTACCCTGAAATTGATCATAAACGGCGATTCGGAAGGAGCGAGGTAATCGGTTGTTTCTTCGAACATACTGAGCACGCTGTAGGGTTTGATCGAGCCTTCGGTAGTTTCCTCCGGATAAAACTGGGCGCCCCAGGGTTGCATCGGTATCCCGAGGTGTTTTTCATACCAGGCCATAGTGTTTTTTCGATCGCGGCATTTGAAAAAGATGCCGCCGATACCGGTTACGCGTTTCATAGCAAAAATTGTTTAGGTGAAGGATAGTCCGTTTGTCATTTTTCCAAAATGACAAACGGGGTGCGATGTTTTCCGGTCGTGAAGGTAAGGCAGTTTCAAAACAAATTATATTGAAATTTTTGACTTGTTTTTGGTGCACCGCACCATGAGCAACTTTGTTACTTTTGCGCCGCCAATCATGGAAAAAACCCGGCAAGAGTTCCGAACGGTTGTATCGCGCTGCCGCGATCTGTTCCTGAAAAAAACACAGGACTACGGCACGGCGTGGCGCATTCTGCGTCCGTCGAGCATCACGGATCAGTTGTACATCAAAGCCCTGCGAATTCGCAGTATCGAGCAAAAGGGTGAACAACGGGTAGCCGATAGCGTTGAGTCGGAGTTCGTCGGACTGGTCAATTATTGCGTGCTGGCGCTCATTCAGTTGGAACTCCCTTCCGATGCGCCGCTGGAACTTGGGGCCGAGCAGGTCGGAGCGCTTTACGACCATCATATCGAAGAAAATATCCGCCTTCTGCAAGCCAAAAACCACGACTACGACGAAGCCTGGCGCCTGATGCGCATCAGCAGCATGACAGATTTGATCCTGCAAAAACTGCTGCGCATCAAACAAATTGAAGACAATGCAGGACAAACACAAGTTTCCGAAGGCCTCGAAGCCAACTACCGGGACATCATCAATTACGCTGTTTTTGCCCTGATCCGTCTGGAATCAAATTAATCAACATTGCCCATCACCACCACCAATACATCTCGCATGAACTTCGACCTTATCGTTATCGGCAGCGGCCCCGGCGGCTACGTGGCTGCCATTCGCGCTTCCCAACTTGGCCTCAATACCGCGATCATCGAACGCGAAAGCCTTGGCGGCATCTGCCTCAACTGGGGCTGCATCCCTACCAAAGCCCTGCTCAAAAGTGCTCAGGTATTCGAATATCTTAGCCATGCCTCCGACTACGGCGTGACCATTGAGGGCAAAGCCGGCGCAGATTTTAACGCCATGATAAAACGCAGCCGTGGCGTAGCCGACGGCATGAGCAAGGGCGTGCAATTCCTGATGAAGAAAAATAAAATCACCGTCATCAACGGTACTGGTAAACTCGTAAATGGCCCAAAAGTCGCCGTGACCGATGCCGAGGGCAAAGTGATGGAATACACGGCCAAACACATCATTGTGGCTACCGGAGGCCGGGCAAAGGAACTGCCCAACCTGCCCATTGACGGGAAAAAAATCATCGAATACCGCAAGGCCATGTCGCTGGAGCAGCAGCCCAAGCGTATGGTTGTGGTGGGCGCCGGGGCTATCGGGGTCGAATTTGGTTATTTCTATCACACTCTCGGCACCGAAGTCAGTATCGTGGAATTCCTGGAGCAGGGCCTCGTGCCCCGCGAAGACCCCGATGTGTCCAAAGAACTAGCCAAATTGTACACCCGTAAGGGCATGAAAGTGTACGCCGGCTGGGCGGTTGAAAGTGTGGACACCTCCGGGCAGGAAGTGAAAGTAAACATGAAAAGCCGCAAGGACGGTAAAACAGAAACCATCGTTTGCGATGTGGTGCTCAGCGCCGCCGGTGTCACGCCGAACACCGAAAACATCGGTCTCGAAGACCTCGGCATAGCCACCGAACGCGGCTATATCAAGGTGGACGAATACTACCGCACCAACGTGCCGGGCGTGTATGCCATCGGCGATGTGCTGGCCACAC
>CAYMQY010000138.1:0-11892 GCA_964392655.1 uncultured Saprospiraceae bacterium
ATTCTTTTTGTTGGTCACTTTTTTTTTTTCTTTCCTATGGATTCTTTTCGCTCTTGTTCGGCAAAAACTCTGTGCCCTCTAAAACTCTGTGAGCCTCTGTGACACCTTCCAAACAACGAAAATGACAGTCTCGGAAAAACGATTCAATTTCCTGTACCACTTCGGCCGTTACCTCCAGATGATGCGACAGGCATTCGGGCGACCCGAAAAGTTTGCCATGTACTGGAAGGAGACGATGCGCCAGACCAACGACATCGGCGTCGGCTCGCTCATCATTGTGTGCCTGATCTCGGTGTTCATCGGGGCGGTAGCAGCGGTGCAATTTGCCTATCAGTTGGACGGCCAGTTGATCCCCCGCTACTATATCGGCTACATCGTGCGCGACCTGGCGATCATCGAATTGTCGCCCACCATTACCTGTTTGGTACTTGCCGGCAAGGTCGGCTCCAACATGACAGCCGAAATCGGCGGTATGCGCCAGAAGGAGCACATTGACGCGATGGAAGTCATGGGTGTAAACACGGCAGCCTACCTCATCCGACCCAAAATGATCGGTGCATTGGTTGCCATTCCGCTGCTTGTGACCTTTTCGGCGTATGTGGCTATCGTTGGCGGCTATTTGGCCAGCGTACCCACCAGCCTCATCACCGACGACGAGTACATCCAGGGCCTGCGCTCTTTTTTCGAGCCGTACAACGTGTTTATGATGTACGTCAAGGCTTTTGTTTTTGCATTCATCCTCTCCACGGTGTCCTGCTACCAGGGCTATTTTGTACAAGGAGGCAGTATCGAACTGGGCCAGGCCAGCACCCGCGCCGTGGTGTACAGCGATATCATTATCCTGCTGGCCGATTACCTGATTGCAGTGTTGCTTACGGGTTAAGGAGGTTGAGCAGGTTTAGCGGGGTTAACGGGTTGTTTTTTTTCTGAAAGCCCCGAAGGGGCGCCATATCCGAAGGCGGGGCATAGCCCTGCATAGAGACGCCCGGATGGGATAAGCCCTGAAAGGGCGAAATAGCATGTGAAGTAGAACCTTCAGACGATTATGTCGCCCTTTCAGGGCTTCTCATAGTAATTCGCCGAAGAGCAGGGCTATGCCCCGCCTTCGGATATGGTGCCCCTTCGGGGCTTTCGAAGAAAAAACGGCCACTCAACCCGCTCAACCCGCTCAACCCGCTCAACCTCACTTCAAGTATGCTAAAACAAACCATCGAAGCCGCCTGGGCCGACCGTTCTCTGCTCCACAGTCCCGAGGTGCAACGCGCCGTCAGGGAAGTCATCGCCATGCTGGATTCGGGCGCCTTGCGCGTAGCCGAGCCACACGCCGACGGCTCCTGGGAAACCCACGAATGGGTAAAAAAAGCAGTTATCCTGTATTTTCCCATCCAGACAATGGAGACGATCGAGGTGGGGCCGTTTGAGTTTCACGACAAGATTCCGCTCAAAAAAGGCTTTGCCGAAAAAGGGGTACGCGTAGTGCCGCATGCCCTTGCACGGTACGGTTCTTTCATCGAACGCGGCGCCATCCTGATGCCCTCGTACGTCAACATCGGCGCCTGGGTAGGAAGCGGCACCATGGTGGACACCTGGGCTACAGTCGGTTCCTGCGCTCAAATCGGACGCAATGTGCACCTGGCCGGCGGCGTCGGAATCGGCGGCGTACTGGAACCGCCGCAGGCAACCCCGACGATCATTGAGGACGATTGTTTCATCGGCTCCCGCTGCATCGTAGTGGAGGGCGTGCATGTGGAACGCGAAGCCGTGCTCGGCGCCAATGTGGTGCTCACGCAAAGTACCCACATCATAGACGTGACCGGCCCGGAAGCCGTAGTGCACAAAGGTCGGGTACCGGCGCGCTCGGTGGTAATTCCGGGTACTTACACCAAGCAGTTTCCGGCAGGCACCTATCAGGTTTCGTGCGCGCTCATCATCGGGCAGCGCAAGGAAAGTACCGACAAGAAAGTGTCGCTAAATGATGCGCTGCGGGAATATCAGGTGGCACAGTAAGTAAAAAAGTGAGCATTTACAACCGGAACCACTCCAACCCGAAACCATCAAACCCGCGTAATCTTCGCTCCGATGGCGTTCAAACGCTTGTCAATAAACTGGTAGCCGCGGTCTATCTGGTGGACGTTGTGGATGATGCTGCGGCCTTTGGCCGAGAGGGCGGCGATGAGCAGGGCTTGCCCGGCGCGAATGTCGGGCGAGGTCATCTCGATACCCCGCAACTGCGCCCGCCGGTCGAGGCCGATGACGGTGGCGCGGTGCGGGTCGCATAGGATAATCTGGGCGCCCATGTCAATCAGTTTGTCCACGAAAAACAGGCGGCTCTCGAACATTTTCTGGTGAATGAGCACACTGCCACGCGCCTGTGTGGCCACCACGAGCACGATGGACATGAGGTCGGGCGTGAATCCCGGCCAGGGGGCGTCGTAAATCGTGAGGATGGAGCCGTCAATAAAGGTATTGATTTCGTAGTGCTCCTGCGCTGGAATATGCAGGTCGTCGCCCCGTCGCTCGATGGCGATGCCGAGCCGCTCGAAGGTGTGCGGGATGATGCCGAGGTGGTCCACTCCGGCATTTTTGATGGTGATTTCCGACTGGGTCATGGCAGCCAACCCGATGAAACTGCCCACTTCGATCATGTCGGGCAGGCAGCGGTGTTCGGCGCCGCCGAGCGATTCCACCCCTTCGATATGCAGGAGGTTGGAGCCGACACCCTCGATTTTGGCGCCCATAGCGATCAGCAGGCGGCAGAGTTGCTGCACGTAGGGTTCGCAGGCGGCATTGTACAACGTGGTTTTGCCTTTAGCCAAAGCGGCGGCCATGACTACGTTGGCCGTGCCGGTCACCGAAATTTCATCCAGGTGGATGTAGGTGCCACGCAAGCCGTCTTTGGGTTGCTGCACGAAGTAGATGTCCTTCTCGTCGTCGTACTTGAACTCGGCGCCCAATTGCTGAAACCCGAGGAAGTGGGTGTCCAAACGGCGGCGGCCGATTTTGTCGCCGCCGGGTTTTGGCAGCGCGGCCCGGCCGAAACGCGCGAGCAGGGGACCGATCAGCATGACGGACCCGCGCAGGCGCTGGGCGTCTTTCATAAACGCGTCGGAGCGCAGGTAGCCGATGTCAATGGTGCCGGCACAGAAACGGTAGGTGTCGGGGGCAAGTTGCTCCACCGTCACGCCGAGTCCGCGCAGCAGTTCAATCAGTTTGTTGACATCGAGGATGTCGGGAATATTGGAGATGGTCACCGGTTCGTCGGTGAGCAATACGGCGCTGACCACCTGCAGGGCTTCGTTTTTGGCCCCTTGCGGGTGCAGGTCGCCGCGCAGGGGCGTGCCGCCGATGACTTCGAAAGTGTCGAGTTGCATGTTGGAGGTTGAGCGGGTTGAGCGGGTTGAGCGGGTTGAACGGGTTGAACGGGTTGAACGGGTTGGGTACATTAAACCCGCTCAACCCGTTAAACCCGTTCAACCTGCTCAACCTCTTAGTAAGTCGTTGTCATATCCTCGTCCACACAGAGGATGAAATCTGCACGGCCTTTGTTTTCGGCGAGCAGTTTTTTCAGTTCGGCCTGGGATACGGTGGTAATGGTGGCATATTTCAGGGCAGGACTTTGTTTTTTCAGGTACCAAAGAATGCCCTCGTAGTTGTCGGAATGGTAGGCACCGTTGAAGTGGACAAACAGGCTGCCCGGGCGAAAGTACTGGAGGATGAAATGGGCCATGGTGGCGTCCTTGCAGGCTTGTGCTTTCGGGAAATTCTCGTTCGCGTGGTCGCCCATCATGGTCAGCATGTTTTCGTAGCCGGGTAGTTTGGGGTCGTACGCCATGGGCAGGGGCGCTATCCACGCTTTTTCGCGGGCGGGCAAGGTGTCTAATGCCGTGAATCCGCCGCGCGACACCATGGAGGCATACCGGCGGGGGATATTGGTGGCGGCGAACGCAAGTTTGTTGGCTTTGGCAAATTTGACGAGCGGCGCGTAGTCGGTTTTGTAGTTGTTCCACAAACGGGCCAATGTATCGAGCCCCTTGCCGTCAATCTCGCCTTTCAGGTAGCGGTCGAGCGCCGCCTGGTTGTCGGCCTCGAACATTTCGGCGCCGAGTACGAGGCTGCGTTTTTGATACAGGTCTTTGACCAACTCCAGTTGGAGCCAGTGGGCAATGGGATTGTTGTGATACTCGCCGAAGAGTACCACGTCTTTATCCTGCAACGTGCGCAGCATTTTGGCATACGATACTTTTTTACCTTTGGCATCGTACAGCACGTAGGCCGGTTTGTCCTGGGAAAATGCAAGCAGGGCGTAGCCGGCAAAACAAAAAAGTAAAAACAGTTTTTTCATCATTGAAACGCACATCATTCGGGCCTTGAAGCCGCAAAGAATAATCTGTGAAAATCCGGGTAATCTGTGGTGCATCTCCACCTCGTCGAACGGACGGGCGAAAGTAGAGGTTACTTTTGCAATAATTCCCGCACAAAGGGGTTTATCGTGCTCAACCCGAAAATTTTTCATCAACCAACTTGCTTTCGGCATATCATCACCATGAATCGTATCCTGCTTCTCCTGCCTTTCGCAATACTCGTTTCGTTCACCGCATCGGCCCAATGTGTCGCCGGCAACTGCGTGAACGGACGCGGCACGTTTGTGTACCCTTCCGGCGCCAAATACATCGGTGATTTCAAAAACGGCGAAATTCACGGCGTCGGCGTGTGCTACTACACCGACGGCAGCAAGTTCAGCGGCGAATGGAAAAACCGCTATCCCGACGGCAAAGGCACCAAAACCTACGCCGACGGCACCAAACGCACCGGTTCCTGGAAAAAAGGCAAACCGGTGGATGAAAATGGCAACCTCCTGGCCGAGTACATCGCCAACAAAAAAGAAGAACAACAGGACGACGGCACCAACATCCAGACCGGATGCCTGAGCGGCGACTGTAAAACCGGCCCCGGTATTTTCGCTTACCCCGACGGCAGCAAGTACGAGGGCGACTTTGCCGAGGGCAAGTTCAACGGCAACGGTATTTTCTACTTCCCCAACGGTGACAAGTACGTCGGACAGTTCAAAAACAACTTTCCGCACGGCACCGGCACACGCGAACACGTGAACGGAACGGTGGAAAATGGCGACTGGCGCGAAGGCGAATTTATCGGCTCCAGCCTGATCGAAAGCGGCCAGATCGGCTGTATTCAGGGTGACTGCACCGACGGCAACGGCACCTATATTTTCAAGGAAGGCTCGGCCAAATACGTCGGCGAGTTCCAGAACGGCCAGGCCCACGGTTTCGGCATTTGCACTTACGCCAACGGCGAGCGTTACCGCGGCGAATGGGCCGAGGGCGCGTTTATGGGCAAAGGCACGCTCTACCTGCTCGACGGCACGGAAGTGGAAGGCTATTGGCGGGCAGGCGAATTTGCCGGTACCGAGCAGCCCACGGACTATCAGATTGCCGCCACCACGCCCGCGCCGGCAGCGCCGGTGGAAGTGCAAGCCAAGGTATGGGCAGTGGTAGCCGGGGTGGCTTCCTACGACCACATGCCGGCGCTGCGCTATACCGACGACGACGCCTACCGGTTTTTTGCATTTCTGAAAAGCCTCGAAGGCGGCGCCCTGCCCGACGAGCAGGTGCGTATCCTGATTGACGAAGAAGCCACCCGCGAGAACCTGCTGGGCACGCTGCAGGAAGTGTTCGACAAGGCCGGGCCAAACGACCTCGTGCTGTTCTACTTCTCCGGCCACGGCCTGAACGGCTCCTTCCTGCCGATTGATTTCGACGGCTACAACAACAAAGTCGGTCACGAGGAAATCGCGGCGCTGTTCAACAAGTGCAAGGCCAAGTACAAACTCTGCATCGCCGATGCCTGCCACTCGGGCAGCATTTTTGCCATGCGCTCCGGCGAACCGGAGCCTGTGCTGAGCCAGTATTACCAGACCTTGTCCAAGGCGGTTTCGGGTACGGCGCTCATCATGTCGTCCAAAGCAGATGAGACTTCGCTGGAGTCGGCGGGTCTTCGGCAGGGCGTGTTCAGCCACTTCCTCATACGGGGGCTGAAAGGTGAGGCCGATAAGAGCAAGGACAAGATTGTGTCGGTACAGGAAATTTACGAGTACATCTACGAAAATGTGCGGGCCTATACCGGCAACCGGCAAAGCCCGGTCATCAAGGGCGGCTACGATCCGGCCATGCCGGTAGCGGTGGTGCGGTGATTTTCAGGTTTTGGGGAGGTGAAATCCATGATTTTTTAGCCCTGAAAATTTTTTTTACAGGAAAAACAGGTATTTAAAATCAATTTATTCTCAACAAAAAAAATGATTTGGAGAACAAAGGAGTCTTCCTTAAAATTTTAAAAAACTGAAAACCAGTTTTTTAATTTTTTAAAATTCTAAATACGCGGGAAAAACCGTTAAAAAGGCTAGTCAACAAACGCCGTTTTTTGTCCTTTGCCGGCGAAACAATGCCCCGCACTTTTGTATCGTTAATGAGAGCGAACGGCGGAGATAAGAAAGGAAGCGGCACCTCATTAACCACTCAATTGTGACTTTTCATGAGATTATACGGGAAACCGCCGCGGCGCAAACGAGCGCCGCGGTTTTTTTTTGCCCCTGTGTCTCGTCCGCTCTGAAATATTCGCGGCATACTTTTGCCCTCGGCAATTACCTCCGTTTGCCACTCAAACACAAACGCTTCCCATGGGTATTGTTTTCGGTCTGTTCCTTCTCGCGGTGTTGATAGCCGGTCTGTTGCACCGCCGCCACGAAAAAAAAACCTGGCTGCGCGAAGAACGCCACGAGGAAAGCGGCGACTGGATAGACAAACGCGCCGGCGAACGCGGCACCTACGGTTCCCTCGACGCCGAACGCGAAGCCGAACGCCACGCGCTCAACCGCCGGGGACGCATCAGCGACCTGGCGCTCGACCTGCGCAACTTCGCCTTCGAACATATCCCCGCATTCCACGAACGCAGCGATGCCGATCTCCGGAATTTTACCGCAACTGCCCGATCCGAAGCGAGTCGCCTTCTTTCCGCCGCCGAGGCCATGCTGAACGGTCAGACACCCGAAGCCACATCAGCCGGCGATGATCCGCACACAAAAGCCCTGAAAAAATTGCTGCTCGATTTTTCCTACGAACAGTTTCCGCAATTGCTCGATCTGGAACTGGACGCTATCCGGCAGTTCGACCGCTTCGCCGCCGGTATTGCCGCCGGATTGCTGGAAAAAATGAAGGCGTGATAACTCCATTGCGCTCAGACGGTCGCTGCACATTCCCCGTTCGATATTTTTGGCCACCTTTGCCCCACGGATAAATCCGTGGGCTAAAAATGCCCCCTTAAATAAATTCGTGAGTTAAATCGAATCAATCGAATGTCTCCAAAACTCAAAAGCGCACTCCGGTTCGTGCTTTTTCTCGGTATCGGCGTGACGATTCTCGGACTCGTATTTCGCAGCCAGAACGCCGCGTTTCAGGAACAATGCCGCCTCGACGGCGTGCCTGCCGACCAGTGCAGCCTGATAGACAAGTTGCTATACGATTTTTCCACCGTACACCTCGGCTGGATGGCGCTTGTGGTGGCGGCGTTCACGGTGAGCAATATGTTTCGAGCCTGGCGCTGGCAAATGCTGCTGGAGCCGATGGGCTACCGCGTGCGTTTTGCCAACAGCTTTCTGACCATCCTGCTCGGCTATTTTGCCAACCTCGGCTTTCCGCGTATGGGTGAGGTCGTGCGGGCGGGCGCGCTCGCACGTTACGAACGCATCCCGATGGAGCGGGTGATGGGCACGCTGGTGGTGGACCGGTTGATGGATTTTGTGTGTCTCGGCCTCGTGGTGGGTCTGGCGTTTCTGTTCGAGGCGGATACGTTGCTCCATTTTATCTCGAACCGGCAAAGCGGAGGTGGAAGCATCTGGCAAAACCCGCTGGTGCTGGCCGGTCTTGCTGTGCTGGTTTTAGGCGGGGGATTTGCCTGGTTTTTCCGGAAAAAAATTGCTGCGCTGCCCCTTTTTCAGCGGATCGCCAACTTGATCGAGGGTTTTTGGGACGGGTTGCGCAGCGTGTTCCGGCTTCGCAACGCAGGGCTGTTCCTGGCGTATTCATTGGGCATCTGGCTGATGTTTTATTTGCAGTGCTGGTTCAACCTCAAGGCGTTTCCGCCTACGGCGCACCTCGACCCCGGCGCTGCCCTGATGGTGTTTGTGTTTGGTACTTTGGGTTTTGTCATTCCGGCGCCCGGCGGCATGGGATCGTTCCATGCGCTGGCTATCGCAGGACTCGCGCTTTACGCCATTGACGGCAGCGATGCTTTTTCGTATGCCAACATCGCGTTTTTTGCCATTCAGATTTTTTACAACATCGTGGCAGGGTTGCTTGCTTTGCTGCTTTTGCCTATTTTGAATAAAAAAAATTGACCGTTTAATTGAGAGACTGGTGTACGCTATGGTTTGTCATTCTGAAGGAATCCGTCCGCTCTACGGAGTGCAGCGCCATTCGAATAGCCCACCGTAGAGCGGACGGATTCCTTCAGAATGACAAAAGCAGCGTAGCCATCAAGTCAACTTGTCTACTGATATGACCAAGTTCCACCACATCCATCAAAAAATAAAATCCGGTGAGCAGATCCGCGACACGGTAGCCCATTGGCGTGCTGCCGGCGAGCGCATCGTATTTACCAACGGCTGCTTCGATATTTTGCACTTTGGCCACCTGCACTACCTCGCTGAAGCGCGCGACCTCGGCGACCGCCTGGTGATCGGCCTCAACAGCGGCGACTCGGTGCGGCGGCTCAAGGGGCCAACCCGCCCGATCAACGACGAAGCCACCCGCGCCCACCTGCTTGCAGCCCTCGAAGTAGTGGACGCTGTGGTGTTTTTCCCGGAAGACACGCCGCTGGATCTCATCAAAACCGTGCAGCCCGATGTGCTCGTGAAAGGCGGCGACTGGAAACCCGAACAAATCGTCGGCTCGGACGTCGTGCTTGCTCGCGGCGGCACGGTACGCAGCCTGCCTTTTGTGGATGGCTATTCCACCACCAAAATTGAACAGAAAATCCTGCTCGGAAAATAACACCAAACACTAAAACACTCCACCACTCCATGAACTTCTGGCTTGTAAAATCCGAACCCGACGTGTACAGTTTTGAGCGGCTTGTCGCCGAAGGGAATGCCCGCTGGGACGGCGTGCGCAACTACCAGGCCCGCAACAACCTGCGGGCCATGAAGGTCGGCGACCTCTGCCTGTTTTACCACAGCAATATCGGACTGGAGATCGTCGGCATCGCTCGGGTATGCACGGAGCATTACCCCGACCCGACAGCGGAAAAGGGCGACTGGTCGGCGGTAGACCTGCAACCGGTTTGTCCGCTGAAACGCCCGGTGTCACTGGCCGAAATCAAAGCCCACCCGGACTTGCAACAGTTCTTGCTGGTACGCAACCCGCGCCTGTCGGTGATGCCCGCCACGCAGGAAGAGTTCCGCCTGCTTTTGGCACTCGGCGAGACAGAAATGGCTATTTGATAAAAATCAGGTGAACGAATGGCAAAAGCCCGACGCCATTTTTTGGTGGATAAAATTTTGCATCCTACCTTGGCCGGCCAATTAATTCCTGAATATTCATCGTTCACCTTTTTTTCACTCATCTATGCTGTCGGTTAGTAAACTTTTGGAAGGAAAACGAAATCAAGCCACCTGGACGGTTACGCCCAATCACATGGTCATCGAAGCACTCGAACTGATGGCCGAAAAAAATATCGGCGCCGTGCTGGTGATGGACGGAGAGCGCCTGGCCGGTATTTTTTCCGAACGCGACTATGCCAGAAAGGGAATTATTCAGGGCCGCAAAGCCAAAAGCACTCCCGTCACCGAGGTGATGACCGCCAATGTGTTCTCCGTCACATCAAAGATGACGATTGAGGACTGCATGAACCTGTTCAGCAGCAAACGTATCCGACACCTCCCGGTCGTGGACGATGACAAGGTAATCGGCTTGCTCAGCATCGGTGACATCGTGAATGCCATCATTCAAGAGCAAACCAACCATATCCAGTTTCTGGAACAGTACATTTCGGGAACCTAGTTCTGACCCACCAACTGCTTTGCCTTGCTCAGCGCCTGCACGTGGTAGTCGCCGGCAGGAACCGTGTCGGCGAATTTGACCAAATCGGATTTCTGAAGCAACACATCCAGCGCAGCCTTGTGCATGTCCGGGAAGTCGGTGTTTTTCAGCAAGGCTGCGATTTCCCCGGTCGTGGATTCCATCGCCGGGATGCCGTACCGGTGTTCGAGGAACTCCCGGACGATCATGCTCAGCGCTGCGTAATATTCGAGTAACCGGCCTTTTTGCCAGGGTTTTTCGCGCTCCAGCGCTTCTAATTTTTGCCAGGCAATTTCCTTCGGAGAAAGTGGCGCCCGCTCCGGCGCAACCGGAATCGGCGCCGGTCGTTGTGGTTTTTTCCGGCGTCGCAGCAGGCGATACACCACCAGCAGGACGACAAATGCCGCTGCGGCCCAGGGCCAGTAGTCGTACCAGTGCGTCGGCTCCCGGCGAATGTCCCGGATGGTTTCCAGGTCTCGCACATCCGATGAAGTCGTGGTGGCCGCTACGGTCAGTCGCACCGGATTGGTCGGCACGGTATCGCCGAGGTGCAGGTGTACCGTCAACGGCGGCAGCAGCAGGGAGGCGGTGTCTAAGGCAATCAGGGAAAAATGCTGCACCCATTTGTTGCCGGAATGTTGCCAGTTGGAGCGGGCGAGAATATTGTCGGGTGGGAAAACCCGTTGCCAGGCGGCGAAATTGACGCGCTGCGGCGTCACCGTGGTTCCCGAAACCAGCACCCGGAGCGCAAAGGTGTCGCCCACTTCTACCCGTTCGGGATCAAATGCGGCGTTGGCGCGCACTTGCCCAGCAGCGGTATCGGGCAGGGAAATAACGGCAAGTATCGAGGCAAACCAAATGACCGGTATTTTACCCATGCGCCACGATTTTGGAACGTTGAGCAAAAAAACGCAGCAGGGCGCGCACGTATGGCTGGTTGGTACACAGGCTCAAAAAATCGGCGCCGGCGCGGCGGAACATCGCTTGCGTTGCGCTGCGGTGTACTTCAAACGTATGCTGGTACTGGTGGCGCAGGCGGGTACTGGTGGTGTCCAGCCAGGCTTGTTCGCCCGATTCGGCGTCGGCTACGCGCAGCACCCCCACGTCGGGCAGGTCGCGCTCCAGCATATCCCAGCAGTGGATACCGATGCAGTCGTGCTGGCGGGCCAGTACGCGCAGGGCGTCTTCGTAGCGGTCGGCCAGAAAGTCGGAAAGCAGGAAGCACACGCTGCGTTTTTTCAGCACATTATGCATAAAACGCAGGGCGCCGGCCAGGTCGGTGCCGCGCCCGGAGGGTTTGGCCGACAGAATTTCCCGGATGATGCGCAAGATGTGCTGCTTGCCTTTTTTGGGTGGTATGAACAGTTCGATCCGGTCGGAAAACAGCACGACGCCCACCTTGTCGTTGTTGGCAATGGCCGAAAACGCCAGTACGGCACAAAGTTCCGTCAGGTATTCTTCCTTGAACTGTGCATGGCTGCCGAATGCCGTGGAGCCACTCAGGTCCACCAGCAACATGACCGTGTTTTCGCGTTCTTCCTCAAAAACCTTGATGAACGGCTCGCCGGTTCGGGCCGTCACGTTCCAGTCAATAGCCCGCACGTCGTCGCCCGGGTAATACAGCCGCACCTCGCTGAACGACATGCCCCGGCCCTTGAACGCGCTGTGGTAGCCGCCGGTGAACAGGTGGCTGCTCAGGCCCCGGGCCTTGATCTCGATCTTGCGGACTTTCTTGAGCAGGTCGGCGGTTTGCATGCTTTTAGGTTGGAAGGTTTCTGGTTGGAGGGTTTCGGTGTGGTTGGAT
>CAYMQY010000139.1:0-3328 GCA_964392655.1 uncultured Saprospiraceae bacterium
AGAACTACGAAGCCATGATGTCCCTCGATCCCAACCAGTTCGCCGACCTCGCCAATGATGTCATGGGCGGCGGCGAGGATGGGGTAGGGGACCTTGAAAGTTGAGTTATGTACCATGCGCCTGTCCTTCTGTCCGAGTCGCTCGAAGCACTGCAAATCCGCCCCGACGGGGTGTATGTGGACGCGACATTTGGCGGAGGCGGGCACGCAGCCCCGATATTAAACCGGCTGGGCGACAACGGTCGCCTGTACGCTTTTGACCAGGATGCAGATGCGCAGGCAAATGCCGCGAAGGCGCCTTTTTCGGAACATCCGGGTTTCGTTTTCATTCGCTCGAACTTTCGGTTTTTGAAACGGCAGTTGCGCGCGGCAGGCGCGCGGCCCGGTTCGGTGCAGGGGATTCTGGCCGATCTCGGGGTGAGCAGCCACCAGTTGGACACTCCCGAGCGCGGGTTCAGTTATCGCTTTTCGGCAGAACTGGATATGCGCATGAACCCCGACGACGAGCGCAGCGCAGCCGATGTGCTGAACACCTACACACAGGATGACCTGCAGCGGGTGTTCGGCAACTACGGCGAAGTGCGCAACGCCCGAACGCTGGCCCAGGCCTGTGTGCAGCAGCGCGAACGAAGTCCGTTCCGCACCACCGGCGACTTAGTGGCGCTCTGCGAGAAAATGGTCATGGGCGAGCGCTGGCGGTATTTGTCGCAGGTTTTCCAGGCGCTCCGAATGGAAGTGAATGATGAGACCGGTGCACTGGAAGATTTTTTGAAAGACGCCACGGAAATGCTCGCAACCGGCGGCCGCATAGTGGTGATTACTTATCACTCCATCGAAGACCGGATCGTGAAAAACTGGCTGAAGGCCGGAAACTTCGAGGGTACCCCAAAGCAGGATTTTTACGGAAATATCGAACGCCCCTTCCAGTTGATCACCAAAAAACCCATCGAACCCAATCCTGAAGAAATCAAGGAAAACCCGCGTGCAAGAAGCGCCAAACTGCGGATTGCCGCAAAGGCATAAGAAACCTCTGAAAACTCATCGCTTATCATTCATCGCTCATCGCTAAAAAACTTGGCAAACAAACTACTCAACGCTTTGAACATCAGTCACCACTCTACGGAGTGGGTGTTCGGAAATTTCTCCTACCTGCTGTTTCTGGGTTTTCTGGCGCTGGTCTATATCGCCAATGCCCACTACGCAGAAAAAAACGTGCGGGAAATACAGCGTTTGCAAAAAGAGATCAAAGAACTGAAGTGGCAGTACACCTCGATAAAAAGTGAAACCATGTTCAAAGCCATGCAATCCCAAATAGAAACCAACCTGGAACCGTCCGGAATTTATCTGTCCGGCAGAGGCCCGAAAGTGATTGTAGGAAAATAGGTTACAAACCAGGAACCCTCCAACCTTCCAACCAGAAACCTTTATTTATGCTAAACATCAAAAACGAAGTCCTTGTACGCTTGTATCTGCTGGCAGCGGCGGTGCTGGTCGTGGCCGTGGTGATCACGGGGCGGCTGTACCAGTTGTCGGTGGTGCAGGCGCCCAAATGGGAAGCCAAGGCCGACAGTTTGTTTTTGAAGTTTGTGGACGTGTATGCCGACCGCGGCAACATTCTGGCCACCGACGGCAGCCTTTTGGCGACTTCGCTGCCGTTTTTCGATGTGTATTTCGATGCCAAAACCACCGGCCTGACCGACGAGGTTTTTAACCAAAATATTGACAGCCTTGCCTGGCTGCTCTCCACTTACATTGACCAGCAATACACCCCCGGAGCCTACAAAAACTGGCTCCAGCAATTGCGCGAAGCCGACCCGAGTACCCGCGGTATCCGCTATGTGCCCATTGCCAAAAACCTGAATTACAACAAAATGCAACTGCTCAAGAACTTCCCGATTTTCCGCCTTGGGCGGTTCAAGGGAGGTTTGATTGTGGAGCAGACGTCGAAACGCGAGCGCCCCTACAAAATGCTGGCGCAGCGCACCATCGGCTATGTGCGCGAAGGCGCTTTGCCGGTGGGGCTGGAGGGCACATTCGACAAAGTGCTCGGCGGTTTGCAGGGCAAACAACTCATGCTGCGCGTGCAGGGCGACGTGTACATTCCGGTCAATGACCTCGCGGAAATTGAGCCGCGTTCGGGCGACGACGTAGTGACCACGCTTGATGTCAACATTCAGGATGCCGCTGAAAATGCGCTCCTGAATGCCTGCAAAGCGCACGACGCCGACCACGGCTGCGCGATCGTCATGGAAGTTAAAACCGGCGCTATTCGCGCTATTGCCAATATCGGTCGCGCCCAGGAAGGCTGGTGGGAAACCTACAACTATGCCGTCGGCGAACGCGTGGAGCCGGGTTCCATGTTCAAACTCGCCTCGTTCATGGCGATGATTGAAGACGGGCATCTCGACGATTTTGACCAAAAAATACCCGTGTTCGGCGGACGGGTGAAGTTTTATGAGGAGGAACTCGTGGACGCCGTGCCGCATGGGCTGGATTCCATGTCCGTTCGCGACGTGTTCGCGCAGTCGTCAAACGTGGGCACCGCCACACTGGTGCAGCAATTTTACGGCGACACCCGCCGGGCAAGCGCCTTTGTGGAGCGCCTGCGTCGTTTCGGGCTGGATCGCGCGACGGAAATCGAGGTCGGCGGCGAAGAACTGCCCCTGCTGAAAACACCGAATGATCCGAAAACCGAATGGTCGGGCACCACGCTTCCCTGGATGAGCATCGGCTACGAAGTGCTGGAAACGCCGTTGCAAATGCTGACATTTTACAATGCTGTGGCAAACGACGGGCGCATGATGAAACCGTACCTCGTCGAACGGATTGAAAATTACGGTGAACCTGTGCGCGAATTCCGTCCCACGGTAGTCAAGCGCAACATAGCCGGGCGCCGCACCATTGCGAAAGCAAAAGAACTCCTGCGCGGCGTGGTGGAAACCGGCACGGCCAAAAACATCCGCACCGACCTGTACCCGATTGCCGGCAAAACCGGTACGGCGCAGTTGAATTACCACAAGTTCAAGTCGCGCGCCGGCATCCGCCACCAGGCAAGTTTCTGCGGCTTTTTTCCTGCCGACAATCCGGTGTATTCCTGCATCGTGGTCATCAGCGAGCCGAAACGCGGCGGCTACCACGGCGCCGAGGCGGCGGCTCCGGTTTTTCGGGAAATTGCCGACAAGTGCTTCGCGCTCAAGCCCGATATGCACCCGCCCGTGAACGAAAACCCGCGCCCGCAATTAGCCACTGCACAGATGCCGTCCATCAATGCCGGCCAGAGTGAAGACCTGGAATCGGTGCTGAAATGGCTCGAACTCGACTGGTACAGT
>CAYMQY010000139.1:3338-6546 GCA_964392655.1 uncultured Saprospiraceae bacterium
GCTTATTGGGCTCTAACTCTCGTGTTACTGTGCCCGCTCTATGCCCTTTGGGGCTTTATTCAACCCAAAACACGACTCCCTGCTCATGCTGCCGCGCATCGTATCGGAAAAAACGGTGCCCTCGGTGGTGGGCATGGGCTTGAAAGACGCCGTGTACCTGCTCGAAAATCGCGGCTGCCGCGTGCGCGTGAAAGGCGTAGGCAAGGTGGTCAGCCAAAGCATAGCCCCCGGAACAAGAGCCAACGGACGAACCAGAGTGCTATTGACTTTACAGTAACCATACAAGCGGGCAACACCCGCGCATTGCCATGTTCAAAAATCTCCTCCACGATGTTCCCGGTATCCGCCAGACAAACGGCGACACCGGGATCGAAATCCGGGCTATCCGGTTCGACAGCCGCGCGGTACAGCCGGGCGACTGCTTCGTGGCTGTGCGGGGAGTGGCGCACGATGGGCACCTGTTTATTGACAAGGCTATTGAAAACGGCGCCTCAGCCATCGTGGCTGAATCTGTGCCGGAAAACACCGCCGTCACCACTGTTCAGGTAGCCGACAGTGCCGAAGCGCTGGGTTGCCTGGCCTCGGCTTTTTACGGAAATCCTTCCCGCCACATGCAAGTAGTGGGCGTGACCGGTACCAACGGAAAAACCACCACCACCACCTTGCTGCACCAGTTGTACAGCACGTTGGGCTATAAAACCGGCCTGATCGGCACGGTGGAAAATCGCATCGGCGACACGATCGTGCCCAGCACACACACCACGCCGGACGCGGTTTCACTTCAGGAACTGCTCCGCCAAATGGCCGATGCGGGCTGCACGCAGGTGTTCATGGAAACCAGCAGCCACGCTATCCATCAGCGGCGTATCGCCGGAGTAGCCTTCGCCGGAGCGGTGTTCACCAACCTGACCCACGACCACCTGGATTACCACAAAACCTTCGCCGAGTACCGCGACGCAAAAAAGCGCCTGTTCGACGACCTGCCGGCCACGGCGTTTGCCCTGACCAATGCCGACGACAAAAACGGGCGGTTCATGCTCCAGAATACACGCGCCCAAAACCACACGTACGGCCTGAAAACGCCCGCTGATTTCAAAACCAAAATCATCGAAAACGGCCTTCAAGGCCTGCATCTGAACCTCGACGGCGAGCAGGTACACGCCCGGCTCATCGGCGAGTTCAATGCCTACAACCTGACGGCGGTGTATGCCACGGCCCGGCTACTGGGCGCTGAAAAACTGGAAACACTCGCTGCGCTGAGCAACCTGAGCGGCGCGGAAGGACGCTTCGAGGCGGTACAAAATCCAGCGCGCCCCGGCGGCCTCGGGATCGTGGACTATGCCCACACGCCCGACGCGATTCAGCAGGTGCTCGAAACCATTGTGAAATTGAAAAAACGCGGCTCGAAGATCGTGACCGTCGTCGGCTGCGGCGGCGACCGCGACAAAACCAAACGACCCGTCATGGCCCGCACGGCCGGCCGCTTCAGCGACCACCTTATCCTGACCAGCGACAACCCGCGGACCGAAGACCCCACGGCTATTCTTCGCGACATGGAGGCCGGCCTCGAACCCGAAGACCTGGCAAAAACACTGACCATCGAAAACCGCGAACAGGCCATAAAAACCGCCTGCCAATTGGCCGGACCGGAGGATGTGATCCTCGTGGCCGGCAAAGGGCACGAGAAATATCAGGATGTGATGGGGGTGAAGTATCCTTTTGATGATAAAGCGACCTTAATCAAGTACCTGCGAACCAACTGAACTGAAATAAATGAAACGGTATCCATCCATAACAGTAATAGTCAGCGTGCTGCTTTGCGGCGTGCTCTTCTGTTTTTGGGGGTGGTACAACGGTTACCCTTTTGTGTACCCCGATACCGGAACGTATGTGGATTCTGGTTTTCAAAACTACGTTCCCGGGGATCGCCCGGTCACTTATGGGTTTTTTATCCGGCACACCAGTTTGGCCGAGAGCCTGCTTTGGGTGATGCTCGCGCAAGGGATTCTGAGCGTTCTGTTGGTGCGGGAATGGATGAAGACTTTTTCAGGAAAGACGCCCGGCGCCGTAGCCATGATGACGGCAGTTGTGTTTTTGATTTCCTGCACCAATGCTTCGATCTACGCATCCTACCTCCTGCCCGACTTTTTTACGCCGATTTTTTACGGGCTGCTTATTCTCATCCTATTGGCCCCGGTCAAGCGTCGGCGCACCTTGCCAATTGCGCTCTTGGCAATATTGGCGGCCATGACGCACAATTCCCATTTGCTTGGCGGACTTGTTTTTGTAGGTGCAGTAATTCTGTATCAGGCTTTTGTCCGCAAGGAACAGCGCTTTGCATGGACAAATATTGGAGCCGTAGCCGGTATTGTTTTGACGGCCTGGCTGGGACTTTTCGCGCTCCATTTCAGTGTCAACAAAAAGTGGGAGATCATGCGCGACGGCCACGCTTTTACCATGGGGCGGCTTCACGAAATTGGCCTACTGAAACCGTACCTGAACGAAAAATGCCCTCAAAAAGCCCTGTATCTGTGCCCGAATAAAGATTCCATGTCGGACGACTTCCTGTGGGATGCCAATAGCCCGCTCAACCAACATGGCGGATGGGACTCCGTGAAAACCGAGAATCAGTTCATCATCGGCGATATTCTGACCACTCCCCGGTTTTTGAAGCGGTACCTCATCGAGTCGTTCAACAGCACGATCAAACAGTTTTTCTACTTCAGGGCAGAAAAACTTGCCCCTATTCCTGGGGGAGGGGCGGCGTTGAGTTCGGTTACCAAACATTTCCCGAACGAACTGATTGCCTTCAAAATCGCCCACCAAAATCACCGCTACTGGTTTCTCGACATCGAGGGTCTGAATACCCGGCAGCAGTACCTGTTTTTTGCCTGCCTGATCCTGATGGCGCTTTTGTGGACGACAAAATCGTGGCAAACAGCGATCCCGGAGGTGCTGCAAAAAGCCTACAACCTCTTGTTTTTGTGCCTTGTGGTCAATGCATTCGTTTGTGCCACTTTTTCTACCGTGGTTTCCCGATACCAGGGCCGACTGATTTGGCTCTATATTTTTACCGGGGCTATGATATTCACGATACGTTACACGCCGGTGCTTAAAAGATACCTCAGCCCGGAAAAGACATAATAGTGGAGGGACTATTATTTTGAACAGTCGCCGAGGGGCGATGAAAAATCGCCCCCGGCTCTTT
>CAYMQY010000139.1:6646-9276 GCA_964392655.1 uncultured Saprospiraceae bacterium
ACATGGGATTTGCCGGGCGCCGGCGTGTTCCAGTACATCTCGTTCCGGGCGGGCGCGGCGATCATTTTGTCTTTGATCATTTCGCTCATCATCGGTAAGCGGATCATTGACGGGCTGCGGCGGCTGCAAATCGGCGAGACGGTGCGCGACCTCGGTTTGCAGGGCGAAAACCTGAAAGCCGGCACCCCCACGATGGGCGGGGTCATCATCATCGCGGCCACGCTGATTCCGTGCCTGCTGCTGGCCCGACTGGACAATGTGTACATCCTGCTCATGCTGTTTGCCACGATATGGATGGCGGCTATTGGTTTTCTGGACGACTACATCAAGGTGTTCAAAAAAGACAAAAAGGGCCTCAAGGGCATTTTCAAAATACTGGGACAGGTGGGCCTCGGCCTGATCGTAGGCGTGACCATGCTGGTGAGCGACGAAGTGGTGGTGCGCATGGAACCCGAACAAGCCGCCCTGCACGGCTATGAAGTGAAAAAAGTGGTTTTTGTGAAAGAAGGCGAAAACACGTACAAGGAACTCGTGCACGTAAAAGCCCCGATTACAAACGTGCCGTTTTTCAAAAACAACGAACTGGACTACTCGCGTATCCTGTGGTTCCTCGGCGACAATGCCGCCGACCTCGTGTGGATCGTCTTTTTGCTGATGACCATTTTTGTGATCGCTGCCGTCAGCAACGGCGCCAACCTCACCGACGGCCTCGACGGCCTGGCGGCGGGCGTGTCGGGCATCGTGGTCATGGCGCTCGGCATCATGGCCTACCTGAGCGGCAACTCCGTGGCAGCCGATTTTCTGAACATCCTCTACCTGCCGCACACGGGCGAATTGGTGATTTTCGCGGCCTGCCTGCTCGGCGGTTGTATCGGTTTTTTGTGGTACAACGTCTTCCCGGCCCGGGTTTTTATGGGCGACACCGGCAGCCTGACGCTGGGCGGCATCATCGCGGCGCTTGCCATCGTGCTGCGCAAGGAACTGCTGATTCCGGTACTGTGCGGCGTGTTTTTGGTAGAAAACCTGTCGGTTATTCTGCAAGTCTGGTATTTCAAACACACGAAAAAGAAATACGGTGAGGGCCGCCGGATATTCAAAATGGCGCCCCTGCACCATCATTTTCAAAAAGACGGCTACCACGAGGTCACGATTTCCGTGCGCTTCTGGATCGTCCAGATCATGCTGGCCGTGCTGGCCGTCATTACCCTGAAAATCCGTTAACCCACGGATAAATCCGTGGGCTGAAAAGCATAGAAATCGAATCAATCGAATCAATCATAAAATGTCCACCAAACGCATAGTCATTCTCGGTGCCGGCGAATCCGGAACAGGCGCGGCGCTCCTGGCCAAACGGCTGGGCTATGACGTGTTTGTGTCCGACAAGAGTCCGATCAAACCGGAATATCAGGCTGCGCTGGAAAATGCGGGAGTTGCGTTTGAGTCCGGACAGCATACGCTGGAAAAAATCCTGAAAGCCACGGAGGTGATCAAAAGCCCCGGAATACCGGAAAAAACGGAAGTAATGCGGGCGATTCGGACCAAAGGCATTCCGGTCATCGGCGAAATCGAATTCGGCTTTCGGCATGCCGGAAAATGCACGATCGTGGCCATCACAGGTTCCAACGGAAAAACAACCACCACGATGCTCACGTACCACCTGCTGAAAACCGCCGGTCTGAATGTGCGCATGGGCGGCAATGTGGGAAACAGTTTTGCCGGACTGGTGCTGGAAAACCAGGGAGTCAAAGACCTTGTGTACGTACTGGAAGTCAGCAGTTTCCAACTGGAAGATATTCAAAAATTCCGCCCGAAGGTGGCGGTGCTGCTCAACATTACCCCCGACCACCTCGACCGCTACGAGTACCAGATGGACCTCTACGCCCGGGCCAAATTCCGCATCAACGAAAACCAGAAACGCGGCGATATTTTCATTTTCAACGCTGCCGATCCGGTGATGCAGGACTATATCGCCCGGCATCCGCTGACGGCGGCCAAACAGGTGCCGGTGCGGCGCGGTTTTTTCAAAAACGGCTCCATCCGGATCGGAAAACGGCATGCGTTCGACATGATGAATAGCAAACTGCGCGGCCCGCACAACATGTTCAATGCCGTCTGCGCGGTTCGTGTTGCCCTGTCGCTCGGCGCCGACCCGGCCAAAATTCAGGAAGGGCTGAACTCCTTCGAGCCGCCGGCACACCGCCTCGAAGTGGTGGCCACGGCGAACGGCGTAACCTGGATCAACGACAGCAAAGCGACCAACGTGGACTCGGTTTTTTACGCCCTTCAGGCCATGACGACGCCCACCATCTGGATCGTCGGCGGGCAAGACAAGGGCAATGACTACACGCCGTTGCTGAAATTGGTGAAGAAAAAAGTAAAAGCAATCGTCTGCCTCGGGGTGGACAACAGCAAAATCATAGCCTTTTTCAAAAAAACAAAAAAACCGATCGTGGAGACCCGCAGTGCCCGGGAGGCGGTGGAGCAGGCGGCGCGTTTGGCGGTTGCCGGCGATACGGTACTGCTTAGTCCGGCCTGCGCGAGTTTTGATTTGTTCCGGAATTATGAGGATCGGGGGGAGCAATTCCGGAGCGCGGTAGTGGAGATCGTAGAGGGGAGTGTCACAGAGGCTC
>CAYMQY010000139.1:9376-11859 GCA_964392655.1 uncultured Saprospiraceae bacterium
ACTTATTTTTTACGACTCTACGACGCACCATGTCTCTCGGTAACAAAATAGCAGCTGAACTTCGCGGTGACCGCACCATCTGGATGATCATCGCCGTGATGAGCATCATCAGCATTCTGGCGGTGTACTCGGCCACCGGTTCGCTGGCCTGGCAGGCCCGGGGCGGCAATACCACCTCGTACCTGATGCGCCACGCGATCATGCTGGCGTTCGGGCTTTTCCTGATTTATGTGTGCCACCGCATACACTACCGCCGATACCAGCAAATGGCGCCTTTGCTTCTGGCGATTTCCGTGCCGTTGCTGGCGCTGACGCTCGTGTTCGGCATGAGCATCAACGAGGCGTCCCGCTGGATCGAGATTCCGATTCTGTCGTTCAGTTTTCAGCCTTCCGATTTTGCCAAACTGGCTCTCGTGGTGTACGTGGCCAAGGTTTTGACCAAAAAACAGGAATACATCACGAGTTTCAAAGACGCATTCATGCCGATCATCGTGCCGGTACTGATTGTGTGCGGGCTGATTGCTCCGGCCAACCTGTCCACGGCACTGGTGCTGTTCTGCACCTGCATCGCCCTGATGTTCGTAGGGCGCGTCAATCCCCGCTTCATTTTCCTGCTGGGTTTGTTGGGCGTGGTTGTTTTTGCCTTGTTGATTGTCATAGGCAAATACCAGCCCGATATGGTTCGTGTGGAAACCTGGACTTCTCGTGTTCAGGACTACCTCCACAACCCGGACGGCGGCTATCAGGTGCAGCAAGCCAAAATTGCCATCGCGCGCGGCGGCGTTTTTGGAGCCGGGCCGGGGAACTCCATTGCCCGCAACTTCCTGCCCTATTCGCACGCGGATTTCATTTACGCCATCATTTGTGAAGAATACGGCCTCATCGGCGGTGTGCTGGTGCTCGGTTTGTACGTGATGCTGTTTTTCCGAACCGTCGCTTTAGTGACGAAAAGTCCCAAGGCTTTCGGCGCATTTTTGGCCATAGGCCTCAGCCTGATGCTGACGGTGCAAGCCCTGGCCAACATAGCCGTATCGGTACACCTGGTTCCGGCGACGGGCCTGACTTTGCCCATGATTTCGATGGGCGGCACCAGCCTTGTTTTTACGTCCATCGCCCTTGGGATGATCCTGAGTGTCAGCAAGTTCATTGAAAAACTCGAAAACACATGAGCACGGAACGTCCATTGCGCATACTGATCACCGGCGGCGGAACAGGCGGACACGTTTTTCCGGCCATAGCCATTGCCGATGCCGTCAAACGCATGCGGCCCGATACGGAATTTCTGTTTGTGGGCGCCAACGGCAAGATGGAGATGGAGCGCGTGCCCCAGGCCGGATACCCGATCGAGGGCCTGAACATTGCGGGTTTTCAGCGCGGATTTTCCCTGACGAGTTTGCGCCGGAACCTGTCGTTTCCGTTCAAACTGATTTCCAGCGCACTCAAGGCCAAACGCATCGTGCGGCGCTTCCGGCCCGATGTGGTGATCGGCACCGGCGGCTATGCTTCCGGGCCGGTGATGCGCGCCGCGCAACAGTTGGGCATTCCGACGATCATTCAGGAACAAAACTCGTATGCCGGAGTGACCAACCGCTTGCTGGCCAAACGGGCAAGCCGTATTTGTGTGGCCTACGACCACATGGAGCAATATTTTCCGATGGAAAAAATCGTGTTCACGGGCAATCCGGTGCGGCAGGATATTTTGCATCTGGAACAAAAACACGAGGAAGGCTTGCGGCACTACGGGTTGGAAATTGGTAAAAAAACCATTGCGATCATCGGTGGCAGCCTCGGCGCCCGCACCCTGAACCGCGCCTTTGCAGAAAATACCGCACTACTGGCCGAACGCTCTGATGTGCAGGTACTGTGGCAATGCGGCCGGTTTTACGAATACGAATATTCCAACTGCGATACGGCCCGGCTTCCCAATGTGCAAGTGCGCGCGTTCATTGACCGGATGGATTTGCTGTACGCGGCTGCCGATTTGATCATCTCTCGTGCCGGCGCCCTGAGTATCAGCGAACTGTGCCTCGTGGGCAAGCCGGTGATTCTCGTGCCTTCGCCCAATGTAGCCGAAGACCACCAGACCAAAAACGCACTGGCACTCACGGAAAAAAGTGCTGCCCGATTAGTGCGCGACGCCGAGGCCATCGAAAAATTGCTGCCGGAGGCTTTTATGTTGCTCGAAAAAGAAGCCCTGATGTTCAGTCTCGGCGAAAACATCCGGCACCTCGGGCGACCGAAAGCGGCGGAAAATATTGCGACTGAAGTTTTCAGGGTCACAGAGGCTCACTGAGATTAAGAGGACACAGAGTTTTTATAGAAAAGATAAAAAGATATGAAACACATCCTGAGTTTATTGATAATTGGCCTCCTCGCGTTAGCCGCCTGCAAACGCGCCAACGACAACAACCCCGCGCTCATTGGCAAGTGGCAGGGCAAAGAGTGGCTGGTGTTCGGCAAACCCATAGGGGAGGACGCTTCGC
>CAYMQY010000140.1:0-11718 GCA_964392655.1 uncultured Saprospiraceae bacterium
CGCTGCTCCAGTCGTCGTTGGAGTTTTTGGCCTGTAGTTCGAATGTATATCGCCCCGGAGGGATGCCCACAAAGTTTGCGGTACGTTGAAATCCCGTGCTCACCCAGTTTTGGGCGAGCGGCAGGAGCCGGTAACGGTATTGCACTATGGCAGGATCACCAGCATCCGGAGCAGCAAATGAGATGACCAGATTGTTTCGGTCGTGCGGCAGATGTAGGCTAAGGGTATTGTCCGGGTTGATGCGCAAGGGGAGGTCATTTCGAGAGAAGTTGAGGTTTTGTCCATTTACTGCAATATCGGTCACCACAACCTCGAAGGAAGGAGTTGTCTGTTGAGCGGCGTTGGGCCGGACGACAAACAGCCCTTCGATACTGCCAAATGCGAGGTCGCCGGAGGGCGTGTAGCCATACCCGCCGGTATTGAACTCGATGTCTATGGCGGGTTCCACCTTGTTGTAATTGTAGAATGTTTGATTGCGCAGGTCGAAGCGCGAAAGCCCTTGGTTGGTGCTCAGCCAAAAGTAATCGGAGGAATCGGGCAGTATTCCATAGACCACATTATTGGCCAACCCGTCTTTTGTCGTGAAGTGTTTTGTCGTTTGTGTACGGGCATCGAAGCGGGCCAGCCCCCCGCCCCGGAGACCGATCCACAGCACATCCAATATTTTCGGGTCGGGACAAATACTTAGTATCCAATCAGTTTTGAACAATGCAGGATTGTTGTCGTCGTTCTGCCAGACGCGAAACGTCGGCTTGGCCTCCGGGTTTGTTACTTGAATCAAGCCGTTGTTGCTGCCGATCCACAAATTGCCCGCCCGGTCTTCCACTAAAGCCGTGCTGCGCAGTTGGTCCGTCCGGTTTTGAGGGAAATACGGACCGATGTCCCAGGTATCCGGCGGGCTTTCCTTTGGCGGGATACGGACGATGTTGCCTCTGTTGCCCGCCAACCAGATGGCCCCCCGGGAGTCTTCGAACAGCTGTACCTGCACATCCCTGAGCCAATGAAGGGATACGGGCCACTCCGTCCATCGGTTAGTCGTGTGGTCTTTTTTAAGGAGGACCAACTCCCTTTGCCTGAGCGCAGCCGTCCACCAGTCGCCCCCTTTAGTGATCAGTATGCTGTACGGGAAGTATTTTTTGGATAGTGTAGTGGTCCATGGCGCAGGTTCCAATTGGCCGGTTTTCAGGTTGGATACATGGTGCGGGTAGGGGCTTCCCGGCCATACGCGTCCGTCGGGAAGAAAGCGGAAGTTGTAAAAACTGTATTGAGGCAAGTATCGCTTGAAATCTAATTTTCCACGGCTGATCTTGCGAACGCCAAAACCACTTGTGCCGACCCAAAGGTTGCCGGAATGATCAATGGTGGCGGCCTGGGTGGGCAATATGTCCAACTCAAAAAAAGATGGAAATTGCCGGTAAAATGACATTTGATCAAACCCGGGAGTTTCCCGACGCGATCCAAGGGTGTCCATGCGGTGCAACACGGTCGTTCCGATGCGGAGCAACAAGATTTCGCCCCCGGGCATCTGCACGAACTCCGACCAATTTTGTAGGTTATCGGGCTGATTGTGCTGCGTTTCTTCGGGAAGAAAAACAGCGCCTTGTTTCCCGTTTATCCAGTACACCAGGCGGTAGTTTCCAAATCGGCGATGGGGCAGGGTGCGCGGGTCGGACCGTTCGGCGCTGCGCGTCTCGGGATTTATCCGGCAATGCCGATTTTGCGCGTCGCCGGCGATCAGGATGGAGTCCTGAAGCATTTGCAGATTAACTAATGGGCCGTTTACGTCGGCCCCGAGTGAGACGTGCAGCACCTGAAATGCGTGGTCGCCCAAACGCCCGTTCCGGATCATGCCGGCCAAATTATCGGGCGGGCGCACCAACAGCACGCCGGAGGTGCCGGGTTGTTGGTGGTTTACCCATACCCGCCCATCCGAACAGGTTATGATCCGGCCCACGTCGGCACCGGGCAGGGCAGTGACGGTTTCTGCCAAGTGTACAAATCGGTCACTATGTGGGTCATATACGACAAGGCCTTTGTCGGTGCCGAGCCACAGCAGGCCATGCCGATCTTCCGTGATGCAATTTATAAAATTGGACTTGAGCGACCACGGCAGGGTATTGTCCTGGTCGAAGCGCTTGATCTGGTACCCGTCGTAACGGTTCAGCCCGTTGAAGGTGCCGATCCACATAAATCCCCTGCTGTCCTGAAAGAGACAACTGACAAAACCTTGCGACAACCCGTCGGCGACAGTAATTGACTGAACGCGTAAATCTTGTGCTCGCCCGACACAACAGTATGTCAGCAGCAGGAATGGAATGGCAAGTTTTTTCAGCATCTGGAAGTGTTTGTTCGGTTGTTTTCGACACAAAGGTTCAAATCGGGACGGCATTAGACAAACTGTGGGCAGAAAAGTCATGGATTATGGCCAAAAATACATCGTCGTAAAGGCTTGCGGGTGGCACATTTGCCCTCTTGTTGAACAGACAATCGCCCGGTCGGTGCTGCTCGTGCCGGTCTAGTTAATCGTGTTTGAAAAGTCAATTGTCATGCAGGAAATTCTCGAGTTGCTCCGGGTATTGGAGCAACATAACATACGTTTTACGCAACGGGAACCGGAATCGGATGCCGATGAAAGTCTTTTGCGGCTCATAAACGAATTTCGAAACGGTCGGTATGCTACGGATACAGTTGAGGGTATTACTCCGGGAGCGTCGGCGGATTATTCCGACCTGGAGTCTGATCGAGGCTTGCTTCGTGAACGACTTGGGCAAGCCGTCAAAGACTTTGTGAAGGAACTGGAGCAATACACAGATGTTCAGCAAGCCCATCTGGAATGCCAGAAGTTGTGGCTGAATGTGCGGACGTTGAGCGGTAAAAATGCGACTACTCTGGCCATGGACCTGGCCGGCCACCTTCTGATTATCGCCGGCAAACTTGACTTCACATTACTCGCAATGGATGTGGCTATGTACCTGCGAATGAAGTGTTGCATGCAGTATTTCGGTAGCGAAATGTGCACGGAATCGGAGGCCAGGTATCAGTTTTTTCGGCAGACACTGGATGCGGAGTTTCGTGCCGAAAAAATGTACTCGGATTTGACGGCACGCTGGTGGGGCAGCCAAACAACCGACGAGTCGTTGCATGCGTCGGCGAAAGCAAATTTGACGGAACTTGAACCCTTGATGGCCGAATTCAGCAGTTCCAAACTGCATTTGTATGGAAATTTGGTCAAGTTACAGCAATATCTTTTTGCCCGGGACTACCCGGCCGCCCGGGATCATTGTGAAAAATCCATCCGGTATTTTCTCGGGAAGCCCTACCATGCAAAAGACCCTTTGCAAGTTTTTTACTACTCCCTGCTGCTTTGCAGCATTCATCTGCGCGATACAGAACGGGGCAAAAAAGCGGCGGATGCCTGCCTGTCGCTTGCAGGAGAACAGGTGTCAAACCAATTTAAAATCAAGGAATTACTCGTCTTGTTATACCTGCACACCCGTAACTATTCGGAGGCCGCCAACCTGTTTTCCAGGGTAGCGGCAAATTATCGTTTCGCTTTTCTGCCCGGCACCCTGCGGGCAAACTGGAGTATCTTCGGCGCCTATCTGGCTCTGGCAGGTGTTGTTGCGTCGGATGGAGAGACCTCCAAACCTATGCGGGCAAAGGGTGCAACATCGCATGAATACACCGGTGCACTGCTGATCGCGGAGTACATTCGGCTGCTGCAAGAAAAAAGGCAGGATGCAGTTCGCAGCCGGGTATCGGAACTGGAGCATTTCCTGTCGCAGAGGAATACCGGGAGTCGTACAAGTGTATTCATTCAAATGCTGCTCCGGGTATCGGAAGCCGATTTTAAGCCGGCCGGGGTTAGCCGGCTTGTTGCAGGACACTTGGAACACTTGCGAACACTACCGCTCGATTTGGCTACTCCGACCCTGGAACTGGAGGTGCTGCCCTACGAGGATTTGTGGCAAATAGTCCTTCAAGCGCTGGAGGCCTGATCAAACTAGCAGTAACACATGGTGCTGATTGCTGTTTTTGCAACTGCTGTAAGTCAGCGACTTAAACAGGAATTGTGGAAAAAGCCCGGGGATTGGCCAGGTAACGAAAATTGTATTTTTGTTATGTATAAAAGTTTGCCCGACATTTACTTTTGCCCCATGTTTAATCAAAAGTCTGTTTTCTCATGAACAAAGTTTACTCGTCTTCCGGAATCAAATGCGCTTCAGTTGGCAGGCACGCCGGCGGCATCGTGGATACTACCGCTATTTAAGCGCGGCAGCATCTGCGGATGCGCGGGGCATAAGACACCTGAAGCGTACTGCGGGGCCACTCCTGAAAGGGGGTGGCCTTTTTCATTTGAAGCCACTGGATACCCGGTCTGCAGAAGTCGCATTTCCGGTCGCAAGATTGAGCGATCGGCTGTTTTTGGGCAATGTCCACAAAAATTCCAGACATTTTTTGGCCGAGTATTTGGTAAACAATAATTACTCGTACTTTCGCCCTGTTTTAATCCGTAAAGTCTGGTATACCATTTTAATAACTCGTTGGTACTCATGAAAAAAATAGTTACATCTCTCTCCTCTTTTGCAACAAAAGCGGCAGGCATCCCGGCATTGTGCACGCTTTTTTTTCTTTTTTTGGTGGCTTCGATCTCGGCGCAAAGCGTAGATCATGCTGAAATCGGCGACTACAGCAAAGTCGTGTGGCGTCCGCTTGCCGGTCTGAATGCGGTCATCGCTCAAGAGGATGCCCGCCTGGATGGTTTTCTGGCCACCCCTGATCTTCAGGAAAGGGATCGGGCCATCTACACGGCTTACAAGCGCATGCTTGCGTACACGCAGGTTCTCATTCAGGACAGCAAGCCGGTTGATGAGGCCATCTTTGAGGGCTACGAAAAAGTTCTGGCTGAAGCGCCCAACGACAAGCAGTTGGAGCTGTTGCCCGAGGGCTTGCTGATGACCTTTATTCCCGTTCTGGTAGAAGTGCTCGCCGAACCTCAGGTGCCGGATATGTCCGGCCAATAAGGTTTCGTGCTTTTTTGAGAGAAATACCTTCGGATCGTGTTCGATCTGTTTCCTGTTTATACTTACGTCTCTAATCATTTCATTCTCATGAAAAATAAGATACTCGCAAGCAAGCGGTTTTTCGCCGCTGTAGTTTTTGGGGCATTGGGCTTCCTTACCGGGCAAGTTTCCGCTCAAACCACACTCATCTCGCCTACGGGCGATGGCGGATTTGAGAACGGCTCCACGTTTGCCGCAAACGGGTGGACGGTGGTGAACGGCGCTACCAACCAGTGGTTCGTTGGTTCCGTAGCCCCACCTTCCGCCGGATCGAATTGTGCATATATTTCCGACGATCCGGCCGGGGCTACCTATAACTACCTCAACACGGCAGCCTCTACTGTACACTTCTACCGTGACGTTACGTTTCCCGCGGGACAAACCAGTATTACGCTATCGTTTAAATGGAAATGCCAGGGTGAGAGCAGCTATGACTATGTGACGGTATTTGCTATGCCAACCGCCCTTACCCCTGTTGTGAACTCCCCGGCAGGCGGATTTCAAAGTTGGTTGAATATCCCGACTGTTTACCCCGGCGCAGCGATTCTTTGCACGCCGCCCAACCTGAACCTGCAAAGCACCTTCCAAACGATAACAGTATGCTTGCCTGCATCTTTCGCCGGCACGACCCGGCGCCTGGTGTTCATGTTTACGGATGATACTTCTGCCGGCACCCAACCTCCCGGCTCGATTGACGAAATATCGTTGGTATCTGCCGTTCCTCCGGGGGCGCCCGCCAATCAGCCTACCGCACTGGCGTTGACGCCGGCTGCGAGCTCAATCTCAGGCTCCTTTACCGCAGCGGTCGGTTCTCCGGCGGCAGACGGATATTTGGTGGTCAGAACGCCGACCAATACCCCCCCATCCGCGCCCGTGAACGGCACGACGTACACGGCCGGCCAAAATGCTTTGGGCGGCGTAATCGTATCCTCCAGTGCCGCTACTACGTTTAATGCAACCGGATTATCGCCTTCTACCCAGTACTTCTTCTGGATTTATTCTTATAATAACAATGTCGGATTCTGTGGCGGGCCGTATTATAATACGACCGCTCCATTAGCCGGATCCGCCACTACCAGCGACTGCTCCGTTTCAGGAACAAGGTCGGTAGGCCCGGGCGGGTTTTATCCGACCATCACCGCTGCCGTAGCCGACATCGTGGCCAACGGAGCAGGTGGAGCGGTTATTCTGGAATTGCAAAGCAACTACCTCAGCAGCGCTGAACCTGCTTTCCCGATCGTGCTCCCTTCGTATTTGTGCGCCGGCCCGACACGCACGGTGACTATTCGTCCTGCCTTGGGAGCAACGGCTCTGTCCATCACCAGCAGTAATGCCACGACCACGATAGATATCAACGGCGGTAACTGGTGGCGCTTCGACGGTCGCCCGGGCGGTGTTGGCTCGGCAAAAGAACTGAGTATCGTAAACACGAACGCCGCCGGCAACGCCATCCGCTTCATCAACGAAGCGTCTAACAACGTGGTACGCTACTGCGACATCCAGGGTCAAAACACGTCCACCTCAAGCGGGGTCATTTTGTTCTCAACCACGACCAATACACTCGGATTTGGTAACGATAACAACCTGATCGAGTTCAACGACATCCATGATACCCCCACGGGTACACCCGCCAACTGTATCTACAGCCTGGGTACTACGTCGTCTGCCTCGACCTGGAATAGCAGCAACACCATCGCCAACAACAACATCTTCAATTTTTTCCTGTCCACGAGTACTTCCATCGGTGCTTTCATTACCACCGGTAGCCATGCATGGACGATTACTGGTAACAGTTTTTACCAGACAGTACCGCGCACATTGGCTGCTGCCCAGTTTGGCGCCCTGAATTTTGCAAATACGATCACCGGAGAATTTGTCATCACCAACAACTTCATCGGCGGCACGGCTCCGCAGTGCGGTGGTGGCGCTATGACCCTGACGGGTGCCGGCAACTTCCGTGGCATGAACCTGACTGTGTCCGGCGCTACGACTCTGGTTCAAGGCAATACCATTCGGAACATCAACCTGACGTCTTCAACTACCACCGCATTCAACGGTGCTATTATGTTGGGTCAGGGCACGTTTAACTGCACAGGCAATACCGTGGGTAGTCTGACTGAAAACAACAGTATTGTACTGACGTTTTCCGGTACCGCTACCGGCCACACCTTCGGGGGCATCGTTGCAGGTGGTACGTCGCCGACGAACACCTCGACCATCAGCAATAACAGCGTGGGCGGAATCAGCATGACGATTTCCGGCGCACCGGCCTCACCGGCTACCGTGCGCCCGATTTCCGTGCAGGGCACAACGGTAGGCCACAATTTCATCATTAACGGTAATACGATAGGCAGTACCACGCTGGCAAACAGCATTACCAACGATGCCAACATAGCCGGTTCTATCTCGGGCATCGTGTCGTTTTCCAATGCGCCGGATCAGCAGATTACCAACAATACCATCGACAATATGACAGCATTGAGCACCGGCACTGCCAATGTCATGTGGGGTATTTTGGCGCAAGGTTCTTCCAATGTCGGCACTTTCAACATGACCGGCAACACGATCCGCAACCTGTCTTCGGCCAGTGCAGCCACCGGAACGGGCGGGGCCGCCTCCATCATGGGTATTTCCATGATCACTAACCTGTCTACTTTTGGAACAAACAACGTGTCGCAAAACACGGTACATTCTTTAATAAACACCAACCCGACGGCATCGGCATCGGTAACCGGTATTGTGAACAGCGTGCCGACGGTAACCAACAACACGTTGGCGCGCAACTTCATCCACAGTTTGAATCTGCAAAGTTCGACGCAAACGGGTATCGCTACGGGCATCCAGTTGAACGCCGGAACGGCCAATGTGCAGAACAATATGATCCGCCTCGGGGTAGATGCTGCCGGCAACGATATCACCGGCGGCTACGGCTTCTTCGGTATTCGGGAGGCTGCGGGCAACAACAACGTACACTTCAACAGTGTGTACATCGGCGGCTCGAACGTAGATGGCGCCAGCAACACGTTTGCATTCACCAGTGCGGTGACTACGGGTGTCCGCAATTACCTCAGCAATATTTTCCACAATGCACGCTCCAACGGAGCAGGCTCGGGCAAACACTACGCCATCACGTTTGGCGGTACCACGCCCAACCCGGCAGGTGTAGCCAGCAATTACAACAACCTGTTTGTATCGGGTACGGGTGGTTTCACCGGTTTGTATAACGCCGTGGATCAAACGACGCTGGCTGCCTGGCGCACCGCCACGGGTAACGACTTCCAAAGCGTGAGCGGCAACCCGCAGTTCGTTGCCCCCAACGGCAACGCTGCCACAGTTGACCTGCACATTCAAACGGGTGTAGCCACAGTGGTGGAAGGCGGCGGCCAGCCGGTGTTGGCGGCCTCCGATGATTTCGACGGCCAGTCCCGTAACGGCTTTACGCCGACAGATATCGGCGCCGATGCCGGCAACTTCACCCTGTCGGATGCCTCCGGCCCCGGTATTGCCTATACGCCGCTCGTCGGTGCTTGCGGTACCGGAAATATCGCCCTGGGCAACGTGACCATTACCGACGGTACCGGCATCCCGCTCGCCGGCGGCCTGATCCCGCGCGTATACTACCGCAAAGGCGCAGGTTCCTGGTTCTCCAATGCAGGTACGCTTGCCGGCGGCAATGCAACCAACAGCAACTGGAACTTCAGCATCCTCGCCGCCGATATGGGCGGTCTGGCAGCAGGCGATGTGATCTCCTACTATGTGATCGCGCAGGACAACCTTGGCAACATCGGCTCCAACGCCGGCGGTGCGGTTGCTGCCGACGTGAACAACGTGACGACACATCCGGTACTGCCGAATACGGCCACCGTGCAGTTGGCCTTGAGCGGCACCTATACCGTAGGTGCTGCGGGCAACTATCCGACGCTGACGGCTGCCGTGGCAGATTACAACACGCGCTGCATTGACGGCCCGGTGGTGTTCAGCCTGATTGATGCGACGTATCCCTCGGAAACGTTACCGATCACGATCAATACCAATGCGTACGCCAGTGCAACCAATACGCTGACCATTCGCCCGGCAGCAGGCAATACCGCGACCATCAGCGGCGCATCAACCACAAGTACGATCCGCCTCAACGGCGCCGACTGGGTAACGATTGACGGCTCCAACTCGGGCGGCTCGGATCGTAGCCTCTCATTGATCAACACCTCCACCGCTGCCAGCACGGCTGCTGTTTGGGTGTCCAGCGTATCCATCACCAATGGCGCGACGAACAACACGATTAAAAACTGCAACATTTTGGCAGGCAGTAACACGGTCACTTCAACCTTTGGTATTCATGCCGGTGGTACTGCAATTTCCACTACAGGTACGGGCGACAACAACGACAACCTGATAATTCAGAACAACGCCATCAGCCGCGCGTATTATGGTATCTATGCCCGCGCAGCCTCCTTCCTGGGGCACAACGACGGCCTGCAAATTATCGGCAACAGCATCGGTTCCAACACGCCGGCAGAGTACGTGAACTTCCGCGGCATGGATATCCACTATGCCAATGCACCGTTGATCGCTCAGAACACGGTGTTCAACATGAACACCTCGACTTTGTCGGTTTCCATTGCCGGTATTGATATCGGCGCAGGGGTATTGAATGCTCAATTGGTGCGTAACAACCTGACCGGCATCAAGAATACCAACACCGGTGGTTGGGGCTCATACGGCATCTTCCTGTCGAATACCACAGCTACTATCAATACGCTGATTGCCAACAACTTTATCTCGGACATGGTTGGGGCTAACTACCCTGGTGGCACGTACAACTCTTACGGCATACGCCTTTCCGGTGGTTACTACACCAAGGTGTACAACAACTCGGTCAACTTCTTTGGTCCGGTAGTGGGCGGTACTTCGGCCGGTTTTACAGCCAACCTTAACATCACAACTACGTTAGCCCAGGGCACGGAAGTGCGCAACAACATCTTCCGCAATACGCATGCCTTTGCTGTGTCAGGATCCTTTGTTTACAATGTGTATAACGTCACCGGTGTACAGTTGGCCGTTAGCAACAACAACGCCTACTACGGTGCATCCAGCGCCAACACGACTTACCACGTTGGCTTTGACGGACAAAACAAAACGACTCTGGCCGACTGGCGTCAAGCCACTGGTCAGGACGGGGCTTCTGTTTTGGCGGAACCTAACTTTGTGAGCAATACCGATTTGCATTTGCAAAACACCAGCAACTTCTGCTTCGACGGTGGTGGTGCTCCTTTGGCGGCTGTTACCGTGGATATTGACGGTCAGGCACGCAGTGCCACCACTCCCGATATCGGCGCCGACGAGTTTGCCCTGATAAACATGAATATTACTGCTACCGAGAACTCCGGTAGTAATTCTAACGACAATATTACCTGCAGTGGTGATCCGGTGACTCTGACGGCCAATGCTGCCGGCGCATCCTACGCCTGGAGCCCAAGCGGTTCCGGCAACCCGCTCGTCGTTAACCCGACGGCCACAACTACATACACCTGCACCGTCACGGACGCCAACGGTTGCACCGAAGTACTCGCACCGATCACAATCACTGTGAACCCGCTTCCCACAGCATTTGCTGTAACCGGCGGCGGTGCTTACTGCACTCCCGGCGCCGGTGTTCCTGTCGGTCTGGCTGGTTCACAGAGCGGTGTCAACTACCAACTCAAGCGCAACAACGCCAATGTCGGCGCACCCGTAGCCGGTACCGGCAATGCGATCTCCTTCGGCAATCAAACCGTAGCAGGTACCTACACGGTTTCGGCTAACAATGCCGGCACGAACTGTTCCGCCAACATGACCGGCTCGGTAGTAGTTGTAGAAAACCCGACACCGTCCCCCTTCAGTATGACCGGCGGCGGCGCCTACTGCGCCCCCGGCGCCGGCGTGCCTGTCGGTTTGAGCGGTTCCCAGTCGGGGGTCAATTACCAACTGCAACGCGGTGGCGCCAATGTCGGCGCACCTGTTGCAGGTACCGGAAATGCACTGGCATTCGGTAACCAGACAGTTGCCGGTATTTACACTGTTGTAGCTACGCACACCAATGGCGGCTGCACTGCCGATATGAACGGCTCGGCCGTGGTAGTGGCTAATTCTACACCGACTCTTACGCAAACACACGTTGAACCCACTACCTGTGTGGCGGCAAATGGTTCGATCAACCTGACGGTAAATAACGGTACCAGCCCATTCGGATACAACTGGGCCACACCAAACGGCAGTGGTTTGGTCCAAGGCCAGGAAGACCAAAGCGGCTTGACCGTCGGTATCTATAATGTAACGGTTACCGATGCCAATACATGCTCTGCCACCCTTTCCCAGCCGCTGATCGGTCCCGGCAACTGCGATGCCTGCCCGATTATTGGTTCCTTGAGCACGACCCCCGCCGGTGTCTGTGCCGGATTTAATGTGACGCTCAACGCTACCGGCCTGGTGGACATGGGCACTACCTACGGCATCACGTTCAAATACTTCGGCGCACCGACCATGACCCCGTATACTGGTGGAACCATCATTGCTACTATCCCGAACGGTGGTCTCGGTAACAACGGAGCTACTGCCACGACTACAACCTCGTTTGCCACCGGCGGCGTGTACTACCTGTACGCCATCCTCGACCTGT
>CAYMQY010000141.1:0-11703 GCA_964392655.1 uncultured Saprospiraceae bacterium
TCGCCGGGTTTACTTTCCTCCAACAACCAGGTCAGGGCGGCGATGACTTGCCCGGCGGTGGCCTGTTGGTTGGTCAAGATGCGCAGATTTTCGGTGGACAGGGAGCCGCCACCGGGCGAGCGCAGGTAGTTGGCGAACGCCTCGGCGTCCCGGTCGGCGAAGCGCAGGTCGGGGATGTCCTTTTCCTGATAGTCGGAAATACCCACCACCACGGCTCTTGTTTGGTGATCGGTTGACTGGTGATTGGTTGACTGGACGAGCGGTACGGCGCCTTTCTCCGTTTGAGCGGCGAGTGCTCCACATAATGCCCAAAAGGAAAAAAATAGTATCGTTTTCATGTTGAAAAGTCTATGCTGATAAACCTGGGTGCAGCAGCGGGAAGAAACCACCGCCGCACCCAGGCTCAATTGTTCACTGTACCCACCACATCTTGTCGCCGAAAATTGTCTTGCCGCCTTCAATATGCTGCCGCGCCCGCGCCGCGTCGAGATTCGCCTTGTTGGTCGTCTCTTCGATGGGCGGATAGGCATAGCGCCGGGGCACGCCCTGGCCCGGAAACACGGAGTTGAGCGCCTCCTGAAGCGTCGAAGGATAGCCGGTCCGGCGGTATTCGGACCAGGCCTCCGGCTCGTTCAGGAACAGCAATACCCATTTTTGGGTGATGATGGCTTCCAGCGGGTTGGCATTCCAGGCGGCATCTGCCGCTGCGACACTCGCAGGGACAGGCGCCGTGCCGACCGCGGCCATTGCCGCCGCGATACCGGCATCGTACGCCTGCTTGTCGTTGAACACTTCGGCTCTAATGAACAGCAGCTCGGGATAGGTCATGGCCGCCAACGGGTAATTTGGGTTGCCGACAAAAAACTCCCCGATATCGCTGATCGTCCCGACAGCAGGCTGTGGGGCGCCGTTTTGCTGCCCCACAAATTCGCCGTTTGCATTTGGACTGGCAAAAATGGGCAGGCGCGGGTCGTTCCCGTTTTTCAGGACATCCACCAGGGTTTTGCTGATGGAGAAATAACGCGACGTGCTGTTTGTCCAAAAATAGTACATGGCCGCCTGATAGGGCAACTCACCGGGCATCACGAGGGACGCATTGTCGGCACTGCTCTCAAAAACTGGATACGCAACCGGGTCGTTCAGCAGTTGGATCAGGGCCGACAAGGCATTGGCATCTTTGTGTTTGTACCGGTTGAGCAAACGCGCGCGCAGGGTGTTGGCAAATTTTTTCCATTTCAGTATATCACCTTCGTACAGCACGTCGCCTTCGCCGAGGGCATCGCCGGCGGGGTCGAACATGGTGGCGGCGAGGGCGAGTTGAGCGGTCAGGTCTTTGTAGATACTTTCCTGTGTGTCGTATTCCGGCTGTATGTACCGGCCCACCTGATTCGCCTGAGTATATGGGACATCTCCAAAAAGGTCGGTCACGACACTGAACTGGTAGGCGCGAATGGTCATGGCTGCCGCCCGCATGTTGGCGCCGTTTGCAGGGTCGTCTATGATCGTTTGCAGGTCCTGCAACGAGCCGCTGTAGGCTCTCCGCCAGGGTATCTCGGTGTCAGCCAGCGAGACAACGTATTTGTCAATGTCATAAATCGGGATTGTTTCGGCCAGGTGCTGGCACCAAAATCCGGTCGGTTCAAAACCTACGCCGCCAAAGGCGTAGATGATCATGGAAAGCGCATTGGAAAACCCGTTGGTGATGCCGGAAAGCAAAATATTGGTGGCCGGTACTTTTTCGGGAGCATTGGGGTTGGCGTTGGTTTGCTCGAAGTCCTTAGTGCAGGTGGTCGAAAACAACAGGACAACCAGCGGGAGCAAATATTGACGAAGTATCTTTTTCATAAAAAAGGAGTGGTTTAGTATGTGTCAAAATGATGCATTGAACTGTACCCCGATCGTTCGGGCGGCGGGGTATTGGTTCACCTCGAAACCCTGATCGGCGTTGGCGGGGGTGAACTGGAACTCGGGGTCGAAGTGCGGCTGCGCAGTGTACAGGAAAAGTACGTTGCGGGCATACACGCTGATTGCTACCTGCTGCGCCCCGATTTTGGAGGCCCAACCGGCAGGCACGACCCAACTCAAGGTCACTTCCCGGAGTTTGACAAAGTCGCCATTAAGAACCGCCCGTTGAAAATCGCCGCCGGAGAAGGGGTAAAAATGTTTGTTCCACGCCTCGGCGGATACTTTCACATCGTTGGGCCGATAGGTGCCGTCTCCATTGGCAATGACCCCGTCGAATGCGTACCCGTTTTTGATTTCATCTGCGGTGCGGCGGCCTTCGAGCGTTTCCTCGATAATCCCGGTGTAGCGGGCCAGGATGTACGACCAGGACACAAACTGGTTGCCGAAGCGCCCGTCTATCAGGAAATCAAGGGACAGATTTTTGTAGGTCAGCGTATTGCGGATTCCGCCAAACCAGCGCGGTGTCGTCACGCCGAGGCGCACATTGCCCGCAGGATCCACTTGGGTCAGGCCGTTTTCCAGCACGAGTTTGCCCTCCGCATTTCGCAGGGGAGCCGAGCCGTAGATCACGCCATACTCGTCGCCAATACGCGCCTGTGTGAGCGCGCCGCCATCCTCACCGATCAGAATGGCATCCACCCCGTTGGGCAGGTCGAGCACTTTGGAGCGGTTGCTCGCCCAGTTGATGCCCACATCCCAGGAAAAATAACCGGATTTGACCGGTGTACCGTGCAGTTGTACTTCGATGCCCCGGTTTTGCACCGTGCCTGCATTGATGATGCGGGTACCGAAACCTGTAGTCGGCGAGGCATCCACCGGGAGGATTTGATTGGCGGCGTTGCTGTTGTACCAGGTCACGTCGAGGCCGACCCGCCGGTCGAGCGCCAGAAACTCCAGCCCGAACTCGTAGGAGGTTTTGATTTCCGGTTTGAGCGCAGCATTCGGCAACACATCGGGCACGGTAAACGAGGGCAGCCCTTTCCAGGGGGCATTGGCCTGATAAACCGGGCGGAGTTGGTACGGGTCGGTATCGTTGCCCACCCGGGCCCACCCGGCGCGCAGTTTGAAAAAATCAATTTGATTGCCCAGGCGCAGGGCATCGGACAGTACCACGCCGAGGTTGGCCGACGGGTAGAAATAGGCGTTTTCTGTGGCCGGCAGGGTACTCGACCAGTCGTTGCGTCCGCTCAAATCCAGAAAAAGCCAGTGTCGGTAGCCCAGCGACAGGTTGCCGTACACCGAGTTGATCGTTTTTTGGGCTTCAAATTCCGTTACCGTCGGGTTGCCATAGGCATTGGACACATTGAAAATGCCCGGCACTGTGATTTGCGCTACCCGAACGGTTTGTTGCCGGAGTTCCCGGTGCATGCCGTTGGCGCCGACACCGGCGACGACCGAGAAGTTGTCATTCTCGTGTTTTGCGGTGAGCAGCACGTCGGCATTGCGCTCGTTGACGGTGTAGTCGCCCGTTTGGAACGACCCCCGCAGCTGCCATTTGTCCACCGTCTCATATTGTTCCTGGTGGCTTTCCCGGTAAAAATCGTTCCCGATCCGGCCCTTGATGTTCAGCCATTCCGTCAGGGCGTAGTTGAGGGAATAATACCCGTTGACGCGGTCGCGGTTCATGGGTTTCAGGTTGTTGTTGATCTCCCAGAACGGGTTGGTGTAGTAGTTGTGGTTCCAGTTGTAGTCTCGTCCGAGTGCGTCCCTGGTGTTCCAGTTGTTGCGTAGATCCTGCCAGTCCACCTGCCTGCCCGACCACAGGGCCTGGATGACAAAACTGGGGGCATACCCGATGGGCGGGCGGTTTTTGCTGTCGGTGCGCACGTACAGCACGTTGCCGTCGGTATGCAGTTTTTTGGACAGTTTGGCCCCGAATGCGAGGTTGAACGAGTTGCGCTTCATGTCGGTGTTGGGGATCATGCCCTTTTGGTAAAAATTGGTGTAGGAAAAACGCAGGTGCGCGTTTTCTCCGGCAGCGGTGATGGCGAGGTTGTTGGTGAAATCCAGTCCGGTGTCGAGACTCTTCAGCAGGCTGTTCGGCGCCGCCCGCCAGGGCTGGTTCGGGCCGGTGTACTGGTCAACGAATGCCCCTTCGTTGGCTTCGTCTATGGTGCCGTCGCCGTTGTTGTCAATGCCGTCCTGTTCGTTGATGCGGGGATCGAACGCCGGCCCCCAGCTCTCGTCCGTGCCGTCGAACAGGCTGCCCGGCGCGCTGCCGGTGCCGTCCACGTACCGGAACTGCTGGCCGTTGCCCTGGCCAAACTGGTTCTGAAATTGCCAGAAGCGCAGCGGGTTAGTGAAGCCGAAGTTGCCGGAATAGGTCACGCCCAGGCCTTTTTTTGAAGCGCTTTTCCCCGATTTGGTGGTGATGAGCACCACACCGTTTCCGGCGCGGCTGCCGTACAGCGCGGCAGCAGCCGGGCCTTTCAGCACAGAAATGCTTTCGATGTCGTCGGCGCTGATGTCGGACAAGGCGTTACCGAAGTCCACGCCGCCGTAGCGGCTTTCGGGCGAAAACGACGAGTTGTCGGTGGGGACGCCATTGATCACGAACAGCGGCTGGTTGTTGCCGAAGATGGAGCTGTTACCCCGGATGACCACCCGGGCGGAAGCGCCCACCTGGCTGGCAGCGGAAGTGACCTGCACCCCGGCGAGTTTGCCCTGCAGGCTACTGAGCAGGTTGGGGTCTTTGTTCCGGGCGAGTTCTTCCCCCTTGACCTCCTGCACCGCATAGCCCAGCGATTTTTTCTCCCGGGAGATGCCAAGGGCGGTCACCACGGTTTCGCGCAACACAACGCCTTCTTCCAGCGTAATTTCAATCGGTCCCGAAATGCCCGCCCGTACCTGCACCTCCCGGGTGCCGAAGCCGGTGTAGGTGACGATCAGCACCTGGTCGCCGGGTGGTAGCTCGAGAGAGAAGGCGCCCGTATTGTCTGTAGTAGCACCGGTGCCGGTGCTTCTGACCAACACCGTGGCACCAACCAAAGGCTCACCGTCGGGTCCAATCACGGTACCCCGGAGAGTATTTTGCCCCCATAGCGTCAGGCTATGGAGGAGTAACAGGATGAACAAGATGCCGTTTTTTTTCATGGCGGAAACAAGTTTGGTGAAAAGAGAAGGGTGTCGAAGGAATCGTGGAGGCAAACTTTCCCGGGAATAAATCCCCGACTTGGGCGGGCGGTTATCAGCCTCGAACCGGCAGGTGTATACCGTTCAAATACCGATAGTCTCGCCGAAGCGCAGGACAAAAGCGTGTTTGTTGTATTAGTACCGGATGGGCGTAAAATCCTGACGTCGGTGTGGGCGGCATGATGTACGAAACCGGGCGGCGCCGAAGGAAGCGTGTCGGGCGCCGTTGATAAAACAGGAGGGCATCGCAAGCAAAGGGCTTGCAGCAGTTTGGTTGTGCGTACTTGCCTGGAGCAGGCTGAATGGTGGTAGTACTTGCAGGAATCAGGGGCTAAAACTACATGGTTTTGTTTTGGGTGTATGCGTTTGGATGTTGATTAATATTGTCGAACGTGTGTGCCGGCGATCAACTATTCGGCCTACTTTCCGTGTTCCGGGAAATGCTTCGCCATGAGCGCCCGGAAGCGATTGGTCTTGCGGAGTTTTTTGAAAAGCGGCTCTTCCAGGATCGGCTCGGGGATGGGGAAATAATTGTCCAGCGCCTTTTCGAGGCAGTCGAGTGCCTGGTTCAGGTCTTTCTTTTTGGCGGACACACAAGCCATTCCGTACCAGCCTTTGGCGCTGTTTTGGTGCCGCCATTCCAGCGCCTGGCGGAACCGTTGCTCGGCTTCGGGCAGGCGGTTGTGACGGAGCAAAAAGTCGCCATACAAGGCGCAGGCCTCCTCCATTGGTTCTGCCTGATCCAGCGCGCTATAGCCGCGCGGAGTCATGGCTTTTTGGAAATACGCATCTGCCTCGGCAATTTTTCCAGCATCGGCGGCAAGTTGTCCCAGCCAGGCTTCGGCCAGGGCAAAAAAGGCATTATCTGCATTGTCGAGCGCAAATACGCCGCGCAGACGTTGCTCCGCGGCTGCGGTACGGCCCAGCGCATGCAGAATTTTTGCTTCGTTCAAGTTGCAAATCACATGGTAGTACGCATACCCGAGCAGCGAGTCGGCCAGGTTGAAGCACGGCACGGCCAGGTCATAGCGCCGGTGCTCATACAATCCGGTCAGCAGGGCACCCAGTGTAGCCGTCCTGGCATCCGCGTCGCTTTGCGGGTTGTTCAGCACATCTTGCGCTGTTGAAAACCCGCTCGGGAAGTCTCGTTTCCGGAAGTAGGCCCAGGTAAAGGTTGGCCACAACCATTTTTCAGAAGTCAATTGCACAGACTGCTCTAACCACTCTACCGCTTGTGCATATTCGCCGCGCTGCCAATAGGTTGTCCCCATGGTGCCATACCCGCTGAACAAATCGGGTTTGAGCGCAATCATACGCCGGCAGATATCCAGCGCCTCGTCGGTGCGGTTCTGCCATTGGCGCAGCCAGGCTAAACGTTCCAGCACGATATAGGATTCAGGGTGGCGCTCCAGCGCCTGCAAGAGCCATTTTTCACCTTTTCGGTAATCGTTCGAAGAGACGTGGTATTCATAAAACAGGTCGAGATAAGGCAAGAGCCACTGGGGCGCATATTCTATTGCTTTTTGGCAATAGACGGCCACCGAGTCGGTGCGGGCCGGATTTGAGGTGGAAAACGAACTGGCAAGCGCATGGTACAGATACGCTGCGTACGGCTCCAGTTCGACGGCTTCGCGCAGAAGTGTTCGCGCGCGGTTGCGCTCGGCTTCGCGCCGCTCGGGATTGGTTGTCACATCGGCGACATTCCGCAGGTTCAGGTAGGCCTCGAAGTACAGTTTTTTGGACAGGAGGCTGTTGCGCATATAGTGCTGCTCGCCGAGCAGGTCGAGGGCACGGTCGAGGTAGCGCGGGTAGTCTGCATATCTGGCAGGGTTGGCGCGCCAGGTGGTCACCTCGGCAGGGTCGCTTTCGAGCAGGGCATTGAGGGCCTGCTGCACCTCGTCATACAGGGCGGTGGCAAGGTTACGGCGCATGAGGTTGCGTATGGGAGCCAGATCGCTTCGGCTCAGCGCATATTGGTAGAACGTGTACGCAGAAGAGTCGGCCGGTTCGATAAACCGCCCTTGCTCTATGGCGGTTTTGAACGATTCGTAGAGTGCCGCAGAGGTCGAGTCGGCGTTGGCCATCAGGACATCTTCCATTCCTTTGGATTTGGCGGCCGTAAGCGTGGGCGACATGTTGTTGTTGATTTTGCGCAACGAGTCCAGCGTAGGTCTGTCCACCCGGGCGAGCACGGTTTTGATATCGCCGGACACAAACGGCACCTGTATATCGGGCGCCGTTTGGGCGGGCACCACATTGCCCAGATAGCGGTCAATTTCGCGCAATGTAACCAGATCGTCGCCACTTTCGTCGGCCAGGCCCATCAATCCTTCCACAAGGTGAAAAGAAAATGCCCCGCGCCCGCCGCCCCACTGCGTGCCCTCAAGCGAGAACTCGTCGGGCTGGCAGGACATGATCTTGACTTCTCCGGCGAATTGCTCCTTCAAGACTAATGCCGTGGCCTGTGCGCCGCCGTTATTGGCGCCCGCCAACTTGCCGGCATGGCAGGCATCGGTGATCACCAGCACGCGCGCGTTGTTCCGTTGAATGAGGGTTTCCACCACATCTTTCAGGTAATTGATACTGAATGCACCCATGACGTAGTTATTGGCCAAGGAATTATGCACAAGCAGATAACCGTTCTGGCGTAACGTGCGTGTTTCCACATCGCCATGACCGGAGAAATAGAAAATAGCCTGATCGCCGGGCAGGGATTCATCCAGCAGCCAGTCAAGCGCTCCGAGTAATGCGCCTCCGGTGGCTTTGGAGTCGGTAAACAATTGAATGTGTTCCCCCGGCACACTTCCTCCCGCCGGACTTTTCAGCCATTCGGCAAACGCCTCGGCATCGCGGTGGGCGTATTTGAGGTCGGGAATTTCAGGCGACTGATAATCGGAAATACCGACGACGACGGCACGGGTCTGGTTGAGTGGTTGATTGGTTGACTGGTTGACTGGTTGGGCGCCCTTCTGCGTTTGTGCGCCGAGAGAATAAGCCAGGAGCACAAGCAGCAGAAAAACAAAAAGTTGTGCGCGTTTCATAAATCAGGTTGATTTTAAAGATTTAGTTCAGAGATAGCGCCTGATGGGCGTGTATCAGGGTGATTTTTCGGAGAAATAGTGCTGCATGATGCGCTTGAAACGGGCTTTGGTCCGGATTTTAGCAAAAGCCGGTTCGTGTTCGATCGAGGCCGGCTCGGGGTAGTACCGCAGCAGGGCGCGCTCGAGGTAGTCCATGGCCGACTGGTATTGCGAGATGCCGGCCACCACAACGCGGGTAGAGTGATGAGCGATGAGTTTCAAGCGGCGTGGCGCCTTTTTCCCTTTGGGCGGAAAGCGTGCAGGCAAGCAGCAGCAGACTTGAAAGAATGATGTATCTCATAGCAGGCGGTTTACTGTTTTGAGGTTTCCGGAAAGTGTTTGGCGAGGAGCGCCTTGAAGCGTTTGGTCTTGCGGATTTTCGAGAACAGCGGCTCTTCCAGTATCGTCTCGCTGTTGGGGAAGTACCAGTCCAGCGCCTGCTCCAGATGGTCGAACGCCGAGACGGTATCGCCGAGGCGAGCGTGGTAGACCGCCAGGCCGTATTCGCCCCAGTAGCTGCGGGGCATGGCCTTGTGCGCTGCCTGAAACTGCGCCAGTGCCTCGGGCAGGCGGTTTTGCCCAAGCAAAAATCTGCCGTAGTGGAAGTGCCCTTCTTCGAGGACGGGCTGCCGGTCCCGCGCATCTGTTTGACTCAGATGCTTCCATCCGAACGCCTCCCGGTACAGCCGCTCGGCTTCGGCGGGTTGGTTTTCTTTGGCGGCGATATTCGCCAGCCAGATTTTGGAAAAAACGCTTACCATATTCGGCGTGGGATCAATGGTCAGGCTTTCCCGCAGTAGACGCTTCGCTTCGGCATGGTTTCCGGCTATAAATTGAATGATTCCCCGGTTTGCTTTTGCTGCTGCTATTGGTCCGACCCATATATTCATTTGCTCTATCCACCGAATATGTTTTTCTGCGGCCTGTAACTTTCTGCTTCTCATCGAGCCTTGCATCAGGTTAAACGCGGTATTCGCCTTTAGGAAAATTAGCACGGAGTCAGTGTTCATCAATTGTTCGCCAAACGCGTAGGCTTTTTCGTATTGCCTTTTTTGTATCATCGTAAACAAAAAAGCGACGTATGCCCAATTGGATGCGTGCGGGCTTATCTCAAGGCTTTTTTTCAGGTATTTTTCTGCTTGTTCGTAGTCCCGGAGCAGCGTAGCCAGCGTATTGCCCAATGTGGAATATGCATTAAACAAATCGGGCTTCAGTTCAATCATCTTCAAGCTGACCTTGACCGATTCTTCGGGGCGGTTTTGCCACTGGCGAAGCCAGGACAAGCGCTCCAGCGCGACGTATGACTCCGGGTTGATGTTAAGTACCTTTTGAAGCCAAACCTCGCTTTCCTCCAAATTGCTTTGTGCATAGTTCCATTCATAAGCAGCCTGGAGATAAGGCAGAAGCCAGTTGGGCGATCGTTCGAGTGCCAGTTGAAAGTAGTGCGTCAGCGAGTCGGTGCGGTAGGGGTTGTTTAGGAAATACATGTTGCCGATGGCAAAGTACAGGTAGGCGGCATCCGGGTCGTGGTCTATGGCTTGCAGGAGCAGGCGTTTTGCCTGTGCCCTGGCGGTGTCCAATATTTCCATAGCGGCGTTGTTGTCGAGGTTGCCGGTCAGATTTTGGGCCTCGAAGAACAGTTTTTTCGCCATGAGCGTGCGGTAAAGCAGGTGTTTTTCGCCGCCCAGCAGTTCGATAGCCCGCTGCACGTAGCCCGGGTATCGGGCGTATCGGTCCGGAAAGTACAACCAGTTGTTGGTCTCGTAGGGGTCGCTTTCCAGCAGGGCGTTGAGGGCCTGCTGTGCCTCGTCGAGCAGGGCCACAGCGAAGCGGCGGCGCATCAGGCCGTGCAGCGGGGCCATTACGTCCTGCCCGATGAGGTAGCGGAAGTGCGCTTCCGCACAGGAGTCGTTCGCCTCCAGCAGGTTGTTTGCGGCGAGCGCCGTGTTGAAATCCGCGTAATGCCCGCGCGTGATCGGGTCGGCGCGGGCCAGCACCTCGTCTTCCAGCCCCTTGCTGCCCGTATCGAAAAGCGGGGCGGGCGCACCGGTTCTGGCTTGCTTCAGGGCGGCGAGGGTGGCGGCATCCACCCGGGCGACGGTTGCGAAGCGGTCGCCCGCCACCACCGGCAGTTGTTGGTGCGGGTTTGTCTCGGCGGGCACAATATCCTGCAGGTAGCGCTCGGTTTCGAGCAGGCTTACCGTGCCGTCGTTGTTTTTGTCGGCCAGTCCGGTGAGGGCATCCACGAGATGGTAACTGAATACGCCCCGTCCGCCGCCCCACTCTTCGCCTTCGAGCGCCAGTTCGTTGGGCTGGCAGGACATGATCTTCACCTCGTTGGCGAACTGCTTTTGCAAGGCCGATGCGGTGGCCGAGGTGCCGCCGATGCCGCTGCCCGCGAGTTTGCCGGCGTGGCAGGCGTCGGTGACGAGTACGGCGCGCACCTGCATGTCGGACAAGGTACCGACGATATCCTGCAAGTCCCGCAGGTTGAGCGCCCCGGCCATGTACACATTGGGCGGGGTGTCCCAGGTAAGCAGGTAGCCTGGCTGGTTCCGGATTCTGGCTTCCACGTCGCCGTGGCCGCTGAAATAGAACACGACCTGGTCGCCCGCCCGGCATACGTTGAGCAGGTCGGACAGCGCCGTAGAAATTGCAGAGGAGGTGGCTTTTTTGTTAGTAAAAAGTTGGATATTGTCTTCCGGCACGTTGCCTCCGGCGGGCGAGGCGAGCCATGCGGCGAAGGCCTCGGCGTCGCGGTGGGCGTACTTGAGGTCGGGGATGCGGTCGTCCTGGTAGTCGGAAATGCCGACCACCACGGCTCTTGTGGAGTTTTGAGTTTCGAGTTTTGAGTTTTGAGTGGGGAGCGGTGAGGCTCCTTTACCTGCCGAAACACCGGCGGAGGCGGGTTTTGTCACCGGACTTGTTCCGGTTTGGCCAAACGACATTGGCTGCAACAAATTAACAAAGGCAACAAGTAACGCAGCGTTTCGCATGATTTTGAGAATTTGATTCAGGTACGGTATGGTTGCATGGTTCAGCCGGCAAGCCGGTTCATAGTACCGGGAGGATGTGTTTTCTTAACACGTCCCGTTGGAAAACGCCCAAAGCCGCCCCGGACTGAACCGGAGCGGCTTGTTATTCACGGATGTTGAACCAAACTACAGAACACGTTTGCTATATGTCGAACAGGTTTATTTTCCAATGCATGGAGGTACTGTTGCAAGATATATGTCCATATATCCCAACTCACACGAAAGGTTATCAGCGTTCGAAAAAAGAAACTGCCGCCTTGAGTTCAGGAGTTACAACCCGTGCTCCACGTATTTCACCATTTCCAGGACACGTCCTTTGGCATCCACTTTCACGATTGCCTTGTCGGCGGGCGACTTGAAGAAAAAGCCGTCTTTGGACGCCAGCACATTGCGGTAGGCGGCGGCGGAAAGGTCTTCCTCGGGAGGCAGAATACGCACATCGGCGAGTGTCCGGTTTTGAAAACGCATCAGGCTGACTAAGTTGCCCCGGC
>CAYMQY010000142.1:0-11686 GCA_964392655.1 uncultured Saprospiraceae bacterium
CTCGCGGTAAAGGATGGCAGCAGCCGGGCCGCAGCCAGCGGAGTGGCCTCGCAGTCGGGGTATAAGGCGATTTGCACGCCATTTTCATTGAGGCAGTTGGAAGGCGTGGCCGTGAAGGTCGCCATTGTATCGCTGGCTATGAACCGGAACCACTGGTTGTTTTCCACCGTACTGCAAAAACCTGGCGCCGGATTGGCCACGTAGCCGGCGGTTTGGCCGGTACGGCCATCCAGAAAACAGTGCAGGCAGGCGTCGGCGCAAGAACCGGCGCCGGGAGCCTGGTTTGCGAGGCAGGCAACGGGATTTTGGCACCAGACAAATGCCGTGTTCAGACACAGCAGCAGTAGCAGGAGGCAAGTTTTTCGCATACAGAAAGTTGGCTTGTGGTGAGACCGGTTTCTGCAAGAGCGCGCGTGAATCAACGGCGCTGCCTTTCATTTGACAAAAAATTGCGTTCCGAATAAGGCTGTTAGAAAAGCAGACAGGGGTCACTCCAGCCACATAAATGGCCCATTAGAGCATGTTGGGGATTTTCTGCCGGTGGCAAAAACGAAGGCTTTTTTCGACAGTTTTCGCGTTTTTGAAGGAGCATAGCCGGGGCTACGTAACTGAAAAAAGGTGAAAACCGGCGGAAAAAGAACCGTTTTTGACCCGGCAAGAAAATCCCCAACATGCTCTTAGCCTTTGCGTGAAATATGCAGTGTCCGGGCTGCCCAAATTTTTTTTAAAAAAATTGTCCATGCCGGCAGCGTTTGAAAAGTGCCGTCCGTTCTACGAACGATTTTCACCGCGGCGTGCAACCCGATAAGCCGGGCTGCGCGTCAATCACGAGTCCTGACCAGATAATTTTTTCATCACTAATCGAACCAATCTTACACAACCATGACCGCAACCATTTCGTACACCCTGCTGCTCGCAGCCGTTTATGTGGCCCGCAAAGTGTTTAGTGTGAAAGAGCAGGCGGCCTGAGAGGCCGGAGGGTTCTACCGTTTCGCATCGGGCATTCTGGATTTTCCGGAGTGCCCGATGTTTTTTATGCCCCGGGGAAATTGCGCGACGACAGATCATTTCGCCTGCTCCGGGCGTTTAGCCCTGAAAGAAAAAATACCATGTCCAACAAATTTCTGCTTCAAGTTTCAGCCCTGGCTCTTGTACTGACCCTGTTCGCCTCCTGCAGCGCCCAACGCCGGTTCCAGCGCCGCCTCGTGGGCAACTGGAATGTGGAACGCTACGAACAACTTTTCCCCAGCGGACAAAAAGAAGAGTTCCGCAGCGTGGGCACCATCCGGTTCAATGCCAACGGCACCGGCGAAAACGACCTGTCCGTACTCACCCGGAACGTGCGCCAGCCCGGCGACCGGGGCTTCAACTGGATCAACACGGAGGCGTCGGTCACCATCACGAGCAACAACACGTACCTCGCCAAGTCCTGGATTGTGATCCAGAACAAAGGCTCGTTCCAGGTGTGGAAATCCACCACCCAAACCGTGGTGCAGACAATGGAATTGCGGCGGGCGGACTAAGTGCGCTCAGACCATCAACATCTCCGCGCCTTCCTGCCCGATGAGCGTCCCGATAGCCACGCCCATCCCGCTCAGGCGCACTGCGACGACCACATTTGAGGAATAGCGCTCCACGATGGGCTTTTTGACCGGGCCAAGGCCGAGGATCCCCGTCCACCAGGCATCCACCTCGACGGGCCGGCCGGGACAGATCACCGTTTTGAGCAGTTGCACCAGCGCGCTGCGGATGAGCGCATTGGACCCGAACTCGCTGGTTTGTTCGGTGGAATTGTCGAGGTGCCGCCCGCCGCCAAGCAGGATGCGCCCGTCCACATTCCGGAAATAGTAGTAGCCGCGGTCGTAATGGAAGCAGCCCTCTACCTTCAAGCCGGGGATGGGCTGCGTCACCAGCACCTGATTGCGGGCGGGTGTCACTTCGGCATCGGGCAGGAGGGTTTTGGCAAAGCCGTTGACGGCCACCAGTACCCGCGGCACGCGCAAAATCCAGCCGGTGTCGGTTTCCAGTTCTACGCCCTGCGAGGAGTCTTCGAGTCGGGTCAGGTTGATGCCGTTGAAAATCCGAACCCCTTGTTCTGTCGCCTTTTGCAGCAGGGCGGCCATCATTTTTCCGGTATGCACCTGGCCTTCGGGCTGGTTCAGGATCAGGTGGTTCACGCCCCGGAACCCGAAGCGGGGCAGCCGGTCGTCCACGATTTTGTACGTTTCGGGATGGCCGGTTATGGCGCCGATCTTTTGATTAAAATCCGGCACCCGGGCGGCACAGGCGCGAAAGACCTCCTCGTCTTCATCGGTGAACATTTCGTAGCCGCCGAGCATCTGGAAATCCATGTTGGCATCGCCCACGACGGTACGAAGGCGCTGAAGGCCGCGCCAGCGTTTTTCCACCACGGCCAGCACCTCGTCTTCGGTCAGGCGGGTCATGTCGTCGAGCAGTTCGCTCATGGAGCCGAAACAGGCAAATCCGGCATTGCGGGTGCTGGCGCCGGCGGGCAGTGCGCCGCGCTCCAGCACGACCACCCGCAGCGCCGGGTCCAGCGTTTTCAGATGCATGGCAGCCGTCAGGCCCACGATTCCGCTGCCGATGACGGCCACGTCGTAGTCTTTGAAAAATGTTTCGCGCTCCCAGTAGCTGAGGTTGTATCGTAACATGTTCTGTCAAATGTTTGTATCAAGCCGGGCAAAACTGTCCCTTGCTCACGATCCCGAGCACTTTTCCCCGAAACTCGTGCCCGATGAATGGCGTATTGGCCGATTTGGAACGGATGTCGGCTGCGGAAAATGTCCACGACACATCGGGGCTGAACAGCGTCAACTCCGCCGGAGCACCGGGTTTGATTTCCGGAACAGGCAAGCCCAATACCTTGCGCGGACCGATGGCCCAAAGGCGCACCAAGTCTTGCAGCGCGAGTTGTTTTTCCAGATACGTGCGGCACAGCGCGAAAGCTGTTTCCAGTCCGGTCATGCCGAACTCGGCATACGGGAACTCCAGATTTTTAGCCTCCGGGTCCCAAGGCGTATGGTTGGTGCACAGGAAATCAATGGTACCGTCGGCCACGCCTTCCAGCAGGGCCTCGCGGTGTTCGGCACTGCGCAAGGGAGGCAGTACCTTCCAGTTGCTGTCAAAATCGGCGAGCATCTCGTCGGTGAAACACAGGTTTGCCACGGCTGCAGAAGCCGTCACAGGCAATCCGGCGGCTTTGGCACGCCGCACCATTTCCACGCCTTTTCGGGTAGAGAGCAGGTGCAAGTGCAGCCGCCCGCCGGAATATTCCAGCAAACTCAGATCGCGCTGAACCACCACCTCTTCGGCCAGTGCAGGAATCGCTTTCATGCCCAATCGGGTACTGATGATACCCTCGTGCATCATGCCGCTCCCGGCGATGCTTTTGTGGTGCGGAAAGTCGAAAATCAGCCCGTTGAACGCCCGGGAATATTGCAAAGCCCGCAGCAAGAGTCCCGCATCCTGCACGGGGTGCGAGCCGTCGGAAAATGCCACCGCGCCCGCCGCGTGCATGTCGTACAGTTCGGCCATGTCTTTGCCCGCCGTGCCTGTCGAAACGGCGCCGATGGGGTGGAAATGCGTCGCATAGCCGGCGGTTTTACTTTGCAGGTACGCCACGCCCGATTTGGAATCCACCGCCGGGGCCGTGTTCGGCATCGGCGCCAGTGCCGTGAACCCGCCCGCAGCCGCCGCAGCGGCGAGCGAGCGCAATTCTTCCCGATGCTCGAAGCCCGGTTCGCCCGGCTGCGGCCCCACGTCCATCCAGCCCGGTGCCGCACAGGTTTCCTGCTCAAAAATCACCTCGCGCACACCGGTTTCCATGGGCAGTTTTTTGCCCACGGCGCGGATGATGCCGTCGCCGATACGGATGTCCACCGGATCGGTGTTTTCTTTTTCGGTGCAAACCCGAATGTTTCTCAGTAGTAGTTGCATGATGTTTTTTGCTGCGTGCAAATGTCCGGGAAATTCGGGCAAAACTATTCTTCAAAAACGAGTTCCACCACGTCTTCGACCTTAAGCCCCAACAGTGTGGCAGCCCGGCCCATGTTCACGGCTATTTCGAGCAAACCGGCGCTGTTGAACAGGCAGAGCGGCTCGCCCACGGGCACGTCGCAATAGCGCTGCGACAGGCGGGTGATCGGGTCGTTTCGTTTAAAAAACAACGAAAACGGGCGGCCCTGAGCGGTAAGTTCAAATGTCTCGCGGCCGATATTGACCAGGGCGTTTTCAAAGTTGTCAATGTGGATGACCGTGCCACGGATACGGGTCGGGGTGATGACAGGCCGCAAGCCGATGCGCTCGGTCAGCGGACCGGCCTGCGGGCCGATTTCTTCAAAAGGCCGACCGGCGGCAAGGTGCGTAGCGGCGGCGGAAAAAGCGTTTTTCCCGGGAAAATGTGCCGTGTCGGAATCGGTCAGCACCCGCACGTCCGCTTCAGGCAATTGCTCAAACAGCAGCGTGAGCAGGCCATTGTCGGGCGCCAGGAAAAAATGCCCCTCCGAGCGGGCGGCCAGGAAACGAAAATGCGTGTCGTACACACAATTTACAGCCACAATATGGACCGAGCCTTCAGGGAATTCCGGGCAGGCATTGCGCACCACAAGCGCTGCCTGCACAATGTCGAACGGTTTGATTGCGTGGGAAATATCAATCAAATTGGCTTCGGGACAAACCCGGAGCAAGGCGCCTTTGAGCGCGCCGGCATAGTGGTCCTGGGTACCGAAATCGGTGGTCAGGGTAATGATGGGCCTTGGCTCCATGGAAACTTTCGCGGATAAATTCTTGTTCGGCAACTCGTTTTTCGCCCTACTTTTACAGGCGAAAAAAACGGCACACAAAAGTATGGACAAAAGCATGGAGGCATGGCGTTTTCTGCCCCCGGAAACCGGAAAAATAAATTCCATCCCCTCCCGCTGCTGCAAAATTGACACTGAAATTTGAGCGAAATCATTCTCACCGTCGAGGGCATTGACCCCGTCGAGCTCTACGGCGAAAACAACGCAAAACTGAATCTGCTGCGCAAAGCCTTCCCCGACGTGACCATTACCTCCCGGGGCAACAGCCTGAAACTTTCCGGTGAAAAAAAATACACCCAGCCGGCCAAGGCCAAATTCGAAATGATGGTGCGCTACCTGCGCGAGCACCAGGAACTTTCCGTGCAAACGGTGGAAGACCTGCTCGGCGGCGAAAACCCCTTCGAGGTGCGTATCCCCGTGAACGGCGACTCCAGCAACGCCATCCTGTTCGGACGCGACGGACGGCCCATCAAGGCCAAAACCCGCAACCAGAAACGCCTCGTGGAGGTGTGCGAAACCAACGACATCGTGTTCGCTATCGGCCCTGCCGGCACCGGCAAAACCTACACCGCCGTGGCCATTGCCGTGCGCGCGCTGAAGAACAAGATGGTCAAAAAAATCGTGCTCACACGCCCTGCCGTGGAAGCCGGCGAAAACCTCGGCTTCCTGCCCGGCGACCTCAAGGAAAAAGTGGACCCCTACCTGCGCCCGCTCTACGACGCACTCGACGACATGTTGCCCATGGACAAACTCCAGTTTTTCATGGACAACCGCGTCATCGAAATCGCGCCGCTGGCGTTCATGCGTGGCCGTACGCTGGACAACGCCTACATCATTCTCGATGAGGCGCAAAACGCTACGCCGCTGCAAATCAAGATGTTCCTCACACGCCTCGGCCCCAGTGCCAAGTGCATCATCACCGGCGACCTGAGCCAGATTGACCTGCCCGGCCACCAGAAATCGGGCCTGCGGCAGGCGATGGAAATCCTCGACGGGGTGAGCGGCATCGAGGTGCTCTCGCTAACCACCGAAGACGTGGTGCGACACCGCCTGGTGAAGGATATCATCAAAGCCTACGACAAAATCGAGGCCGAGGATCGCGCCAAACGCGAACAGCAGCGCCTGAAAAAAGAAGCCGAGGAGCGCGCTCGTACGGAAGAAGGCAGTAATTAACCAACCTGTTTATATTTTCATGAAACACCTGTTTGCTCTGCTACTCTGTCTGGCCTTTGTGGCCGTGGCCTGTTCACCCAAAACGGCGCCGACTTCTGCGGAAAAATCGGCTCCGGCGGTACCAAAAGTCACCTACGCCGCCGACATCAGTCCGCTGCTGCTCGGCAAATGCACACCCTGCCACTACCCGGCTCAAAACGGCAAAAAAGAAGCGCTGGACACCTACGAGGCTGCCCAAAAGCACATCAACGACATTATCGCGCGGGTCGAACTGCCACAGGACGACGCCAAGTTCATGCCTTTCAAGATGAAAAAACCGGCGCTTACACCCGATGAAATTGCCCTGCTGAAAAACTGGGCACGGGGTGGTTTTGCCAAGTAAATCCGGATACGCAGTGGGTGTCTCATAAGTCAATCAAAAGACAGCATGTTCAGAGACATCCATTTTTCAGACAGGATCAACAAGATTTACAAGATAACTGAGGCGGCTTCGCCGCCGAAAATCCTGTAAATCTTGTTGATCCTGTCTGAAAAAAGCGACTCCTGTGAAAATCGCACTTACGAGACACCCACTCTCGTTCGCACACCATAGCGGGGTATTCACGAATTGACCAGGTTGCGCTTCGGGTATTTTTCAGAATTTCAACCCGATGAAACAACTGCTCTGTTTTTGCTTTTGCCTGCTCTGTGGGTTAACCCTCACGGCACAAGCCACCGACTGGACGGTATCGGGCACTGTGGTAGACGAAACCGGCGAGGCGCTGCCGGGCGCTACGGTGCAATCCGACGATTCCGCACAAACCATGACCGACGCCGACGGCAAATTCCGGCTGCGCAGCGCAAGAAAACCGGACCGGCTCAGCATCCGCTGCATCGGTTTTTTCGCAAAGCGCATTGCGCTCGACACGGTACCGGCTTCGGGCCGTAATATCAACCTGAATATTGCTCTGGTACCTACTTCGGTTTCCCTGCCCGAAGTGGCTATTTCCAGCAAACCCGTCGAGTCTATTTTTGAGGAAGATTTCAAAACCAACCTGCTGGATTACGTTTTTGCCGGAAAAGACCTGGTGCTGCTGGTGCATGAAGGCAAAAAATATGTGCTGCGGCTCACCGACGACAACGGACGCACCATTGCTACACTGGAATTGCCTGGTGTTGTCGAACGCCTGCACCAGAGCTGCACCGGCGATTTTCACGCCGTAGGCGAAAACCGGGCCTGGGAATTCACGCGCTCGGAAAATCGGCTCGACACCTTTCCCCGCTATGCCGCAGCAGAGTTTCACCGCCTGGTGGAACCCTGTGTGCTGGAACACCGGGAGCATTATTTTTTCCGGAAATCCGGGCCGTTCCGCCAATCGGTGCAGTACACGTACTTTGACCCGGAGCGCAAGCAGCACTTGCTGGCCCAAATCCGCGACGAGGTGGCCGAAGCGCAACTCCTGCGCCGCTACCGGAGTATTCTGGCGGCATACATGCAGACTATTCCCGATGTGGACAAAGACGACATCCTCGAGGGAAAAAGCCCGCTGGCCGACCCGATGCAGGCACTCAACCCCGACAACCTGACCAAAATGGCTGAAACCAATGCATTAGTGACCGAGATCGGTTTTTTCAGCCAGTTGGCCCGGGATTCGGTGTACGCGCCGTTGTTCAAAATCGGTTCGGAACTGTACCTGCTCGACCACCAGAATGACCGCCTGTTGCGGTTCAACGTAGCGCCTTGGCAAGACGAGTCCGGCCCGCTCACCTACCACCGAAACGCCGGCTGGAAAAAAGAAGTGCTGGTGGATGCCGCCCTGGAGCGCGCATACGGCCGGTTTCAGGGCCGCGGCGGCTACCTGACGTTAAAAGAAATTGACCTGCGCACGGGGCTGGCTGGAAAAATGTACCGCCCGACGACCTTGCCCTACCTGGCCGAAAACTTCAAAATTCGCAGCGGCACGCTCTACTGCATCGGCCAGCCGGACGTGAACGTGCCCAACAAGCGGCTGTACAAGGCGAATATTTTCAAGTTTGTGGAGTGAGGGGGGCTCTGGTTGGTAGGTTAGAGGGTTGGAAAATTGCAGGCGCACACTTTCCAACCCTCTAACCTTCCAACCAGAAACTTTCCAACCTCACTCTTCCGGCACTTCCACCACTTCCTCATCCTCCCCGGTTTCACTGACAAGCGCCTTGCGTTTGCGGGTTTCGAGCGAGTTGGCGTGCATGTCGAGGTATTCGTTGCGGTTGCGCACGATGTCGGCGGCCAGATACAGGGCGCGGATGAACGACGACTCATCGGCTTCGCCCTTGCCGGCAATGTCGTATGCCGTGCCGTGATCGGGCGAGGTTCGCACCGAGGCCAGGCCGGCGGTGTAGTTGGTGCCTTCCCCGAACGAGAGCGTTTTGAAGGGAATCAGGCCCTGATCGTGGTACATGGCGAGGATGGCGTCGAACTTTTGGAATTGCCCGGAGCCGAAAAACCCGTCGGCGGGAAACGGCCCGTAGGCGAGGATGCCTTTTTCCTTGGCCTGTTCGATGGCGGGGCGAATGACGGCATCGTCTTCGGCACCGATGGCGCCTTCGTCGCCGGCGTGCGGGTTGAGACCCAGCACGGCAATGGTCGGTTTGCCGATGTTGAAATCCACCCGGAGGGTTTCGGCCAGGATTTGCAGTTTGCGCAGCACCTTGTCCTTGGTGACGGCAGCCGCCACATCCTTCAGCGGCAGGTGGTTGGTCACGACACCAATGCGCAGGTTGTCCGACACGAGCAGCATGAGCGAGTCTTTGGCTTTGAACTCGTTGGTGATGTATTCGGTGTGCCCGATGAAGGGAAAATCGGCCATTTGCATGGCTTTTTTGTGGATGGGCGCGGTGACAAGGGCATCAATGGCACCCGACTTGAGGTCTTTCACCGCGCGTTCGAGCGCGAGGAACGCGCATTTGCCACCTACATCGCTCGGCTTGCCGAGGGTGATGTTCACGTTGTCCTGCCAGCAGTTGATGATGTTGACACGACCGGCCTGTGCCTCTTCGGGAGTTTGTACGGAGTGGAACTGGATGTTGTCCTGCGTGATGATGTTTTTGTGGTAAGCCACCACTTTGGTACTGCCGTAAATGACGGTGCGGAATTTTTCGCCGGCTTTTCCGATCGCCAGGGCTTTCAAAACGGTTTCCAGCCCGATGCCGTTGATGTCGCCGCAGGTGATTCCGATGGTTATGTTGTTTTCCATGAATTGGTGGTGTGTTGTGCTCGCACGGCGGAGCACGCGGGGTTTTTCACCGCAGAGACGCGGAGATGCGGAGTTTTTGTTGTGGAAAAACTCGGCGTCTCCGCGTCTCTGCGGTGAAACAAGCGTCTCTGCGGTGAAAACCTATCGTCCGTATTGTTTCAAAAAATCGAACAGCAGGCGTACGCCCACACCGGTTCCATCTTTGGGCCGGTAGCCGTTCGGGGCGCGAAGATACGCAGGCCCGGCGATGTCGAGGTGCAACCAGGGATAATCCGCGAAATGTTCCAGAAATTTTCCGGCGGTGATCATGCCGGCGGGGCCGTGGCCCATATTTTTAAGGTCGGCAACGGTGCTTTTGAGTTCTTCGCCGTATTCTTTCCAGAGCGGAAGTTCGACGAGGCGTTCGTAGGTGCGGAAGCCGCTGTCTTCGAGGGCGCGTTTGACCGGCGTACCGGCGGTACCCATGTAGCAGATCGCCTGGCTGCCCAGCGCGCGCACGGCGGCGCCGGTGAGTGTGGCGATGTCGAGCACAAGTTCGGGGTCGTACTGTTTGGCGTAGTGCAGGGCGTCGGCAAGGATGATGCGGCCCTCGGCGTCGGTGTTGGTGACCTCCACCGTAGTGCCCGAGTACATGCGGATCACGTCGCCCGGCATAAGGGCGTTGTCGCCCACCTTGTTGTCTGTCGCCGGAATAAGGCCTACGATATGCACGGGCAGGTCGGTGCGCGCGGCGGCGGAAATGGCGCCGATAACGGCTGCCGCTCCGGCCATGTCGCACTTCATGCTTTCCATACCTTCGGGCGTTTTCAGGCTGAGGCCGCCGGTGTCGTACACCACGCCTTTGCCGATGAGCACCACCGGTTTGGTATTCCGCGCTCCGGCCGGTTTCCACTCCAGAATACAAAACTGCGGCGGCACGCTGCTTGCCTGATTCACTGCAAGCAGCCCGCCCATGCCGAGGCTTACAATTTTATCTTTCCCCAGCACATCCACGGAAAAACCGAATGTGCGCCCGGCTTCGCGGGCGGCTTCGGCCAATTTCAGGGTATCGAAGTGGGAGTGGGGTTCGTTTACGAGGTCGCGGGCAAGGAAAACCGCGTGCGCTACGGCGTTCAACTCGGCGATAGCTTGCACAGGGGCGTCTTCGTGTGCCCAGCAGAGGGACTTGAGAGCCGCCGATTTTTTTTCCGGAGCGGAAAGGTAGCGGGCAAACTGGTAGTTGCCCAGCATAAGGCCCTCCAGGAAGGCAATCGTGATTTCATCTACGGCAAAACTTTGCACTACCGCCGATTCGGCTTTGTAGTGCTGCATGTCGCGGAGCAGGTTGTTTCCGCTGAGCCGGGCTTGCTCCAACCGGAGTGTCGGGTCGGATGCGGGTTCCAGCAAGTGGACAAACACGGCGCGGTCGGCCTGGGGGAAAAAATACGAGCAGACACCTTTGGCAGCCGATTGACGGAGGAATGCCATTTCGGCAGGCTGGAGATGAGTCGCCAACGGTTCCAATGCTGTTTTTTCAGCAACAAAGATGAGGTTGTCATTGGCAGGGCCGACGGGGACGGCCATCAGTTGTAGATATTGCACAAATGAAAATCGGTTGAGTACCGAAGGCCGGTACGGAGCGAAACAATCGGGTGGAAAACAAGGGGGATTTCCAACGCGCGTATTAAAGAGGGGCGAAGGTAGAGTGATTAAGAAGCATAGCGATACTTTTGCTATCAAATAGAGGGCCAAAACGAGTGCCCGGCAGGATTGATGGGATTTTTGTGCAAACTTCGCTGGAAACAAATTTATCGGGCGCTTCGGGAAACCGGCTGGGGCATTCTGCTCGTACTGCTGGTCGTGACTGCCGGCTTGTGGGCGCCGGCACTCCTGCGGCTGGCCGATTTGTCGCCGGGGCTGGCCGCCGCCGCCGGGTTTGGTATCGCCGGCTGGCTGCACCTGGGACGCAAGGACAGCGGTTTTTTACAACAAACAGCCTTGCCGGCCTGGAAAGTTTGCCTGCTGGATACCGGGCTGCTGCTGCTTCCCGGCACAGTTTTTTTCCTTTTTTCAGCAAACTACGCGGCGGCGGCGGCGTGGAGCAGCGGCATTGCGGTAGTCTTTTTGCCCAATAGCGCCCTCGCACATGTGCGATACCTGGCACCTAAATTTACCGTGGCAGGTGTACCCTTCCAGTTGTTCGAATTGCACACCTCCTTCCGGGGTTTTCCGGCTGGTTGGCTACTGGCCGGGCTTCTTCAGTTGGTCGTCTGGTACCACATCGCTTTTTTTCTCGCTGCAGTCATATTGGGCATGCTGCTGGTGTCCATGACGTTCCAGTATGTGGAGCCGGTTGCGTTGCTGCCCCGCAGCACAGGCGCGATGTGGGCAAAATGGCGGCAATACGCCCTTTTGATATTAGTGCTCTTCACGCCCGGGATTTTGCCGGCTATTTTCTGGCAACCGGACTATCTCTGGCTGATTCTGTATGCCGTGATTGCG
>CAYMQY010000143.1:0-11678 GCA_964392655.1 uncultured Saprospiraceae bacterium
CCCGCCAGCTGCGGGTCACGGTGTAATCCGCCGCGCAGCCGCTGCCGCTCGGCACGTTGCCGAGGAAGGTGATTTGCACATACCCGCCGCAGGCGTCCGAGGCAGTCGGGTTGACCAAGGGCGGCAGCGGATCGCCGCATTCGATGGTGAGCGGGCCGGGCGTGGCGGTAAATACCGGCGCACCGGTGTCCGACACCGAGATCGTTTGCGTCGAGGCAGTACTGTTGCCGCAGGCATCCGTGGCCCGCCAGGTGCGGCGAATCTGGTAGTTGCCCGGGCAGTTTCCGCTCGTGGTGCTTTGGCCCAGGTAGGTTACGGTCACGTTGCCTCCGCAGCCGTCGGAGGCGGTGGGCGTACCCACTGCCGGCGGCGTTTCGTGGCAGGAAATACTCGCGTTTGCCGGGAACGCCGTGAACACCGGTTTGCCGTTGTCCACCACTACTATGCGTTGGGTAACGGTTTTGGTGTTGCCGCAGTTGTCGGCGGCGGTCCAGGTGCGGGTCAGGGTGTAGGCATTGGGGCAGGCGCCGTTGGTTTGCGTCTGGCCGTTGTAGGTCACGGCCACCGCCGCGTCGCAGTTGTCGGTTGCTGTTGGCGAAGCCGGAGCCGGAATGGCGCTGCATTGCACCGTCACGTTGGCCGGCGTGGTGGTGAAGTTTGGCTTTTGTGTATCAATCACGTTGATGCGCTGGGTGGCGGTTTTGGTATTGCCGCAGGCGTCGGTGGCCGTCCACTGGCGGGTGATGGTGTAGGCATCGGTGCAGGCGCCGGACTCAGTTGTCTGGCCGTTGTACACCACCGTCACCGCTCCGCCGCAGCCGTCGGTAGCCGTGGCCGTTCCCACTGCCGGAATGCTGTTGCACTGCACGGTCACGTTTGCGGGCACGGAAGTGAAGTTGGGTTTCACGTTGTCGAACACGGTGATGACCTGTGAGCAGGTGGCCGAGTTGCCCGAGCCGTCGGTGGCACGGTAGGTGCGCGTGACGGTGAAGCGGTTGGCGCAGGTCTGGTTGCTGGTCGCGTCGCCGACGTGGGATTTGGTAGGCGCGCCGCAGTTGTCGGAGGCTGTCACGGCAGCAAGGTTCACCGAGGGTACGTTGCCGACACAGGTGACGGTAACCGCGTCAGGACAGGTGATGTCGGGCGCATCATCGTCATTTACCCTGAAATAGATCGTGCAAGCAGTTTTATTAGCAGGCACGGCATTGTCCCAAACTGTGACAGTGACGGGGATAAGTTGTTCCTGTGACACGCCCGAGTAAGTACCTGCCGGAATGCTCTGCGTCACCGGGTTCACGGCCCGGAGCGCGCAGTTGTCTGCTTCGTCGGTTACCATGCTCACCAAGTCAGGGATGCTTACGGAGCAGCCGGCGGTACCGTTGGTGTTCAGCGTAAACGGCGGGGCTGGGCAAGTGAACGTGGGCCGGGTGTCGTCTATCAGAGCGGCCGTGAAGGTACAGGTCGCCGTATTTCCGGCCACATCGGTCGCTGTCAGGGCTACGATCACAGCATCGTTGAGTTCCCCACCCGGCGTTGGCGTTTGAATTACCGTGACCGTGCCGGGGCAGTTGTCGCCGGTAGTTAGTAAACCTGTGTAATCGGGTAAAGTAGCCGAACAAGCCAACACATACTGATCATCCGGGCAATTCAAAATCATCGGCGCGGCAAGGTCGCCGGCTGTCACGCTCAGGTCGTATGTGCCTGTAGCGGCAGACAAGCCCTCTATGACAATGTAGTAGGTCCCTGCCGGCAGGTAATTGAGTTGTAAAGCCGATGACAGGTAGGGTGCACATTCGCCGCTGTTGTCGTCCGAGGCCACCCAGCCACCCGAAGCATCCAGAACGTGCAGGTACGTATCAAATGTGGAGCCGCACAACGAGATGTTCACCCGGCTTTGGCAGTCCGTCTTGGTAAAGCGATAAAACACATCGGGCGCAGATTGGCTGTTCGCTCCCGTATAATTACTCGTCCAGCAATTCACTGCCAGATTGTTGCCCGTCACGGAATACGGCAAGGAGCCGATAAGGATCGGGTTGGCAAAGGTGTTGCCGACGGGTTTCGGATTTACAGTAAACGACCAAATGGGGCAACCGCCGGCTGTGCCGCCAAAATTGGATGGTCGGACTTGCCAGTAATATGTGCCGGCTGCTTGCGGGCCAATCGAAATGCTGGTTGAACTCGTGGTCGTGTAAAACTGCGGGGTCGGCGAGGTGCCGAAATAGACATCATAACCGGTCGCGTCCGCAGCGCCGGGCCATGAAAGGGTAGCGGAGCCGGTCGCGCAGAGCGAGGTGTTGTTGGCCGGCGAGGTGGGCGCGACCAGGCAGGAAGGAGCAGCCGTCGGGCACAAAACCTGGAATGTCTGCGTGGCGTAAGTCGTACTTTCCCCATCCAGCAGGATGTAGTATTCCACCCCTGCCGTCAATACTCCGATCGTGGCGGTGCCGGCCGTTACAATGTCGTCTATGCAGACCCAACCGGTATTGTTGCAGCCGTCAAAAGCCTCTTTGTAAAAATAATCTATAAACTGGCCGGAAGCCGATGTTACCTGCAGGGCATATACACCCGTCGTGGCGGGCGTAAATCTGTACATCCGTTCCTGACCCGGCGTGCCGATGCCGCAGCTGTTGGCTGGATAAGTGCCTGAAAAATCCCAGACACCCGTGCCCGACAAGGTAACCGTGACCGCTGTGGCGCAGGCCAGCGGGGTGATGCCCGAGCAAACATCAGGGCAAGTTATTTGAAATGTTTGCGTACTGGAAGCCGTACTTTCGCCATCCAGCAGGATGTAATACTCCACCCCTGCCGTCAAAGGCCCGAAGGTGGTCGTGCTCGCCGTTACGACATCATCTATGCAGGTCCAGCCGGTATTGCTGCAGCCGGTTGAGGCCGTTTTGTAAAAATAGTCTACAAACGGGCCTGATGCCGACGTCACCTGAAGGCTATGCATGCCCGTTACCGTGGGTGTAAAACTGTACACCTTTTCCTTACCTGGCGTGCCGACGCCGCAACTGTTAGCCGGATAAGTGCCCGAAAAATCCCAGACACCTGTGCCCGACAAGGTAGCTGTGGCCGGTGTGGCACATTCCAGTGGAGAGATAATCCTGCAGGGTTCAGGACACCAAATTTGAAATGTTTGTATGCTGGAAGCCGTGCTTTCGCCATCGAGGAGGAGGTAATACTCCACCCCCGCCGTCAAAGGGCCGAAGGTGGCCGTGCCTGCCGTAGCGATGTCGTCTATGCAGGTCCAGCCGGTACTGTTGCAGCCACCCGAAGCCGCTTTGTAAAAATAATCAATAAACGAGCCGGATGCCGACGTCGCCTGAAGGGTGTGCATGCCGGTTTCGGTGGGAGTAAAGCTGTACACCTGCTCTATGCCCGGCGTGGTGCCTCCACAACTGTTGCCCGGGTAAGTGCCCGAAAAATCCCAGATGCCCGCACCCGACAAATTGGCCGTAGCCGGCGTGCCGCAGGGCAAAGGGGTGATACTTGTGCAAGGCTCAGGGCATATTATCTGAAAAGTCTGTGTGGAATACGTGGTACCTTTCGCATCGAGCAGGATGTAATACTCTATCCCTGCGGTCAATATACCGGTTGTAGCAGTACCTGCTGCATTGAAGCCGTCAATGCAGACCCAGCCGGTGGATGTACAACCGTCCGAAGCCGCTTTGTACTGATAGTCAATATACCCCGTGGTGCTGGCAACAGACACCTGAAGTTGGTGTACGCCCGTGGTGGCCGGCGTAAAACGGTATATCTTTTCCGCCCCCGGGGTACTAAAGAGGCAGCCAGCGCTGTTCCAAAGGCCGCTGCCGGCGAGTGTAACCGTCGTTGGTGTAGCGCAAGCCAGATTGGTGATGTTTGCACAGGGATCCGCCGCCGGGCAGATAATCTGGAAAGTATGCTCCACAGCAGCCTCAATTACCGGGTCGAGTCGAATAAAGTATTCAATGCCTGCTGTCAGCGTTCCGACGGGATAAGTACCCGGTTGGTCAATATTGCCGATGCACGTCCAGCCCGTGGATGTACAGCCGTCCGAAGCAGCTTTGTAAAAATAGTCGACATCAACCCCTGCGGCAGAATTGATCTGCAGGAAATACGGCCCTGTCGTAATGGGGGTAAAACTGTACAATTTTTCCCGTCCCCCGTTTGCGCTCAACCCGCAACCCCCGTCAAACCAGCGACCGTTTCCCGAGATGACTGCCGTTGTCGGCACACCGCAGACGAGAGTATCGATCTCATCGCAGGGGTTGGGAATGATGCAGTTGATCCGGAAGCTTTGCGTGGTGGTTTGCAGACATTCCGCATCAAGCAGGATGTAGTATTCCACGCCGCGTGTCAGCGTTCCGGTGGAATAATTAAACGGCGAATCGGTATCGGCGATGCAAGTCCAGCCGGTATTATTGCACCCCGCCGACGCTTCTTTGTAAAAAAAATCAATGTCACAAAATGAATATCCCAGCGGCCTGAGCGTATAAACACCCGTGGTAAGTGGTGTAAAGCGGAATATCTTTTCCTGGCCGGGGGTATTGAATCCGCAAGTATTGGATGGATAAGAGGAACCCGGAAAACTCCAGCGACCCGACCCCGACAGGGTAACAGAGACCGGTATTCCACATTCCAGTGTACCGATACTATCACAAGGGTCGGGGGCGGGCGGCGCCGGGATGGACAGATCAAAACTGGTGATGCAGCTCGGACTAGGATAATTGTCTACCAGCAGGTAGTAGGTTACCCCCTCAATTAGCATAACGTTCATCGTCAGGGTACCGGGTGCCGTGCTCTTGGCGTTGCTGACTGCACAGGAACCGGGAGAGCCTGTTAAAATGGACGGGCAGCCGTTGTACAACATCATGCCGACATACCCGGTGGCGGTCGTCAACGAAATGGTAACCATGCCGGTCCCGGCGGGCGTAAACTGGAAAATCAAATCCTCGCCGCCCCAATAGTTGCTGTTACCACAAACGGGGGTATTGTCCTCCGTGTTATCGTTGCCTGCTCCACATGTAGTCAGGTTGGTGCCGTTGTAGGGCAGGGAGGGGATATTGACCACGGGTCCGATGAAATCCGTGCAGGTAAAGAATTGCGCCTGCAACAGCGGTTTGCCTGCCGCTAAAAACAATATGCACAAAATTGTGGCGATTTTTATTCCCTTGGAACGGCGGTTGTCGAAGGCAGTTTTTCCGATGGATACGAGTGCTTGCATAAAAAGATGTTTTTTTAATAATGAACCAGGCTAAGGGTGGCTGCTCGCGCCATTTTTCGTGGCACAAAAAAGTTGGCAAAGCCTTCTGAAACAGGAGGACTTTTCCGGCAAAAAGGTGGATTTATCCAGCATTTTGCCCTGATTCAATAAAAAACGGGCTGTTTTACAGTTTACTCGGCGGCACACCGAATTCTTCGGCAAAAACACGGCTGAAATACTTGGGGTCGTCAAAGCCTACCTCAAAGGCAACTTCGGTGATGTTTTTGCCGCCTGCCAGCAGCAAGGTTCGCGCCCGCTCCAGGCGCACCGCCCGAATCAGAGCCGCCGTGCTTTTGCCTGTCAGAGCCGTCACCTTGCGCAGGAGCTGCGATTGGCTCATGGCTATGGTGCGACTGAGGGTGTCCACATCAAAGCCGTAGTCGGCCATTTGTTCCTCAATGATCGTTTTGACTTTTAACAAAAAGGCATCCTCCGGTTCCGGCGCTGACGACCCTGCGGATGCCGGAGCAAGCAGTAGGGCACCCCACTTGGCCTGCAATTTTTTGCGGAGTTCGAGCAGGTTTGACAGCGTAACGAGTAGTTCTTCCTGATGAAATGGCTTGGCCAGATACGCGTCCGCACCGCGCCGCAGACCAGCGATGCGATCTTCCACTGCCGCCCGTGCCGTCAACAGTACGATGGGGATGTGGCTCGTACGCTCGTCGTTTTTCAGCGCATCGCACACCGCGAACCCGTCTTTGCGCGGCATCATCACATCGCTCACGATCAGATCGGGTACCTGTTCCAGGGCTTGCTCAATGCCTTCCTGCCCGTCGCGCGCTTCCATGACCCGGTACCGGTCGCGCAAACATTGGTTCAGGTAGTGGCGCACGTCGGCATTGTCTTCTATCAGCAACACGAGTGGTAAAGCCTCACCCGCCCTGTCCGATGGAGGGGAAACCATATAGTCCTGCGCCTCCGGGAGCAGGGGCATCTGCTGACCGTCGGCCGGGGCGGAAAAGTCATCCGGCGCGAACCTCGGCATTCCCTCGACGACAGGGAAAACGGGCAGTGTCACCGAAAACGCAGCGCCTGTGCCCGATCGGCTTTCCACCGCAATGTCGCCGCCCATGAGTTTGACCAATTCGCGCACCAATGCCAGCCCAATGCCTGTGCCCTCGCCCGTCCGCGTCTCGGAATTGTCCACCTGATAGAAGCGGTCGAAAATATGGGGCTGTTTTTCCTCGGGGATGCCAACGCCCGTGTCGGATACACGGATGTGAATTTGGGTGGCGGCGGATGGCGGGTTTATCGCCGACAGATGTACCGCCACGCGCCCTCCGGCCGGTGTGAACTTGATGGCGTTGGAGATCAGGTTCGATACAATTGCCTGGAGTTTTTCCCGGTCGTAGGCAATGTGCAATTGGGGAAGCGCTGCCTCAAAACTCAGCGCTATGCGCTTGCCTTCAGCGTACGACTGGAACGACTCAACGAGGTACTTGACAAACCCCACCACGTCGCCCTGTACGAGTTGGAGGTGCATGGTGCCGGATTCCAGTTTGGACAAATCCAGCACCTGGTTGATGAGTTGCAGGAGTTGCCGGCCGTTGCGCTGGATCATCTCCATGCCCGTGTCGAATGCCTGACCAGCCCGGTTGAAGGAAGGCGCCTTGAGTTGGTCGGCTATACCGAGGATAACGGTGAGCGGAGTGCGGAATTCGTGGGTAATGTTGGTGTAGAACCGGGTTTTTACCGCGTCCAATTCTTTGAGACGCTCGTTTTCGGCGTGTTCGAGTTTGGTCCGCAACTGGTAGCGGTAAAAAGCGTAGACGCTGCCACCCAACAACAGGACGTAGGTAAGCCAAGCCCACCAGCTGCGGTACCAGGGGGGAAGCACGGTGATTTTCAGCGTCGTTGCCTGCTCGCTCCATACGCCCTCGCTGTTGGCCCCTTTTACCCGAAACGTGTAGGCCCCGGGGGGGAGGTTGAGGTAGGTCGCGCTGTGTTCCGCACTCTCATGCACCCATTCCGCCTCGGCCCCTTCCAGATAGTAGCGGAAGCGATTTTTGGCGGGTGCTGCAAAGTTCATGGCCGCAAATTCAAGCGTAATGTTGTTGCTGGAAAACGGCACCTCAATGGCTCGGGTAAACTCCATGCTTTGCCGGAGTGGCCCTGTGCTATCGTGCTGTGATACTACGCGGTTGTTAAGCCGCAGGCCCGTCAGCAAGGTTCGGGGAGCAAGGGTGTCTTCGGTCAGCCGGTCGGGGTGAAAAACTGTAAGCCCGTTCAAGCCGCCGAAGAACAGTGTGCCGTCAACGGCTTTGCCGTAGGCCCAGGTGTTGAACTCGTTGCCCTGAATGCCGTCTTCTTCGGTGTAGGTTTTAATCAGTCCGGTGCCGGGCTGGTAGCACGTCAGGCCCTTGTTCGAACTCAGCCAGAGGTTGCCCCTGTCGTCGGCCAGCACCCCGTAGATTACGTCGTTGGGCAGCCCCTCGCGGGTGGTCAGGTGGCTGAACCGCCCGCTGCGGATGTCCAGACGATTCAACCCGCCGCCTTTTGTACCGACCCAGAGTATCGAAGGGTCGGTCGGGTCAGCCAGAATGGATGATACCAGGTTGTGACGCAGGGAATTGCGGTCGGTCGTGTTGTTTTTGAAAACAAAAAAATCGAAGCCTTTCGCGGCGGGCTTTGCTCGCACCAGGCCTTTATCCGTCCCGATCCACCAGGAGCCATCGGCGGTCTGTGCCAACGCTGTTGTGCCCTTTGCTTCCGGCAGCGTTTTTTGAAAACTATAGATGTCGAAACGTTCTGCCCCGGGATCGAAGTGAAACAAACGGCTGTCGGCAGCCACCCAGGGGTGTCCATCACCGTCTAAAGCCAGCAAAACGTAGTCGAAATAGGTGATGGTGTGCGGGATGGTGAACGTGGCGACATCGCCCGAAGGGGCGACTTTTTTCAACAAAAAATCACGCGTATTGCGGAGCGTACCGGCAATCCAGTAGTTCCCCTGCGCGTCTTTCTCGATTTTGGTGGCGGAGTGCAGGTTGTTCAGGCCGGGTAAGAACGGCGTTTTCGGGTTTTTTGCCAATTCTGATGAAAAAAGGGTATTTGTGAGGTTGTCATAGGTCAGAATGTTGCCGTTCCAATCCTGAAAGACCCCGCCGTATATACTTTTTCCGGGAAATAACCGGCGAAAGTGCTGCGAACGCAGGTTGACCTTGATCGCTCCGATGCCACAAGTACCCATCCAGACCAGCCCGGAGCGGTCGGTAATACCGTACGAACGGCCACGCGGTATCCGCACGGGTGGGAATGCCGGACGATTTGGGTCAAAATTGCCTGCCTCGTCAAGCCTGAACCCCACGTTTCGGTCGTGGCAGGTGAGCCAGATCAGACCGGGCGCGAAGTGCTGGATTTGGGAAAAATCCGGTGGCACGGACACCGGCGCAAGCCTCTTCCCGTGTTCCAGTCGGTACAATCGGGTCAAATTGTAGTTCAGGAAGTCTGCGATCCAAATCCGCCCCTTCGGGTCAAGGTCTATGCTTTTCAGACTGCCGAAGTCCAGTTCCGGCAGCAGGGTAGTATGCGCCCATGCGCCCGTTCGTGTGTCTATCTGAAAAAAACTGTCCTGAACAATGGCGTAAATCCTTCGGGCATTGTGGCTCATTGCGACATTGCTCCACATCTGTCGCGGCCACGTTTGTGCGCTCAACCCCTGCAACTTGTCCGTGTGCATATCAGGGCTGTCCCAAAAACCTTTCGGGAGCGCGATTTTGTAGAGAAGGTTGTAGGGCGTGATGGCGACTTGCGCCCAGAGTTGTCCATCAGCGTCGGCAGCCGCCCAGAGAACGGACACATAGTCGGGAGCAGCGCCGGGGCGAAAGACGCTGTTGGGGATCCGGCATACTCGCCTTGTTTTTTTGTGCAGCAGGTTTAGTCCGTTGCTCTGGGTACCTACGATCAGAAAGTCGCCGTATTCGGAAAGCGTGTTGATGTGGTCGTCGGAAAGTGAAAAAGAATCGTATGGGTCGTGCGTCAGTACCTCAAACCGATAGCCGTCGTAACGGTTCAGCCCGTTTTTTGTGCCTAACCAAATGAAGCCCTCCCGATCTTGCAGAATGCAGTTGACGTAGCCCTGCGACAAACCTTGGCGCGGGCTAAGCATCTCTACACCCACCTGCTGGGCGATCAGGCTCGAGGAAAACCTGCCCGCCACCAGCCATGTAATTAAAAGCCACAGCCTTAGGAAGTTGTAATCCATGTTTCCGAAGCCCTGCTGCCCTTGATGCAACCAGAGCGACACCCCAAAGGTAGGTATTTCGGATATCACTGACTGGCAGGTACCGAGGAGGTTTTCCCATAAGCATAGATTTGCGAGGGTATCTCACCTGTCAACATCGTCAACTTATGAAGACACCCTCGCAAATCGTAATTGACAATGTTACTCACTCCACCAGCACCACCCGCTTCGCCACTACGCTACTCGCCGAGCGGACACTGACGGTGTAAATCCCCGCCTTTGCCCCCGCCTCGAGCAGGCTCACCGACAGTTTGCGTTCCTGCACCGCAGGGATGCGGCGCTCCCAAATCAGTCGGCCCAGATCGTCGAAAATCGAAATCGTCACCACCTCGCCGGCATAGTCGGACAAGTCGAGCCAGAACCGATCTGTCGTCGGATTGGGAGTAACGATGAGCGATGAGCGATGAGCGATGAGTCCCGTAGCGCCCTCTTCGCGGTTTTCCGCGCCCTCTTCGCCGTAACTGTTCCCCAGCACCGTAATCACTTGTGAGGTGGTGGCCGAGTTGCCGCACAAATCCTCGGCCCGCCAGCTGCGGGTCACGGTGTAATCCGCCGCGCAGCCGCTGCCGCTCGGCACATTGCCCAGGAAGGTGATTTGCACGTACCCGCCGCAGGCGTCCGAGGCAGTCGGGTTGACCAAGGGCGGCAGCGGATCACCGCATTCGATGGTGAGCGGTCCGGGCGTGGAGGTAAACACCGGCGCACCGGTGTCGGACACCTGAATCGTTTGCGTCGAGGCGGTGCTATTGCCGCAAGCATCGGTGGCCCGCCAGGTGCGGCGGATCTGGTAGTTGCCCGGGCAGTTTCCGCTCACGGTCGTCTGGCCCAGATAGGTCACCGTAGCCGTGCCGCAGCCGTCGGAGGCCGTGGGGCTGCCCACTGCCGGCGGCGTTTCGTGGCAGGACATGCTCGTGTTGGCCGGGAACGCTGTGAACACCGGCTTGCCGTTGTCCACCACGGTGATGCGTTGCGTGACGGTCTTGGTGTTGCCGCAGTTGTCGGCGGCGGTCCAGGTGCGGGTCAGGGTGTAGGCGTTGGGGCAGGCGCCGTTGGTTTGCGTCTGGCCGTTGTAGGTCACGGCCACCGCCGCGTCACAATTGTCCGTTGCTGTTGGCGAAGCCGGGGCCGGAATGGCGCTGCACTGCACCGTCACGTTGGCCGGCATGGTGGTGAAGTTCGGCTTTTGTGTGTCAATTACATTGATGCGCTGGGTGGCGGTTTTGGTGTTGCCGCAGGCATCGGTAGCCGTCCACTGGCGGGTGATGGTGTAGGCATCGGTGCAGGCGCCGGACTCGGTTGTCTGGCCGTTGTACACCACCGTCACCGCTCCGGCGCAGCCGTCGGTAGCCGTGGCGGCGCCCACAGCGGGCACACTGTTGCACTGCACGGTCACGTTGGCGGGCACCGAGGTGAAGTTGGGCTTCACGTTGTCGAACACGGTGATCACCTGCGAGCAAGTGGTGCTGTTGCCGGAGCCGTCGGTTGCCCGATACGTGCGGGTGACGGTTTTGCGGTTGGCGCAGGTCAGGTTGCTGGTCGCGTCGCCGACGTGGGATTTGGTCGGTGCACCACAGTTGTCCGTGGCGGTAACTGCCGCGAGGTTTACGGCAGGGACATTGCCGGAACAGGTGACGGTGACGGGGCCAGGGCAAGTGATTCCGGGTAGTTGAACGTCCGTCACCGTCACCGTGAACGCGCAGGATGTGGCGTTTCCGCCCGCATCGGTGACGCTCCATGCCACATTTGTTATTCCCACCGGGAATGCCGAACCGCTCTCCGTGTTCGCCGGGCTGGTGCGCGTGAGGGTGTAGGCGCAGTTGTCGGAGGCCGTCACGGAGTAGGTAGCCACTGCGCTGCACTGGCCTGCGTCGGTATTTTTGACGATGTTGTCCGGGCAGGTGATGGTGGGCGGGGTGTTGTCGTTCACCGTCACCGTGAAGGCGCAGGACGTGTCGTTTCCGCCTGCGTCGGTGACGCTCCATTCCACATTTGTTGTGCCTACCGGGAAAGCCGAACCGCTCTCCGTGTTGGCCGGACTGGTGCGCGTGAGGGTGTAGGCGCAGTTGTCGGAGGCCGTCACGGTGTAGGTCGCCACTGCGCTGCACTGGCCCGCGTCGGTGTTTTTGACGATGTTGTCGGGGCAGGTGATGGTGGGCGGGGTGTTGTCCAGCACATTTACCGTCGTGGCGCAGG
>CAYMQY010000144.1:0-6207 GCA_964392655.1 uncultured Saprospiraceae bacterium
GACAATCGGCGGACAGCAGATCCTCCCTCTGGGCACGGATACGATAACGACCTTTCATTTTCTGAACGATGTATCCAAGGAAACGATTGCAATTTGCGCCCTCAACACGGCACAAAACGCGGTAACAGGTGTCCAATACAAAAACCTGAATCTCGTCACCTCGACCGCTGCACCATCCGTAGAGGAACCTCTTCTTATCTATCCCAATCCGGTACAACATACGCTTAATCTGCATTACATCAACGATTCAAAGGCAAACCTCCAGATCAAGATGATAAACCAATACGGCCGCCTTGTGTTGGAGCAAAAGGTTTCAGGTTCAACGGAAAATGTGATTGCTGTCCCTGTTTACCATCTGCCTGCCGGCATTTATGAGCTGCTACTTCAGCGTGACGGGGCGATTGTCGGGCGAGCAAGCGTGATCAAGATTTGAGGCTGTCCAAAACGATTTCATAAAAAAACTCCACATGTCGAACATCGGATTAATCATAGAAGAAAGAGCCGCCGACATCGGCAGTTTCATGGTCGGCCGGCTGCTGCCTTTCCGCCAGAAGCGTTCCGTCGGGCCATTTGTGTTCATTGACCACATGGGGCCGGCCCAACTGAAAGACTACCAAAACCTGGATGTGCCGCCGCACCCGCACATCGGACTTTCCACACTCACCTACCTGTTTGAAGGCGCCATCATGCACCGCGACAGTATCGGCTCGGAAATCGAAATTCAGCCCGGGGCCGTCAACTGGATGACCGCCGGCAAAGGCGTGGTACACTCGGAACGCACGCCCGAATACCTGCGCCATTCGGAAAAAAGTTTGCACGGCTTGCAGATTTGGGTAGCCATGCCCAAACACCTCGAAGAAACCGAACCTTTTTTCACACACATCCCAGCCGATGAAATTCCCCGTTGGGAGCAGTCCGGCGTGCAACTAAAACTGATTGCAGGCGAGGCATTCGGGAAAAAATCACCCGTGCCCGTACACAGTCCGTTGTATTTTATCGAGGTAAAAAGCAACCGGGCCGCTACCGTCAACATTGGCGAGCACCTGTTCGGCGAAAGCGCGCTGTACATTCTGGAGGGCGGAATCCGAAGCGAAGAAAACACGTACGCACCGAAGCAACTCCTTGTAGCCAAAGACAGCAAACTTTGTCGGTTTGACCTGCTGGAAAACACCACTGTGTACATTTTCGGTGGCGAACCGTTTCCCGAAGAGCGCTTTATTTACTGGAACTTTGTTTCTTCGGACAAGGAGCGTATTGAAAAAGCAAAGCAGGACTGGGCAAACCAACAGTTCCCCAAAGTACCCAACGAAACGGAGTTTGTACCGCTCCCGTTGACTCCGGTCAAGAAAACTGAGTAACAAAAACAGATAAAACAATGGAAATACAGCAAATCAATCGGGAAACCAAGGGCGTTTTCCAGGCAATGGAAGACGGTAAGGAAGCCGGAGCAATGACCTATTCCTGGGCCGGCGAGGACAAAATGATTATTGACCACACGGAAGTAAACCCGGAATTCAAGGGACGCAATGTGGGCAACCAACTGCTCATGGCTCTGGTAGAATACGCCCGCGAAAACAACATCAAGATCATTCCGCTTTGCCCTTTTGCCAAAAGCGTATTTGATAAAAATGAAGCCATCCGGGATGTATTACGTTAGGGAAGACTTTTGTCTTCCCATCTGCCATGCCTGATGTTTTCACAAGACCGGGCTATGTAAAGATTTTCACAGTCAACCCACCCATGCACATCACACTGGAACCTATTCGCCCCGAAGAAGACTATGCTGACGCCGCATACGCCTCGGAAGACTGCCGTCTTGCCCTGGACATGTGGGCGGAGTATTATCCCAAAATTGGTTTTCAGCCGCCCTGGATCGGGTATCTGGTGAAACTGGACCACCAGATCGCGGGCACTTGTGCCTTCACCGGACCGCCCGACCGGGGCCGCGTGGAAATTTCGTACTGGACTTTTGCGCCGTTTGAAGGCCGGGGAATTGCCACACACGCGTGCCGGGCACTACTCGAACTGGCCCGAAACACCGACCCCTCCCTGACGGTTTTTGCCAAAACAGCGCCCGAAAAAAATGCCTCCACGACCATCCTGGAACGCTGCGGTTTTGTTTTTTCCGGTATTGTGCAGGATCACGAAATTGGCGACGCCTGGGAATGGATACTGCCTGCTCAGGCGCTACATTTGCCCGAAAAACACCGCACATGACACTGAAATTTGCCACCCTAGCCCTCGCCGCCGCTCTCCTCGCACTTGCCTGCACAGGCGATGAAGCCGATACCGCCGACGGCAACTACACCAACCCCAACGGCAGCAGCGAGCTGGCCGTTCTAATGAACGACCTGTACCGGGAAGCGGAAACCGCCAAGCAGAAAATCGCGCGGGGCCATACGCCGGAGTGGTCTGTGGATGCGGAAAAAATCCTCACCGCGGCCGCCACCGAACCCGAAAAAGCGGCGTCTTCGGAGTACAAAGCCTTCGCCGTGTCGTACCTCGAAACCGTCCGGATGATGAAAAACGCCACCCCCGCCGAAGCGCCGGCGCATTTCAAAGCCATGACCACGGCGTGTATGAATTGCCACAACGCCATTTGTCCCGGGCCGACGAAACGGATTCGGAAACTGCTTTGATGCCCCAACCCTACCGCGGCACCTCCACCTTTTTTACCAATTCATCCAGCACTTCCCGCACGTGGTAGCCTTCCATTTCTCGGTCGGGTGTAAGGATCACGCGGTGGTTCAGAGCCGGGAACACGACGTAGCGGATGTCGTCGGGGGTCACGAAGTTGCGGCCGTTGATGGCTGCAAGTGCTTTGGCGGTTTTCATCAAAGCCAGCGAGGCGCGCGGGCTGGCGCCGAGGAACAGGTCGCCGCTGTTGCGCGTGTGATGTACGATAGCGGCGATGTAGTCCAGCAGTTCTTCCCGGATGAACACCTGCTCAATGCGGCGGCGGCAGTCGGCGATGTCGGCAGGCGCGAGCACAGGTTCCACGGTCTCGCGCAGGGCGCCGGCGAAGTCGTTCCGGAACCGGCGCAGGATGGTTTTTTCCTCTTCCAGGCTGGGATAGTCGAGCACGATTTTGAACAGAAAGCGATCGAGTTGTGCTTCCGGAAGTTTGTAGGTGCCCTCCTGCTCGATGGGGTTTTGGGTAGCCAGCACAAAAAACGGGCTGCTCATCGGGTAGGTGTGTCCGTCCACGGTCACCTGAAACTCCTCCATGACCTCAAAAAGGGCTGCCTGGGTTTTGGCCGGGGCGCGGTTGATTTCGTCAATGAGCACGATATTGGAAAAGATCGGCCCCGGCTTGAAGTTGAACTCCGATGTTTTCATGTTGAACACCGGCGTGCCCACCACGTCGGCGGGCATAAGGTCGGGAGTGAACTGGATGCGGCTGAAATCCGACGCGATGGTGCGCGCCAGCAATTTGGCACTCAGGGTTTTGGCGATGCCCGGCACGCCCTCCAGCAGGACGTGCCCACCGGTGAACAGCGCTACCAGCATCTGGTCGAGCATGGTTTCCTGCCCTACGATCACCTGCCCGATTTGCGTTTTTACGCGCTCGGCCCGCGCCTGCACGGGGGAAACATCCACGCCTTCGGGTTGTGGTTCCGGCACTGGTTCTTCCGGAGTTTCCGGGGTTTCAAATTCTTCGTTTGTCATAAACGATCTTGTTTGTAATTGCTGGCAGGGGAATGCTTGAACTTTTTTGTCATCCCGAAAGATATCCACGGGTAAGACACCGAAGTGGCCCTCGTAGATCGGACGGATACCTTTCGGGATGACAAGAGCCGTGGTACGAGCGCCAAGGTCGGGCAATCCGTTGAAAAACCGCAACTCCCGAAATATTTTCCTGCCACACAGCCATCTTTGCGTCGCCTCCCCACTCAAAACTTTTACCCGCCATAGCCTCGGCGAAGGCGGGCAAAACTCGAAACTCAAAACTGTGCCGACCAACCACCTTCACGATACCGAACCGCGCTGGTTTGCCGTACATACCCGCGCCAAGTGCGAGAAATTTGTGCAGCGGGCGCTGGCGAAAAAAAACATCCACGCGTACGTGCCTTTGCTGCGGCTTCTGCGCCGCTACGTGCGCAGCACCCGGCTGACCGAGAAGCCGGTCATTCCGGGCTATGTGTTTGTAAAAATCACCAAACACGAGTACCTGCCGGTATTGGAAACCGAAAACGCCGTAGGCTTTGTGCGGTTCGACAAGGATTTGCTCGCTATTCCGGAGGCGGAAATTGATCTGCTGCGCCGCATCGCCCTGGAAGACGGCCTCGACGTGACGGCAGTGCCCGGCGCCCTGTATGCCGAAGGCGACCCAGTGGAGATCAGCGGCGGCGCGCTCACGGGGCTGCGCGGGCATATTGTGAAAATGGACGGCAAGCGCCGTTTTCAGGTGGCGCTGGAACGGTTAGGGTACAGCCTGTTGATTACGGTGGATGTGGGGTTGTTGGGGCGGGTGTGACGGCACTCTAAAACCGCACCCGATACTCCAGACTCGCCAGAAAACTGCGCGTCAGTCCGTCCGGACGAGCGTCGCGCACCACCAGCGGCACACCGACGCCGAGTTGCAGCGCGCTTGCGTCGGACAGGTTGTAGTCCAGAAACACGTTGGCATTCAGCGTCAGGCCTTGCGAGCCTTCGATTTCCTGTTCGACATTGTTTTCATCCGTGTACTTGTCGTTGGCCAGGTGGAAAATGGGCAACACGCTCGGCGTCAGGGTCAGTTTTTCGCCGAGCACAAGCGGGTACGATAGCCGCAGCAGCACGTCGCCGCTGCGCTGGAATTTGTTCGTGGACTGAAAATCCCGCAGCGCCTCTGCCGGCGAATTGGCCGCGATGAACACGTTTTCGTTTTGCGTCAGCGGCTGCTGAAACGCCACGGCCAATTGCAATTTCTGCACGGAAAAGCCGAACCCAAACAGCAGATCAAGGGTACCGAGGCTCGACTGGTAGTCCATCGGCAGCGGAATGCCGTCGTGCTCGGTGTTCCCCTTGTTGAGCGGGACTTTCAGGCCGGCGGTAATGCGCGCCTTTTCCGAAACGGCGTAGTTGGCGGTGAAGTATACGTCCGACAGGTTGAACCGGGAAATGCCGTTGCCCGACTGGGAGAGGCTGGTCAGTTTCAGGTCGGCACTCAGGTTGTCTCCGAACTGCCGGCTGTATTCGAGGTGATTGGACAGGATGCTGATGGAATTATCGGCACCGCCGAACGAGATGCCGGCTTTGACCTGATTTTGCATTGCCGTACCCGCATCGGCAGTCTCTTGCGGTTTGAAACTGTTCAGGGTGCAGAAGCCGGCGTCGCTGCAGCCTTGACCGCTGGCGATGTGCGCGATGAAAAGTGTAAAAACTGTGGCGAGGAATCTGAAAGTCATAGGTAATGAATTTTGTTTGAACGATAATGTACGGTTTACACCCACCGCCGAAACAGCAAGTTTTTCAACCCACGGCTTCAGCCGTGGGGTACAAGAACACCAGCCTTCCCGTGAAGCCCTCGACTGAAGCCGTGGGGCACAAGAGCACCAGCCTTCCCGTGAAGCCCTCGACTGAAGCCGTGAGGCACAAGAGCACTACAACTGCTACCGTGGCACCCACGGCTGAAGCCGTGGGTTGAAAAACCGGAGACCTCAGTTGTGGGTCAGAACTTGATACTTTTTTCAAAACACAGGCTGGTTTCCACTCCAGCGTACTGCCCGTAGTTCGGAATTTGCCGCCAGGCGCATTTCCGGTACAAAGCAATGGCTTCCGGCTGGTTGATTCCGGTTTCGAGCACACATTTTTTGTACGACAACTCCGCCGCCCAGGTTTCCAGTTCAGCCAGTATCCGGATGGCAATGCCTTTGCCTCGCGCTTCCGGCAGGGTGTACATGCGCTTGATTTCCACGGTGTCGGGTGTAAATTCCTTGAACGCCCCACATGCTACGGGTCGGTTATTTTCATACACCAGCACGACATGCCGGATGTGGTCAATCTTGTTGAACTGGTGGTAAAAGTCGTGGTCGTCGCCATCCCGCACAGCCAGTTCGGCGTCAAGCAGCCGGACGAGGGCGACAAAGTCGGGGTTACTGGAGTCGGTGTGCAGCAGCGTTGTCATATTGAGTGGATTTGTCGGCGCCACGTTTGCCATTACGTCCACGCTACATTTGTCATTTCGTAGAAACCCGTCCGCTCTAAAAGCGTAGCCGCACGTGA
>CAYMQY010000144.1:6217-10338 GCA_964392655.1 uncultured Saprospiraceae bacterium
CGGCCCTTGTAGAGCGGACGGGTTTCTACGAAATGACAAACGTAGAGCGGACGGATTTCTACGAAATGACAAATGTAGCGTGTACAAAATGTCAAGAGTGGCTCGCCCTTAATTCGGCGCCTGGTTCCCCTTCAGGTGCTTGTCGAGGAAAGCCAGAATGGCGCCGTAGCCTTTGATTTCGTTTTCCTTTTTCACGAAACCGTGGCCCTCGTCTGGGAAGATGACGTACTCCACCGGCACCTTGTTTTTCTTCATGGCCGCCACGATCTCGTCGGATTCGACCTGCAACACGCGCGGGTCGTTTGCGCCTTGCAGCACCATGACGGGATTTTTCACCCGCTCGGCGTGGAACAGCGGCGAGATGTTGTACAGCCGCACGGAGTCGGCAGTGTTTGGGTCGCCCAATTCCTCGTATAGCGCTTTGCGGAAACTTTCCCAGTACGGCGGCACGGACTTCAGGGTGCGCAGCCAGTTGGTCACGCCGAAAATATTGACGCCTACCTTGAACTCATCGGGCGTGAAGGTCATACCGGCCATGGTCATGTAGCCGCCGTAACTGCCTCCGATGATGCCGATTTTGGCGGTGTCCACATAGCCCTGCGCTTGCAGCCATTTTTTGCCCCAGATGCAGTCCTTGAGGTCTTTGTCGCCGTGGTTGCGGTCGTCCATTTTGTAAAACGACTTGCCGTAGCCGCTGCTGCCGCGGTTGTTGACGGCCAGCACTGCGTAACCATGGTTGACCAGATACTGCAGCAAGGCAAAATAACCTGTACGGGACTGTCCGCCCGGCCCGCCATGCACCCACACGAGCGCCGGCACTTTCTGGTCGGGTGAAGCGGTGAGCGGTTTGTAGTAGATGGCGGGAATTTCCAGTCCGTCGAACGACTTGAAGCGCACGACTTCTGCCGTCACGAGGTCGTCGGCATTGATCTCGGGGTTGAGCGTGTTGGTCAGTTTTTTCAGTTCCTTGCTGCCGAAATCGTACACGTACAGGTTACTCGGCGCCTTTGAGGTGCCCACGGTCAGCCGCATTTTTTTCTCGCTGTCGGAAATGGAAACTGCCAGCACGTCGCCGTCGGGAATAGCGGGAAACGCTACGGGTTGGCCGGAGGCGTTGTCGAGGATGCGCAGGGCGTTTTTGCCGTCTTCGTTGATGGCGATTACGCGGTACTTTTCGTTTTCACTGACGTAACTGTACATCACGTCCCAGTTGGTTTCGAAGAGTGTTTTACGGCTGCCGGCGGCGATATCGTACTGCACCAGGTAAGCGAACTCCTTACCGGCGTTGGTGATGTAGAAAAACGACTTGCCGTCCTTGCTGAATCCTGAGGCGTCATAGTTGCCGGGATTGGCGGCTTCGGAAATCTCCGTCGTTTTCTTCGACGCGATGTCGTACAGGGAAAGTTGGTTTTCGCTGGTGGTGAGAGTCTTCTGCAGCGCCAGCGTTTTTTCGTCCCAGGAAATACTGCTCACGTCCAGACCTGCGTCGTTTTGGTACAGCATGGTGGTTTTCCAGTCGCCCACGGTCATTTTGTAGAGGTCAAAAAACTGCGGATTGCGTTTGTTGGAGGTGTAAAAAAACGCCTTTTTGTCGAGGCTCCAGCCGAAAAAATTGGCTTTTTCCTGTTCGGCGGGCGTCAGGTCTTTGGTCGTGCCGTCTTCGCCGAGCAGGTAAATGTGGTCAATTTCGTTGCCGCCCTTGTCGGCAGAGTACAGGATTTGATTCGTGCCCGGCACATAGCCTATGGCGAAAAACGATTCCTCGGTGGAGTTGGTCACCTGACGCTGCGTGCCGTCGGCCACGTTGATTTCCACGAGGTTGTAAATACCCGTTTTGTTGCTGTGGGCCAGCAGTTTTGTTTCATCCGACGACCAGGCGCCGCCGCCGATCTGCTCGTTTTTGTAAAACTGTTCAATGGTGTACTGTTTGATTTCACGCGGCGGGGCAGGAGCATTTTGCTTGCAGGAAACGCCCAGCAAAACCAGAGCGGCGAGGGGGAGAACGAGTTGCTTCATACAGGATAGTGTTTTTGTTTTTCCAGCAAATGCGCTGTCGGGCAAATGTATAACCTCCGCTGCTCCTTTTGCTCGAATTTATGACAAGCGATTCGGCTTTCGCTCCAATTACCGGGAAAAACACCCCGTTCCTGTATGCTTCCGGGTTTAACTGCCGAGCAGGGCGGGGCTTGTTCCCGCCTTGCTCGCGAGCGAAAAAATTATTCGACGGTTTGACTAAGTCAGGCAGCCGCTTCAATGCTGCACCACCACGCGGACGACAGCAACAGACTGGTCGGCAAACGCAGCATGGAGGAAATACATCCCGGCCGGCAGTCGGCTCGTGTCCAGTTGAACTTGTTCGCTGCTGTTGCCTGCGTGCGTTTCCAGTACCGTTGTTCCTGCAGCATCCATCAGTCGGACGCTCCGCAGTCCCTCCGTTTCGGAGCGGACATTGAGCACGGTGTTTGCCGGGGAGGGAAACGCCGTCAGGGCGTTTTGGCGCAACACCGGAGCACGGCTGTCGAGCACATAGCCGCACTCGGTCGGGATGTCGGCAAAACAATTGTCGAAGGCTTCCTGAATTTCCCCGGCCTCCTGAATCAGGCGGCTTGCCTGCTCTTTTGGCGAACGCCCCGGCTCGAAGGAATAGAAAAAGGCCACAATCATCTCGTTGACGGCTCCGGGCACCAACCGGAGCGGCCCGAAGGAGGCCACGCCCACCCGTTCGCCGGGCATGGAGCCGGTGTGTATTTCGGAGGCGCCGCCCGGCAGTGTCGGATCGCCCGGGTACATCCTGCCGTCGTTCGGGGCGGGCGCGCCGTCGGGGAAACGCCCTTGCAGGATGTGATAAAAACCCTGGGCGGAAAGCCCCGCCGTGACCGGCAGGATCATCGCGTGTCGCTGGGGCGCGACATAGAGCGTATCCGTTCCGGCTACGATCGGCCCACGCAGAAGCACGGCGCCGACAGCCGGTGTTTTGGTGCCAAAACCGCCCGCATCGTCGGCATCGCCGTTGTAGGCAAACAGCATATCCGGGGAAGAGAAACTGCCCATAAAATCATCATTCGGATTGCCGAGATCAAAATCGGCGTGCAGACCAAAATAGACCGAGTCCAGCACATCGAAGCCACGATGCGCAACCGTCATTTTGACGATGACGGCCCGGTCGAGCGGACTGTTGCCGCCGGTGTTGTAGGCAAATACCTGTGCATCGGTTTGCAAGCCGATGGGGCTGAGACCGGACACCGGGTTTGGTCCGATATCGGTAAACGGAAACCAGTACATCTGTTCCGGGGTATTGGCTTTGTCGTTCGGGCAGTTTCGGATGTTGACCGACGGGTAATCCCCCTGATCCGGCTCATAGCGACCGCAGGGGGTTTCTTCGATAAAATTGCGGTTCAGCCACCATTGCGTCGAGCCGACCATCGCCCCGAATCCGGGGTGGTATTTTTCCAGAAATGCGTTGCCAAACCCCGGCCAGCCAAATATGTGATCTATGGGGGAATCAATCACGCCATTGTCCGCCCAGTCGGAGCGATGTGCCTGAACGTCACTGCAGGTCACCCCGGAAATGGCGTTGAAAGGCCATGCGCCCAAAACGCCCGGATGAAAGTCCGTCTGGCCGCTATCGCCGGACACCTGCACGCTGCCGCGCAAATGTCCGCTTTGGTCGCGGCCCATTACCCACAGGCCGGCGCTACGAATAAGGGGTTGCTCCGCCAGTCCTGGCTGAATGGGTACGAATTGTCCCCGGGTAAAATCGGTAAATAAAGTGCCGTTGGCATTGATCCGGGCACGCACGTTGTTGACGTCGAGCGTGGCGCTTACGGGCGCGATCTGGGCCTGAAGCAGGCCGGTTGCCATAATCAAGAGTACGATTGGCGAAAAAGAATGGATACGTGACATAGTAGCGGCAGTTTGATGTGAAGCGGAGCGGAATCTTCTTTGCCGGTACTATGCGTGTTTGGCTTAAGCGCTGCATGGCCGCGCAATTTTTTTCGGGAGACAGGCGGTGCGGGCGGTTCTTGTTGTCAGGGAACGGCGCGGCTATTCCTGCACAAACGCCTTGGTTTTTTACTTGATTTTCAACAAGTAGCGGAACGTGTAGCGATAAAAATCAGGTG
>CAYMQY010000144.1:10438-11598 GCA_964392655.1 uncultured Saprospiraceae bacterium
CAGTCGGGCGCAGTCTTCTTTCGACAGATAGGGCAGGCAAAACCCGCACACGATGCCGTCGAAGGGGCCGTCCAGGCGGTTCAAGTCCCGGCAGTCGAGCACCTCGCATTGGGCTGCCGGGTTGTTTTTCCGGGCCAGTTCGACCATGTTTGGCGCCACATCGGTGGCGAGCAGGTCGAAGTCGGGGCGTTTGCGCAGCAGGTAGCGGGTGATATTTCCCGGGCCGCAGCCGATTTCGAGGATGCGGGCGCCGGGTTTTTCGACGCGGTTGCAGAAGGCGTCATAGGTGTCGTCGTACAGGTCCAGGTCCATGAAGTGGGTCTGGTAGAGTTCGGCGACGTTGTTCCAGGCGCGGTGGGTGTCGTGGTAAGTGTTTGTCATTTTCACCCGTTAGCAAACAACGTTTCGGCACTCAACCTGAAACCCGGCAGCACGGGTTCGGCGCTGCAAACCCGCTCGTCCTTGCAGATGTACACGTCAAGCGGCGACGTGTACACATACACCATTTGCAGTTGCGGCAACACGAGCCAAACCACCCGGGTACCGGCTTTGAAGTACTCCTCCACTTTTTTCAAGACCTTCTGGTGTACATCGTGGTTAGACACAAATTCAATGATAAACTCCGGCACCGCGGGCGTTTTTCCGGCGGCGGCATCGGCGATTTGCGCAGCGGTGTAGTAGGCCATGTCGGGGATGCGCAATTGGGTGGCGGAAGTCATGGACTCCGGCTCGGTGAAGAGCATGCCGCTATGGTTATGAGTCCTGGAATTATAGTAGGCTCGCATCAATCGCTGAGCGAAAACAAGATTACCGAACACGTTCATTTTGAGCGATTTTTCGATGACACCATTGTTCCACTCGTACTTGAACCCGTCCTCGGGCGGTGTCCAGGCGCGGAATTTTTCCAGGGTGTCAATTTTTCGCCCTGCTTTTTTGGCTGTCGCCGGTTTGGGCAAAGCCTGGGGTACCCTGGTCGTGGTCGGTGTTTTTGCCGGATTCGCCGTATCCGATGTGGTCAAGACCGCTTGTGCTGTGGCTTCCATGCGCGCGTTTTTTTTGCAAACCTACGAAAAAAAACTACTCCTCGCCGCGCATGGCACGCAGCGTTGGTTCCGGCAGCGGCGGTAGCCCGATTTTGGCCCGGTGGCTGTTGATGGTGT
>CAYMQY010000145.1:0-11572 GCA_964392655.1 uncultured Saprospiraceae bacterium
GTAAGGCCGGAGCAGGACTATCTCTAAACCTGTAAAGTTATTTTAGGACGAGACACTCCGGTTTTCAAAACCCGCAACCATCCAACTTTCCAACCCCCCAACCTTTTTCTCCCATCCAGGCAGCGTTTGCCCGCGTTAAAACATCTACCCTCCCGAAAACCTTAACGTTATCGCCAAAATACACGGCAAAAAAGCCGCGTTAGACAACCCGTTTTACCGCCGGAAATGGTTCGGAATAAAACAGCGGCAAAGGGCGAGAGCGTTAAAATTTTCAAATTCGCCCTCAAAACATTTTAAAGCTTTCGTTCCGAAAAGGGAAAAATCTACCTTTGCCAACCTTAACCGGTAAAAGAGCAGGTATCTTACCACCTCTTTTGCCAACACAAGAAGTTCACAACCAAACAACATAGTCTGCCTGTCTATGAAAAAAACTGCTCTACACGCTCGTTTGCTCGGTCTCGTGCTGGTACTGTCTGCTGCGGCTCTTCAAGCCCAGGACATTCACTTCTCCCAGTTCTACATGAGCCCCCTGAACCTCAACCCGGCCATGACCGGTGTGATGAACTGCAACCACCGCTTTGTGGCCAACTACCGCAACCAGTGGTCGTCCATCCTCGGCCCGAATGCCTACAACACCTATTCCGCTTCCTACGACCAGAAAATCGCCGTAGGCCGCTACGATTACTTCGGTCTGGGCGGTACGCTGTGGGCCGACAAAGCCGGCGAGTCGGAATTTGCTACCATGCAGGCCCGTATTTCGGGTTCGTATGCCAAAAAAATGGGCGGCTACCGCCGCAAAGCCCACTACCTCGTGTTCGGTGGCGACTTTGGCGTGAGCCAGCGCAGTATCAACAGCCAGGCGCTCCGCTGGCCGAGCCAGAACAACGGCGCCGGCCAGTACGATCCCACCCAGCCCGGCGAAGTCATTGACGACCCGAACTTCCTGTTCCTCGACATGTCGGCAGGTCTGTTGTGGTTCAGTGTGTTCGACGAAGACAACAACTTCTACTTCGGCGCCGCTTTCAGCCACTTGAACCGCGCCAATCAGTCGTTCAGCAATCAGGACATTCCGCTGTACGGCAAATTCACCCTGCACGCAGGCGGTGAATTCATGGTCGGCAAACGCTTTGGCCTTATCCCCGGCGCCGTGACTTTCTTCCAGGGCCCGTCCTTCCAGGTCAATGCCGGTAACTCGTTCAAATTCCTGCTCGGCAACAGCCGCCGCTACCACCAGGCATTCCAGCTCGGTGTTTGGGCGCGTATGGCCAACAAACTCGAAGACGGCAAACTCATTGACGCCTTCATCCTGAGCACCCGCTTCGACTACGAGCAGTTTACCATCGGCTTTAGCTACGACGTCAACACATCAAGCCTGTACACCGCCTCCAACGGCAACGGCGCATTCGAGTTTTCGCTGCTCTACAAGATCTGCGGACCGGAACGCCGCGGCGTGTACTGCCCGAATTTCTAATCCGGAGCACCACATTCGGTGTTTTCCCGGAGCAATGCTGAAAAAGATTTCCGTAGGTTTGTGCCCTGCGGAAATCTTTTTCATTTTTGCAACTACCTAAACCAGGACACGCTATGTTCGGAAACAATAAAAGCACGGAAGAACCCAAAACTCAAACCCCCTCCCCTTCCAGTTCCCTCAACACCCTCGTAAAAGGCACCGTCGTGGACGGCACCCTGCGCTGCGACAGCGACCTGCGCGTAGACGGCTCCATCAAGGGCAAACTCACCTGCAAAGCCAAGGTCATCATTGGCCCGACCGGCTCGGTGGAGGGCGAAATCCACTGCGCAAATGCCGTGATTGAAGGCAATTTCAAAGGCAAACTCCACGTAAGCGAACTGCTCAACGTGCGTGAAACTGCCGACGTGGAAGGCGAAGTCACGACCAACAAACTGCTGGTACAAAGCGGCGCCAAATTCAACGTGACCTGCAAAATGGAAACCGGCAGCGCCAACGGTGTGCTGAAAAATGCAGACACAACTACCGGAACCGATGCCACAGCCAAAATCGCCGGAGGAAAAGCGGAAGTCCGCAATTAAGGACTGGGCAAAATACAGCGGCTTGGCCTTCCAGTTGCTTGGAGCCTGCCTCGCCGGCGTGTTCATCGGGCGCTGGCTCGACGCCAAAATGCAACTCGAGCGCCCGCTCTGGGCGGTATTCCTCACCATATTTTTCATGGTAGCCTCCTTAGTTTCCTTGTATCGGCAACTGAAGTAGGTATTGTTTCGGTGTGCCGATGCGTACCTTTGCGCGACAACCTTCGCCATGAACAACAAAATATTTTTCCTGTACCTGATCGGCATCACCGTTGGTACCGCCGCACTATTGGCGGCTACGCTGACCCTGATTCCGCAGGCTCAACCCCACGCCGGATTTGCCGCCGGTACGGTCGTACTTTTTACAGCGATCTGCACCGGACTTTTTTTTGCCGGAAAAAATGCCGCCGCCAGCACCAGCAAACTGGCCTTTAATAACCTGGTGTCGGTCTCGGTATTTGCCAAAATGCTTATCGCCGTCGCCGTTTTATTTGCCTACCAGCAAACAGTAAAACCTCAAAACTCCTGGTTCGTCGGCCTTTTCCTGCTGGTGTATGCCGTCTATACCGTGTTCGAAGTGTGGTTTATGACCAAACTGGCGAGAAAAGGTTGAGCGGGTTGAGCCGGGTTTAAGGGGTTTAACGGGTTAGCGGATAGCGGGTTGATTTCCTCTGAAAGCCCCGAAGGGGCACCATATAAGAAAGCAGGGCACCGCCCTGCATGCAGACGCCCGGACAGGGATAAGCCCTGAAAGGGCGAAATAGTATGCGAAGTAAAGCTGTGCCTTCAGACGACTATGGCGCCCTTTCAGGGCTTCCCGTAGTGCTCGCCGAAGCGCAGGGCGGTGCCCTGCTTTCGTATATGGCGCCCCTTCGGGGCTTTCAGAGAAGAAACAACCCGTTAAACCCGCTTAACCCGTTAAACCCACTTAACCCGATAAACCCGATAAACCCGCTCAACCCGTCTAATAATGAAACGACCGAAAAAAGGCGAGTATGCACCCTTCCATGCGGGCTATCTGAGCGAACTGCCCGCTCGCGGCAGCGCCTTGTCGCTGCTGCGCAAAACCTTTCGGGAAAGCCAGGAATTGCTGGGGAAACTGCCTGAACGCGCCGGCGACTTCCGCTACGCCCCGGAGAAATGGAGCATCAAGCAGGTCATTATGCACCTCATTGATTTCGAGCGGGTGTTTGCCTACCGTATTCTGTCGTTCATTCGGGCCGACCGGATCGGGCTGCCGGGCTTCAACCAGGATTTCTGGATGGAAGAGGTGGATGTTTCGGGGCGCAGCATCAAAGACTTGCTGAAAGAATGGAAAGCCGTGCGTGAAAACACCCTGTTTTTGCTGAAACAATGCACCGAAAAACAATCTACCTTCCTCGGCACGGCCAGTGGGCTGAAATGCACGCCGCGTGCCCTGATTTTTGTGCTCATCGGCCACCATATTCGCCACAACCGCCTGCTACAGGAATTGTACCTGAACAAACTCGACACGACATCTCCCGACCATGATTCAGAAGTGGGTGCTTAAAGCCATCGTCCAAAAGATCATTTCGTTCCTGCCGTACAGCCAGCGCATCAACTACTTTTTCCAAAAGTACGTGACCAAAGGCGTTTTCCTCAGCGATGCCTATTTCGAAGACCGCCTGGAGCATGCCCGCAACCACCTCGGCGCCTGGGAACGCCTTTCCGACGGCGCCCCGCTGCACAGCACGCTCGAACTGGGCGCCGGCTGGTATCCCGTGGTGCCGATCGCCATGTACCTGTACGGCGCAGAGGAAATCCGTACAGCAGACATCACCCTGCTCACCAACGCCGGACACCTGCGCACCACCATTCGGAAATTTGTGGCGTACGCCGATCAGGGCAAATTAGAAGCGTATCTGCCTGCCCGCCCCGACCGGCTTGAGGCCTTGCGCAAACTGTCCGCCGAAGCAGAAAATCTGGATTTTGAAACACTGACCCAGGCCCTGCACATCCGCTACCTTGTGCAGGATGCCCGGAGCCTGCACCTGCCCGACGGCTCGGTAGACCTTGTGCATTCCAACAACACGTTTGAGCATATTTACCCGGAAATTCTGTCGGGTATCCTGCGCGAATTCCGGCGCATCGCCCGGCCCGGCAGCGTGCAGTCGCATTTCATTGACCTGTCCGACCACTTCGCGCACTTCGATACCAGCATCAACATTTACCATTTCCTGCGTTTTTCACCCGCTGCCTGGGCCTGGATTGACAACAGCGTGCAGCCCCTGAACCGTCTCCGCATTCCCGACTACCGCCGCCTGTACCGGGAGGCCGGACTGCCCATTTCCGAAGAGCGCCTGCGACCGGGCGACCTGGAGGCCTTGCGAACGGTGCCCGTCCATCCGTTTTTCCAGACCAATACCGAAGCCGAAAACGCCGTGAGCCACGGGTATTTTTTTTCAAAAATGGAAAAATGACGCGGCGGCTCGCCCTACCTTTGCGGCCCGCAAAACCGGCTCATTCGGCCCACGGATGAATCCGTGGGCTGATATTGGACAACCCGCAACCTGTTTTCTCAACCCAGGCATTTATGCCTGGGTTGAGAAAACAGAAAGCCTTCCAACCTCTCCACCCACCATGCAAAAAGATTTTCTCCGCAAACTCGGCCTCAAAACCAAAAACGCCGGCACCTGGACCGGTCAGGAACACCTCACCGGCAGCGCCCGCAGCCTGCACAGCCATTCGCCCGTGGACGGTGAGCACATCGGCTCGGTCACCGTCACCACTAGGGAGCAATACGAGCAGGTCATCGCAAGTGCCGAAGCCGCCTTCCGGGTCTGGCGTGAAATGCCGGCTCCCAAGCGCGGCGAAATCGTGCGCCAGTACGGCGACGTGCTGCGCCAGTACAAAGATCCGTTGGGCCGTCTGGTCAGTTACGAAATGGGCAAAAGTCTGCAGGAAGGCTTCGGCGAGGTGCAGGAAATGATTGACATCTGCGATTTCGCCGTAGGTCTGTCGCGCCAACTCTACGGCCTCACCATGCACAGCGAGCGCCCCGGCCACCGCATGTACGAGCAGTGGCATCCGCTGGGTATCGTGGGTATTATTTCGGCGTTCAATTTCCCGGTAGCCGTATGGTCCTGGAACGCCTGCATTGCCTGGGTGTGCGGTGACGTATGCGTGTGGAAACCTTCCGAAAAAACGCCCCTCTGCGCCATCGCCTGCCAGAACCTGTTCCAGAAAGTCCTGAAAGCCAACAACCTGCCGGAAGGCATCTCCTGTATCATCAACGGCGACTACAAGGTGGGCGAGTACATGACCAAAGACAGCCGTGTGCCGCTCGTGAGTGCCACCGGCAGCACGCGTATGGGCAAGATCGTGGGCCGCACCGTGGCCGAGCGACTGGGCCGCAGCCTGCTCGAACTGGGCGGTAACAACGCCATCATCATCACGCCTTCCGCCGACATGAAAGTGGTGCTGACGGGCGCTGTGTTCGGCGCCGTGGGCACTGCAGGCCAGCGCTGCACCAGTACGCGCCGCCTTATCATCCACGAGAGCGTGTACGAGCAAGCGAAAACCGCTCTCGCCGGCGCATACGCCCAACTCCGCATCGGCGATCCGCTCGACCCGAACAACCACGTCGGGCCGCTTATTGACACGCAGGCGGTGGAAAATTACCTGCACGCTATCGCGGAAATCAAAAAAGCCGGCGGCAAAATGGTTGTGGACGGCGGCGTGCTCAGTGGCGCAGGCTACGAAAGCGGCTGCTACGTGAAACCCTGCATCGCCGAGGCGCAAAACGACTGGGCCATCGTGCAGCACGAAACCTTTGCGCCGGTGCTATACCTGCTGAAATACAAAACCATCGAAGAGGCCATCGCCCTGCAAAACGGCGTGCCGCAGGGGCTGTCGTCGGCCATTATGACCACCAACCTGCGCGAAGCCGAACGTTTCCTGTCGGCAGCCGGGTCGGACTGCGGTATTGCCAACGTGAACATCGGCACCTCGGGCGCCGAAATCGGCGGAGCCTTCGGCGGTGAAAAAGAAACCGGAGGCGGACGTGAGTCCGGCTCCGATTCCTGGAAAGCATACATGCGCCGGCAAACAAACACGATCAACTACTCCGAAACCGTGCCGCTGGCGCAGGGGATCAAGTTTGATTTGTAAATCCGGGCGTGTTCACGCCCCCATATCCACCACCTGTTTGGCCAGCAGCACGTCATCCTTGGGAATGCTGCCGGGCCGCGTGCGCTGGTCGGGCTTGAATTTCGCGCCCGGCTTCAGCACGGTCAGGTTGAGCAGGGTATCGGGTTCTTTTTTCGCATCGGCGGGCAGGAAGGCCTGCGCCGCTTCGAGGAAAAGCATGGTGCCCAGCGGGCGAATGGCTGCATCGCCGTAGATGGAGGTGAAATCCTTGTTGAACGCCATCGTGATGTTCGTCCCGAAGTCGGTCAGGAGTTTCACGGCTTTGGACGGCTCGGTGTTCGATTTTTCCAAAAATGCCGCCATCGCCAAGCCCGCCTGAAGTGATTTTTCGATGATGTTGGCCTCCACGAAGAACAGGCTGTGGAAGTGCATTTCCTTTTTGTCGGACAGGCGATCGAGCAAATCGTCCACCAATTTGTCCAACCTGGCCGGGTTGTAAAACTCAATGGTGCTTTTGTCCATGCCGGGCGTAGCCTTCAGCAGTTCGTGGGCTTCCTGCATTTTTATTTGTAAAAAACCTTTGGTGCGCGGGTGCGCCACCATGAACTGCTGCATTTTTTTGTCCGGCCAGTTCCAGTACGTACCGGTGTCGGCGGCTACCATTTTGCCTTTTTCTTCCCGGAAACCGGTAGCGGGGAAAATAGCCGAGTAGGCCATCAGCACCGGAGCCACTTTGGTGTCCTTGTAGTTTTTCACATCCTGGAAGTAGTAAAACGGGATCAACTGTTTCAGCCGGCGCTGGATATTGCGCGACATCTGGCTGTACGCCGCCGCATTGGCGTCTTTGGGCGCATGCATCCAGGCGGAAGCGGCCTGCGGGGGCAGGTTGAGTTCCATGTACAGCAGCGTGTCGCCGATAATACCCGCCCCGTTGGGCGCCAGGCGTTCCACCTGCTGCTCAATGGTGTCCACCCAGGCGTCCACGGAAGCCTCGGGCGTTTGACCGAAAGCAGTGGGCAGGTAGGATTCCACGTAGGGTTTGAGTTGGAATTTCAGGTCGGCGGCTTTCATGGCCGGCCGGAACTGCTGGAAGGAGTAGGCGTACGCGAGGGCGTTGGTATCGTGTACGCGCACGGTGTTGGCTACCGCCCGGAAATTGCCGCCGATGGTGAGGGCGCTGATTTGTTGGCGGTTGTTGGTCACCGTGTCGGCGGCTTTGAGGTCGTACACAAACACGCGACCGTCTTCTTCGTCGAAGGCTTTGGCTTCGGCGAGGCAATCGTTCAGGTGGGTGCTGCTGCCGCGGAAGAAGGGCAGGTTGATGTTTACCGCGCTCTGGATGCGCACGCCATGCGTGAGGGAGCCTTCGTTGAGCGTAACGCCGGGGGTCGGCTTTGTCAAAATTTTGTCGAACTGGCCGAGCAGAGCAAGTTTGATAAACGCGCCCGCTTCGGCCTTGGAGGTATCAATCGTCAGGTCCACCAGCGCCGAACTGGTGGTGTTTTTCTGGTATGCCACGTTGAACCCGTAGCCGTAGTGGCGGTTGAGCGCCCGGAGCGCCATGTCGTAAAACTCTTGTCTGCGGGACGTGATGAGGTGGACGGTGCGCCGGATTTCCGCCAGGCGGGGTTTGTCCAGCGTATCGCCGATGAAGCGCTCGAGTTTGACCTTCAGCCAGTTGTCGAGGGTGTTAAAATCAATTTCCTCGAGGTCTTTGCCGATCTGGTCGAGGTTCAGGCGTTTGTTGATGTTGTCCTGAAGTTTGACCAAGGTATCGGTCAGCACGCCGCCGTCGAGAATGGCGGAGGCTTTGGTCGCGGCTGCCTGGACTTTTTTCAGCGCTTCGTTGTCGGTCAGTACGGAAAGGATGTTTTCCTCGGGAATCATGGCGAGCAGGAGTTGGCCGCCGATCGTGTTGAAAAAATCCACCTTTTCGATTTCCTTGCGGAGAAACGCGCGCACTTTTGCCGGATTGGCGTCTTTCAGTTTGTTGTTGAATGCCCGGATTTTGGTCAGATTTGCTTTTTTCTCGGCTTGTTTCCACAGCAGGGTGGCCACGGTGTGGTCGAGGTCATTCCACTTTTGCAGGAGCGTTTGCAGTTGCCCTTTGGCTTTGTCGAATGCTTGCTCCGGGTCCACACCGGTGGTGTCTTTCACAAATTTTTTGAAATAGTCGGCGCCCAGGCCGGCCAGCATATTGGACAACGGGGCATCGGGGTTGCTCCATTCCTCAATGACTTCGAGGTCCTTCATAATCTGCGCGCCGTGCGTTCCGAAAACGGCTTTGACGAAATCGCCAAAGTCGGCGGGCATGAAATTGGACACATCTGCCTGTACGCCCACCGAGGCGTCCATCGCGAAATTCCAGCCGTTTTGGCGCTGCTTGAACAGGCGGATGCGGATTTTTTTGTCTTGCTTGCGCACGGAGTCGCGGCTGACCACCACCGCAAAACGTCCGCCTGCCTGAAATCCGAATGCGGCTTTGGCGCCCATAGCCAGTCGCAGGCCGATGTCGCCCGAAAGGCCGAGCGCCGAGGTTTCTTTCACCCAGTTGAAATCAAAACCGTACTGCGCTTCGATGCCGACGGTGACGCTGCTGTCCACCTCGGCAATGATCCAGGTACCCGGTTCGAGGTCGTCCACCGTGGCAATTTGCAGGGGCAAAAGCCAACTTTGAGCCGTTTCGGATACCGCTGTGGCCGCACCGGTTGTTTTCGGCATTTGACGGACGACGGCGAAGATGCCTTCGCTTTTTCCACCGGCAGAAGCCGATACCGACGGCGCCGCGCCGAACACCACGCCGGCTTTGGCATTGCCGCTGATCTCGTAGCCCCAGCGCATGAGCAGGTAACTGGATTTGGGGTCGGGCGTCAATTGCAAACCCGGCGTAATGTCGTCGCCCAGGCCGATGTCGCGCAGCAGCGTGGCGGGATTGGGATACACGGCAAGACCCGACGAAACACGACCGCCGGCCTTGAAATTTGCCGTGCCGCCGCCACTTGCGAATTGGATGCTGTCGGACCCGGCAGCCGCTTTGGCCGATATTTCGCTCAGGCGGATGACGCGGTTGGGGAACGGCGTGTTGTTGATGAGCGCCAGCACCACGTCGGGCGCGTTCTGGCAGGCAAACTCAATGCTTGCGCCGGCCTTGCCGCCGAGCAGTTTTTTTTCAAGGGGTTTGGTAAGCGGGACGATGATACCGTCGGCGGTTTGTTTGATGTCGGCCATGAGTTTTTAGCGATGAAGGATGAATGATAAGTAGCGGGCGGCAATGCCGTTGGAAGACTGAGGTTCAATCAACTATTTCCGTGCCCGAATTATTTTTTGCAAACGTACAGGATTTTTTCTGTGAAATTTTCGTGTTCAGGTAACTACTTGGCTTGTGGCCCGGAACGGAGTTCCGGGTTGGTAAATCCTAAAATATCCTGTGATTATTTGTCTAATAGTCCCTGTCAGAACACCCGGAACGGAGTTTCGGGCCACAGGGAAGTAGTTGCCGTGTTCCGACAACGCTCTTTCCACCAAAAACAAGCGCCATCCAGTAGCCCGGATGGCGCTTGTTCAACTTCTGAATCAATTTTTTACCGATCAAGCACCACTTTGAAAGCGGCTTGTCCGCGTTCGGTGCGAATCGACAGGGTGTACAATCCGTCGGCCAGCACCGACCAGTCCAGAGCCGTCTGCTTCTGCGCGGCAGTCTGTTGTTCCAGTACCAGGCGGCCTGTGGCGTCGAATACCATAAAACGCAGTTCCGTTGATCCCATCGCGTCGTTCGGCAAGGCCACATGCACCCAACCCGTTGTCGGGTTCGGGTACACCGACACCAGTCCGGCCCAGTCCGGTGCGTTAGTGCTCACCAGGTCGTCCACCACAAACGGCCCGGCCACTGTCGTGCAGCCCTCGGCATCCGTCACGATCAGGGTGTACGTGCCGGCGCCCACGCCAATCAGGTCTTCCGTGATGGCCACGGTCTGGCCGGCGCGTTTCCACTCGTAGGTGTAGCCCGGCTGGCTGCCTCCGGTACTGACCAGAATTTTGCCGATGCCCTGACCGCCCACGTCGTGCGCCAGTTCGTCCAGTGTTACCACAATCGGCGTGCGAATCGTCACCGCAAACGAACAACTGCCCACATTGCCGGCGGCGTCGGTGAACGTGTAGGTCGTTATCGTCGTGCCGACGGGAAACTGTGAACCGCTCGGAAGTCCTTCGAGCAGATCGAAGTTGCCACCCAGCATCAGGCAGTTGTCGGTGGCTACCGGGGCCTGATATTCCACCGGTTGCTCACCAAAACACTGCACGATATTGGTCGGGCAGGTCACCTCCGGCGCCAGATTGTCCACGATTGTCACCTGAATGTTCAGGTTGCTGCTGTTTCCGGCGGCGTCCCAGGCCGTCACCGTCACCGTGTGTGTTCCCGATTGCAGGCAATCAAAATTCGGCGGTACGATGTCGTCGTCGGCCAGTTCGCAGTTGTCGGTGGCGGTCACGCCGAGGTTTTGCAGCGTCAGGCTGATCACGCCTGCCGGGCCAAGCGGCAGGGTCACCGGGCCGCCCGTGAGTACGGGCGCCTCGGTGTCGTTGGCCTGCACGGTCACGCTCCGTTCCGTCGTGCAGCCGTTTTCATCGGTGGCGGTGGCGGTGTGGGTACCTGCCGGCAGCGCCGTGGCGTTCGGGCCGGTTTCGCCGTTGCTCCAGACGATGCTGATATTCCCGGTGCCGCCGCCGGGGATCACCGAAGCAGTGCCGTCGGGTGAGTCGGGACAGGAGGCGTCCGTCACGACACCTTCGTCCAGCGTCAGCAGCGGTGGTTCGCTCAGGGTGACGTCGGCATCTGTCGTGCAGCCGTTGGCGTCGGTGACGACCACGGTGTAGGTGTCGGCTTCGAGGCCCGTGGCCGTCTGGGTGGTTTGCCCGTTGCTCCACAGGAAGGTGAACGGCGCCGTGCCGCCGCCGGGGATGGCAGTGGCTGTGCCGCCCGTGCCGCCGTGGCAGGCCGGGTCGGAGGACACGGTTTGGGTGGACAAATCACAGGCGCCGCCGAACACGCTGACGGTCTGCTCGGCGGTGCAGCCGTTGGCGTCGGTGACGGTCACGGTGTAGTCGCCGGCGGAAAGGCCGGTGATGGTTTGGTCGGTAGAGCCGCCTGTCCATTCGAAGGTGTAAGGCCCGGTGCCGCCGGCAGGATTGGCCGAGGCCGTACCGTCGGAGCCGCCCTGAACGGTAGGCCCGGTGCTGGAGGTATTGGGCGCTACAGGATCGGGTTGCCCGACAGTGGCGCCGGCGGTAGCCGTGCAGCCGGAACCGTCGGTCACCACGACCGAGTACTGACCGGCGGGCAGGTTATCGGCGGTGGGTGTTTGGGCTCCGGAGTTCCACTGATACGTGAAGGCGCCGTCGCCGCCTGAAGCGGTTACGC
>CAYMQY010000146.1:0-11562 GCA_964392655.1 uncultured Saprospiraceae bacterium
CTGTCGGCCCTTTTCAAGTCGTGACGCCCAATGGCGGCGAAAACTACCCGAGCAATTCCACCCAAACCGTCACCTGGAATGTAGCCGGGTCCAACGGATCGCCGGTCAACTGCGCCAACGTGAGCATCCTGCTCTCCACCGACGGCGGAAACAACTACTCCACCCTGTTGGCCAGTACCCCCAACGACGGTTCCCAACAGGTCACCTACAACGTATCGCCCACGACCCAGGCCCGCATCGCCATACTCGCCATAAGTAATGTGTTTTACGATATTTCTAACAGCAACTTCACCATTTCCGCGCCACTGCCCGTAGAACTGGTTTCCTTTTCGGCCCGCCGGCAACCCGACGGTATACGCCTCGACTGGAATACGGCCACCGAAACCAACAACCGCGGCTTCCGCATCGAACGCAGCGTGGGCAACACCGAGCGGTTCGAAACCATCGGCTGGGTGGACGGCCACGGGACCACTACCCTGCCCCGATCCTACACCTTCCTTGATTCTGATTTCCCCGGCGCCGAGGTGCTGTACTACCGCCTGCGGCAAACCGACTTCGACGGCGGAGAACAACTCACCGATATCCGTGCCGTGCTGCCGGAAGATGTCGGGCAAGGCAACAAGTTGACCGTGTGGCCCAACCCGGCAGGCGCCAAAATCCGGCTGCAACTGCCGCATGGCGCTATTCAGGAAACAGGCCGGGTGCTCGTGCTGAACCCGGCAGGCGTACCGGTGTTACAATTTGCGGCACTGCCGGACTCCGGCGAAATTGACGTGCAAAACCTGCTTCCCGGCGTGTATACGGTGTATGTGGCCGTAGGAAACCAGTCGTTTTCCGGCCGGTTCGTCCGCAGCGCCGACCACTGATTGCCCATGAAAAAAAATACGTTTGCCCGCTTCGTGGGCGCTTTGTTAAACGGCATGGCCCGTCTTGTGCCCGGGCCAATCGGGCGGCTGACTTTTTTCCTGTTCGGTATGCCCAGGCGCCGAAAATTCAAACACAAGGAAGCCGATTTTTTGGCAAAAGCCGAATTGCGCTACGAACAAATCGGTGCCAACCGGATTGCCGTTTACCACTGGGGCAACAGCGGCCCCGTTGCCCTGCTGGCCCATGGCTGGGAAAGCAATGCCGGGCGCTGGCGCAAAGTGGCCACAGGATTGTTACGGGTCGGTTTTCAGGTAGTGGCGGTGGACGCACCCGCACACGGGCGCTCGTCGGGGCGGCATTTCACCATGATCCGATACGCCGGTGTGTTACAGGCAGTTCTGCGGAGGATTGGCCCGGTAGACGTGCTCATCGGCCATTCTGTGGGCGGCGCCGCCTGCGTATGGGCGATGGGACAAACCGACCCGGCCCTGCGCCCCAAACGGGCAATAATTCTCGCCGCATTCGCCTCCATCCAGTACATCATGGACAACGCCCGCCAATTCATCGGGGCAAGCGATGCGCTTATGACAGCCGTGGACGATCACATCGAGCATATTTACGGGAAGCGCATCGCGGAATATGATCTTGCCGAAACGGCACGCACACTCGGCGAGGTGCAGGCTCTGATTATTCACGATCGGGGCGACCGGGTGACGCATTTTGCCGAAGGCGAAAAACTGCACGCAGCCTGGCCGGGTGCCGGTTTTTGGGCCACCGAAGGCTACGGCCACGGCCTGACGGCGCCGGAAGTGGTGGAAGCAGTGCTGGAATTTGTACAGGGTAAAGCAACTCAAAACACTACCTTCCGGTAAATTTCCTCCAACTGGAGCGACTGCCCGTTCACCAAAAACGAATCTTCAAGGCGGGAATAGTCGGTGTTGATCCACTGCGGCCCCTCATCGGAGCGCTCGTACACGGTGGCAAACATTTTCGTGCTTTCCAGGTAAATGATCTGGCGAAGGGAGGGAATCTGTTTGTAGTGCGGCAGTTTTTCGGCGTAGTCGTAGTCGCGGGTGGTTTTGGACAAAACTGTTCAAACAATCTGAATATAACTGCCCAGCACCCACTGGTTGGCGCCGATCCGGTGCCAGCCTTCCCGGCTTGTTTCAAAAATGCTGACCAGATCACCTTTGTTCAGCCGGGCCACCTGCGGATAGGCCGTGGACGGACCGGAGCGCACATTCAAAAACGCGTTGTTCACTTTGCCTTTTCGGGAAGCGACCGGCGCCGTGGGCACGCTCGGCAGTACCGAAATGTAGTCGGCACTGACATATTCCTTGGTGCCGATACGCCAGAATCCGGCGCTTTTTTCGAGCAAATTGACCACATCGCCCTGATTGAGCCGCCGTACAATCGCATAGGTTGTGGACGGGCCTGAGCGTACGTTCAAAAATTGGGACACCACCTTGCCGCGTGCTGCAGCGGCTGCCGGCGCAGTGGGTGTGGTCGGCGGCGGAGGAGGAGTTGTAGCCTGTGTGCCGGTTGTGCCTCCGGAAGAAGTGGTGCTTCGTGCAGCAGCGGCCATTTGCACGGCGCGAAGGGCATTAATGCGCCCGTAGCCGTAATAAATGGAGTGCCCAGCCGAGTTGTACGTTCCGGATGGACCGATTTTGTCGGTGCTTTGGCGCAGGATGTTTTTGATTTCACCGACGCTGAGGTTGGGGTTTGCCGTGAGCATAAGCGCGCATATCCCCGCAGCCAATGGCGCCGAACTGGAGGTGCCGCCGAAGCCGCTGGTGTAACCCAGCACCACCGAACGCCCGTCCTTGCCGAGGTCGCAGGTGGCGGTGGTGATACCTACGCCACCGTCGCCGTTGGTGGGAGCGCACAGGAAAGCCGTCGGTCCGTAAAACGAGTAACTGGAGCGCACATCGAGGCTGTTGGATGCCGTCACGCAAATGCCGTCGGGGTGCGCGGCAAAATCGCTGACCTGCCGCGGCTGGTAGTTAGAGGCCGGGTTGGCATTGCCGGCAGCAAAAAACATGGGAATGCCGCGTCCGCCGCGCCCTTCCCGGGCCACCCGGGCGATGTAGTTGGACACATACGTGGAAAGCGGCACCGGGCTTGGGTAGCCGAGGCTGCACGAGATGACGTCGGCGCCGTTCAGCATGGCATGCTCGAACGCGGTTTTGATGGCCTCGTCGGTCAGCACATCCAGTTTGATGAGGATCAGCCGGGCATTGGGCGCGGCGCCGAGGATACCCTGCGCGTCCCAGGCGCCGGCGGCCACGGCGGCACACGAGGTGCCGTGGCTGATGACGCCGAAAGAGCCGTTGCCCATGCGCACGAACGGCGATACGTCTGTGTTGCGGGCTGCTGCATTGAACGGGTTGCGAATTTTGGTGCCGTCGCCACGCAATTGCGGGTGTTCGGTGGCAAAACCTGTGTCAATGACGGCAATTTTCAGGCTGGTACTGCCGAGGCTGCCGAGGTAGCGCCAGGCCTCCTGCACCTTGGCGTCGGCGCCTCGGCGGAAATACGACGATGCGTACATGGCGTTGGGCACGTCCACGGCGGGAATCGGCTGCCCCGTGTTTTCCAGGTGCCACTGCGAGGCTACAAACCGGCCGGTGGGTGCTGTAAATGCCCAGGTGGCAGGCGTAGCGGCAAATTCCGGTTCGGCTACTGCGACGAGTTTGTTGGCCTGAAGGGTGACGGCACATTTGACCGGATTGGGCGATGCCGGCGTCACGCTCACACGGAATGCGCCCGGGCCTGTGATTTCCTTGATGCTGAGGCCCAGCGATTCAAGCAGTGCAAGCGCCTGCTGCTCGTCGGCTTCCGGCACGAACTCAATGTACAGGTTCCCGGTCGGGATCAGCGGCACATCTTCCTGGCCTTGCACATTCCATACGTGCGTGCCTACGGCTACTTCCGGCTGGGCGCGCAGGGAGTCGAGCGTGCCGCCGATATCGTCTTTGTCGGACACCAGTTCAAAGCCCTCAACCGCTGGCGGGGCAAGCGTATTGCGCCGGGCAGGTTCGCTTTCGTGGGCCTTGGTGTATTGCACCGCAGCTTCGGTTTTACTTTTGGTGATTGTGATTTTTTTCCCTCCGTAGGAAAACGAGACGTCGTCCATATTTTTCTTGGCCATCTTGCTTGATTTCAAAGGTCAAAACTGAAACCTTCCGCTACAAACTGCTCGTAGTTTTTTTGGTCGAACTGGTACAGTTTGGCAGGTCGGTGTGCCACGCCCTCCTGCAGTTCGTTCAGGTTAAGCAGGAGGTTCATAGCGAGGATTTTCTTTCGGAAATTTCGTTTGTCTAATTTCTCAACGAGGATTGCCTCGTAAAGTTGTTGCAACTCGGTCAGTGTGAACTTGGGAGGCAGCAATTCAAAGCCGATCGGTGCGGTGCGTACTTTGTGTTTGAGGCGACGCAGGCAGGCATCCAGAATTTCGTTGTGGTCGAACGCCAATTCGCCCACTTCGGAAATGGTGTGCCAGCGGGCCGACTGCGCAAAAGACGCCGGCGTGACCACATAGTCGCTGATTTTGATCAGCGAATAATAGGCGATGGTAATCACGCGGCCCAGCGGGTGGCGGTTCACGGCACCGAATGCCTTGACCTGTTCCAGGTACACCCCGCGCAAGCCTGTCAACTGTTCCAATACCCGCTCGGCGGCGGTGTTGATGTCTTCGTTCGGATAAACCAGGTCGCCGGGCAGTGCCCATTTCCCCTTGTACGGCGCGGCGCCCCGTTGAATCAGCAACACCTTCAAATCGCCGCCGTCGAATCCAAAAATCACATTGTCAACAGAGAACGCGGACTTGAAAAAGCTCTCGATCTCGCTCATACGATAGATATTCTGTTTGTCGGGGCCAAAACTACTGACATATTGGCCTTTTTTTTGCATGATTGTTTGAGCAAGCAAGGCAACACGGCCTTTTTCCGTCGTGCAGCGTACAAAAACGCTACTTTTGCAGCCTAATCCGAATCCATCCGCCTCTGATTCATCCCTTTTCACCGACATTCAACCGTACTCCAGCCATGCAAATAGACTTTGCCACCCATATCGAAAAACTCCTGTTCCTGCACGATACGCTCACCATCCCGGCCTTCGGCGGTTTTACCGCTTCAAAAACGCCGGCCTCGGTAGACTATGCCGGCGGAACAGTCGCCCCTCCGGGCAAAACCCTGCTTTTCAGCGATAACCTTACGACCGATGACGGCATTCTGGTAGACGACATCGCCAAAACACACGCCATTTCCACGGAAGAAGCCCGCGAGGCGGTGCATAAATTTGTGGAACAAATGCAGCAGCAACTCAACCAGCGGGAAATCGTCACCCTGCCAGGCGTGGGAAGGCTGTACCGAAACTACGTCCAGAAAATCCAGTTTCTGCCCGACGCCACCAACTTCCATGCCGGTTCGTACGGGCTGCCTCCCCTGCAATTTTCGCCCATAGCCCGCTCGCGGGATGTAGCGGAGAAACCCGCCACGGCAGCAACCGGCAACGGCACCACCTCAAGCACAGCAACGCCCCCGCCCGCTGCCACACCCGTGAAAACTACTGCCATACCGCCGTTGCCGCCGCCGCCAAATTTCGTGTCAGAGCCATACCAGTCGCCCCGAAGTTCGGCTACCCGCTTCGGTACCATCATCGGCATTGGCCTTATCCTCTGCACCGCTGCATTCGGAATCTGGTGGTGGCAGTTCAAAAAAGACCAAACCGCCAACAACCCCGCCACGGAAATACAGGAAGACAGCCAGTTGTCGGCTGCCCCGCTTTCCGGCGTTGCGGATATTGCCAAAATGGCTGAAAAAGAAAACACAGAGAAAAAGCCGTCCGTCCAGCCCGATACAGAAGAAAAAGACCTGAACGACGAAGTGGAGCAGGCCGCTTCTGCCCGCGCCGCCGAAACCCTGCGCCGCCGGAATGAAGCGCCGGCAACCCGTGAAAAAGGCCGCATTTGCACCCTGATTATCGCTACCCTGCAAGACAACAACAACGCCGAAAACCTGATCGCCAAACTCGAAGGCGCCGGCTACGACGTATACCACCGCCAACAACGCGGGCACCAGGTCGGCATCCAGTTCCGGTACACGACTCAGCGGGAAATTGATGAAAAACGGGACGAACTGATCCGCTTCACTGGTGAAAAAGGAATTTTTGTGAAAAAATAAATTTTGGAGGTTGCGCGGGTTTGACGGGTTGAACCCGCTCACCCCGTTCAACCCGCTCAACCCGCTCAACCCTCCTATGCTACGAATTGACCACATCGGTATTGCCGTGCGCGACATGGCAGAAAGCAACGAACTGTTCCGCAAACTACTCGGCGAAGCGCACTACAAGGTAGAAACCGTGGAGACGGAAAAAGTCGCCACTTCTTTTTTTCACATCGGCGAAAGCAAGATCGAACTCCTCGAGGCTACCGACCCGGAGAGTCCTATCGCCAAGTACATTGAAAAGCGCGGCGAGGGTATTCACCACATTGCCTTTGAAGTGACCGATATCCGCGCTGAAATTGCCCGCCTCGAAGCAGAAGGTTTCGTGCCGCTTAACCGCGAACCCAAACGCGGAGCCGACAACAAATTAGTCGCTTTTTTACACCCTAAATCCAGCAATGGTGTGCTCGTGGAACTCTGCCAGTCGGTATGAATAAACCGTTTTGGGTGTTTCCTTTAAAAAAGTTTGCACGCACGAACAAAGTTCCGATTTTAGCGCCCGGAAATTCGGGTTCGCCCGGCAATCTCTCAGTCAGAAACTAATCCATTCTATTGTATGAATGGCGCCGACTCCCTTTGCAGGAAGCCGGCGTTTTTTGTTGTGCCGCGTCGCTTACGGGTTAATGGCACGCGGATAAAACAGCGGATGCCCACGGATTCTTAAATCCGCGGGCATCCGAAAAATCTGTGTAATCTGCGCCGCCATTAACCCGCAAGCGGGCGGGTGCGCACGATCAATGGCGCCGGCCGCCACCACCACCGCCGCCACGACGATCACCGCCACCACCACCACCGCGACGATCACCGCCGCGATCCCGGTCGCCGCCGCGTCCGCGATCACCGCGGTCGCCCCGGTCTTCGCGGCGCTCGCGCTCCACGTAGCCTTCGGGCTTGGGCATCAAGGCTTTCACCGAGAGACGGAGTTTGCCGGTTTTTGGGTCGTTTTCGAGCAGTTTCACCGTCACAGCGTCGCCAACTTTGTATAGGTCGGACACGTTTTCCACACGCTGGTAACTGATCTCGGACACGTGCAGCAGGCCGCTTTTGCCTTTGAACTTGACGAAAGCGCCGTAGTCTTCCACGCGCTCCACGACACCCTCGTAGGTGTCGCCAACGGTGGGCACGAACACGATGTCCATGATTTTTTCGTAAGCCGCGTCGAGGGCCGTTTTGTCGGGGCCGAAGATAGCCACGATGCCGCCCTGTTCGTCTTCGTCAATGCTGATAGTAGTGCCGGTCTGGCGCTGCATTTCCTGAATGACCTTGCCGCCGGGTCCGATAACGGCGCCGATGTAGTCGCGCTCGATTCGGAACTCGACCATTCGCGGGGCATGGGGTTTGAGGTCTTCGCGGGGTTCGGCAAGGGCTTTGGCCATTTCGCCGAGGATGTGCAGGCGACCGGCGCGGGCCTGAACGAGTGCCTTTTCGAGCAGTTCGTAAGGCATGCCGTCAATCTTGATGTCCATCTGGGTGCCGGTGATGCCTTTGGCCGTGCCGGTCACTTTGAAGTCCATATCGCCGAGGGCGTCTTCGTCGCCGAGGATATCGGACAGGATGCTGATGCGCCCTTTTTCGTCGGCGATGCAACCCATGGCAATCCCGGCTACGGGTGCTTTGAGTTTGATGCCGCCGTCCATGAGCGCGAGGGTACCCGCACAGACGGTGGCCATGGAAGAGGAACCATTGGACTCGAGAATGTCCGACACGATGCGCACGGTGTAGGCGAGACCTTCCGGCATCACCTTGCGGATGGAGCGGCCGGCGAGGTTGGCGTGGCCGACCTCGCGGCGACCCGGGCCGCGCATGGGTTTCACTTCGCCGGTGGAATAGGGCGGGAAGTTGTAGTGCAGGATGAAACTGTCGTCGTGCGGGTCAAGGGCGTTGTCAATGAGCGCCTGATCCTGCTTGGTACCGAGGGTCAGGGAGGTCAGTGATTGTGTTTCACCGCGGTTGAAGATGGCGGAACCGTGGGCAGCGGGCAGGAAATCCACCTCGCACCAGATGGGGCGCACCTCGTCGTTTTTGCGTCCGTCGAGGCGTTTGCCTTCGGACAGCACCACATCGCGGATGATGTATTTTTTCAGTTTGTCGTAATACTTGTCGGCCAGCGCACCCCACTCGGCCATGAACTCTTCGCCGAACTCGGTGGTGAGGTTTTCCACGAGTTTGTCCTTGATTTCCTCCAGGCGGGTACGGCGGGTGTCTTTGTCGCTGGCGCTGCGGGCGAGGGCGTAGATATCGTCCTTGCAGTGTTTTTCCACCAGCGTTTTGAGGTCGTCGTTTTCCAGCACTTCGGGCAGGGGGCGTTTGACCAGTGCTTTTTCGCCTACCATTTCGGCGAGGCGTTCCTGGGCTTCAATCTGCACACGGATGGCTTCGTGGGCGATTTTGAGCGCTTCGATCATGTCGGTTTCCTGGCATTCGTCGGCTTCGCCTTCCACCATGGTGATGTCGCGTTTGGTAGCGGCCACGAGGAAGTCCATGTCGGCGCGAGCGAGTTCGGTGCGTCCGGGGTTGATGACGAATTTGCCGTCAATGCGAGCCACGCGCACCTCGGAGAAGAGCGCTTCCACGGGGATGTCGCTCACAGCCACGGCTGCCGAGCAGGCAAGGCCGGCCAGCGCGTCGGGCATGGCGTCTTTGTCGGCGGAGATGAGGTTGATGATGACCTGGGTTTCGTTCATGTAGCCGTCGGGGAAGAGGGGGCGCAAGGCGCGGTCCACGAGGCGGCTGATGAGGATTTCGTAGTCGGACAGGCGTGCTTCGCGGCGGAAGAAGTTGCCGGGGATGCGGCCCACGGCGGCGAATTTTTCCTGATAATCTACCGAAAGCGGAAAGAACGGTTGGCCTTCCTTGGCCTTGCGGGCGCTGACGACGGTGCACAGGAGCATGGTGTCGCCCATGCGCACGAGCACGCTGCCGTCGGCTTGCGTGGCGAGTTTGCCCGTTTCCAGTGCAATTTCGCGGCCATCGGGCAGCGCGAACGCGGTACGGAGCGGAATTTGTTTACCCATAAACTAAAAGAGCATTTTGCGCCGGCAGGCAAGCCAGAGTACAAGGACTTATGCCCGGGAATCGGTGTGGCAGAAACCGATAGAACACACAAAGAGGCAAGTTTTTTTGAATGATGAATGCAGAATGATGAATGATGAATGAAAAAGCCCGATAGGTTCACATTCATCATTCTACATTCATCATTCATCATTCAAAGACCTGTGTCTTTGTGTGGGGGAGGCGAATCCCCGTTTCGCCACATTATGATCCGCGTGGGGTGCAAGCCGTATGGTTCGGGCTATTGCTGCCGGTGCGGTGAAAAAAAGAAGAGGGTTTGGCAGGTTTTGGTCGGGCGAGTCAAAACCCGCATTTCCAAGAACTCGCCAAACCCTCTGCCGGTATTACTTGCGCAGGCCGAGTTTGTCAATCAGGGCGCGGTATTTGAAAATGTCTTTTTTGGCGTAGTAGCCGAGCAGACTTTTGCGCTGGCCTACTTTGGTAAGCAGGGCGCGGCGCGTGGAGTGGTCTTTTTTGAATTTGCGAAGGTGGCTCGACAGGCTGTCAATCTGATAGGTAAGGAGGGCGACCTGTACTTCCACGTTGCCCGTGTCCTGATCGTCTTTGCCGTAGGTCTTTACGATCTCGGCGATTTTTTCTTTTGAATAATAAACTGCCATTTTCTGAATGATGAATGATGAATGTAGAATGATGAATGATGAATACCGTAGTGTACGACGCATTCATCTGCCGAAACCGGATTTCAGAGGGTCAAACGGCAGTTTTTGCCTATCCGTCCGGTTTTAGCGGGTGCAAAAGTACGCGGCCTGCCCGAAGATGCAAATAATTGCTGATCAAAAGTTTTGCGATGAGCGGATTTTAGCCCGGTGTGGCGGAACTATGTTTGCTTGATATGGGGCAAGTGCCTGGATTTATCCTTGAAAATTCGGAGTGCCGCTCCGAATTTTCAAGGATAATTTAGTCCTGAACTGAAACAAACAGCCTTTACCCGGTTGCATGAACAATCCCTACTTTTGCGGCCAAGACCAACGCATGAAGAATTCGGAACCGGCTTTTCACACCCCGCTGCTCGACGCCGCCCGCCGGCACGTGCTGCATCTCTGGAACGAGCAACACGATGCGCGGCTCGTATTTCACAACTATGCGCAGGCGGCGGGCGCCGCCGACCTTGTGGAAAAACTGGCAACTGCCGAAAATCTGCCGGCATCAACGGCTGAAATCGCCCTTCTGGCAGCCTGGTTCCACAATGTGGGCTACCTGTACGATAACGCCCGACCCGTGGAGGCCGGCGCCATTCGCGCCGAGTTCTTCCTGGTCGAGCAAGGCTGCGAGCCGGAAAAAATCCGGCAGGTGCGCCAATGTATCGCAGCGGCTCTGGTCGACGCCCGCCCCGAAACCGCCGAAACCCGTGTGCTGAACGACGCCCTGCACGCATACGATTGGGTGGAAAATTACGAGACGCGCACACCGCTGCTGCGCCTCGAACGCGAACTGCTGTCGGGGCGCCCGGTGGGTGAAGCCGAGTGGCAACGCCAAGTGGACGAACAACTGCGGAAGTGTGTGTTTTTCACGGCATTTGCCAAAACCAACTACGAGCCGGCTCTGGCCCTGCGCCTGCTCGAACGCCGCAACGCACTTGCGGCAGCACCCGCAACAGACAACCCGGAACCGAAAAAGCCGAAATCCGGCAGCGCCGAACGTTTCGATCGCCTTGCCCGGCGCCCGCTTCGCTCCAGCATCCAGACGTACTTCCGCGCCAACTACGGCAACCATATCCGCCTGAGCGCCATCGCCGACAACAAGGCGCACATTATGATCAGCGTCAATTCCATCCTGCTGTCGGTCGCCATTTCGCTGCTCACCTATCAGTCGCTGACCAACCGCAACCCGTTGTACGTGCTGCCGATCATCATGTTTTTGGTCACCAGCCTGGCTTCGCTCACGTTTGCCGTGCTCTCGTCGCGGCCCCGGGTCACAAACTTCGTACCCGTATCCGGGCAGTCGGCCAACCCGGTATTTTTCGGCAATTTCGTACACCTCACGCTGGAGCAGTACGAAGCCGCCACCGACGCCATGCTGCGCGACGGGCGCCTGCTGTTCGGCAACATGGCCCGTGACCTGTACTTCCTCGGTCAGGTACTCGACAAAAAATACCGGCTGCTGACCTATTCCTACACGGTTTTTATGATGGGCTTTGTGGCTACGGTCGGCGCGTTCATCGGGGCGTACTTTTTGGGCGAGTAGTTTTCTTCACAGCGGAGACGCCGTAGAGTTTTTTACACCGCAGAGACGCGGAGGCGCGGAGGTAAAACGCAGAGTTTTTTACTGCGTAGAGGCGAGCCGCGAGAGATGTCGCATTTTTACACTGCGGAGACGCGTTGAGTTTTTTACACCGCGGAGACGCAGAGGCGCGGAGTTAAAACGCAGAGTTGTTTTATGCGACGAGTGCGCGAGA
>CAYMQY010000147.1:0-10399 GCA_964392655.1 uncultured Saprospiraceae bacterium
TTCGCAACCTTTCCCGGCTTTTTGCCCGCACCTCCGCTTACTCCGCCGGCGCCGAGCTCATCCCCGAAATGGATCAATTGACCGGCCCCGATCAGCAGCGCCGCCCCGACCTGTCGTTCTGGCCGGACGATAAAATCAAATCCGCCAATGAACGGGTTTCGGACTTTGTCATCGAAATCATATCCCCGACCGACCGGCACGACGACATTGTGCTGAAACGGCGCGAATACTTTCGCGCAGGTGTCCGCGTTGCCTGGTACATCAGCCCGGCGGAACAAACGGTTTCCGTGTACTTGTCGCCGACCGATGTATCCGTCTGCGAAGGCGCCATGCGCTGCAGCGCCGCCCCCGTCCTGCCGGACTTTGAGATCAGCGCTGCCGATGTGTTCCGACGGGGTCTTTGATTTTTTCACCGCAACACCGTCACATCCCCCCACCGCAGTTTCCGCTCTTCGCCTGTACACAACACCTCCAGCAGCCACACATACACGTCCGAGGGCGCCGGCTCGCCGAATGTGGTGCCGTCCCAGGCCGCGTTCGGGTTTTCCGATTCGTACACTTTTTGCCCCCAGCGGTTGTAAATCGTCAGGCGGCCCACCACTTCCACACCCTCATGCACCACAGGCGCGAAAGTGTCGTTCACGCCGTCGCCGTCGGGGGTGAAGGTATTGGGCATGCTGATACGCGCGGGGTCGCAGGGCGGAAACGGAATCAGGAAATACAACACGCTGTCGGGACAATTGTCATCCGTGAACACCACGAGCGTGTACGTGATGGTGTCGGGCGGCGTGGCGGTCGGGCTGGGGCAGGTTGGGCAGTCGAGCCAGTCCACCGGCGTCCACTGGTAGGCGGCATAGCCGCCCGGCCCGGGCAGCACCACGGACGTACCTTCCTGGAAATAGATCGTGTCGGCCACTTCGGGCAGGGTAGGTATCGGAAAATCGCGGACGGTGATGCAGTGGATGCTGTCGCAGCCGAGGCTCGACGCGATGGTGTCGCAGTAGGTGCCGGCTGCCGTCACCGGAATCCCGAACACGAATACAGTATCGGGTGCACAGCGGAATATTTCCGACTCCGTGTTCGGCACCACCTCCAGCACCACCAGCACGAGGCTGTCGCAGCCGTTGGCATTGGTCAGCGTGTCGCGGTATGCGCCGGCCGTTTCCGTCAGCGTGCCGAACACGTCCACCGGCGTGCCTTCGCAGGTGCGCAAAATACCGGCGTCAGTGGTGTCCGGCTGGTACACGGTGACCTGCACGGAATCCGTCAGCACACAGCCGCCCGTACCGGTAGCCGTCACGTAGTAGGTGGCGCTTTGCTGGGGCTGCACGGTCTGGGTCGCGGCGGCGGGATTGGTGATTCCCGGCCCCGACCATTGCCAGCCAGTGGCCGGCGTAGTTTGCAGCAGCACCTGTTGGCCCCGGCAGATCGCGGCATTTTGTGCCGTCAGGGTCGGCGGCGCAGACACCTGCACGGAAAACGCATGCTTCACGGTACAGCCCGGCCCGGCATCGGTCAAAACCAGCGTGTACGAGCCGGTGGCCGGCGGGAGAAACTGGAACTGCGGACAGTCCGTGCAGCCCGGCGCGCCGCTTCCCGACCAGGTGTACGTGTGCCCGGCCATGGTGCCGTTGTTCAGGCCGAGTAACACCGAATCACCAAGGCATAACACTTCCGGCGTGTAGGTCACGTCTTGCGCCGTCACGGGCAGCACCACTGTGTCGCAGGCGCAGTTGTCGCCGGCGGGAATGACCACCAGCAGGTTGCATAAATCGAGCGGATTGAGCGACAGCAGCGTCACCGCCTGCGTATCGCCGGAGGCTATAGTCCGGTTCGGGTTTCCGATGAAAAACACGGTGTCCGCCGGCGAAAGTTTACCGTTGCCGTCCACGTCGCGCACGATTTGCACGACCGAAAGCACGACGGGGTCAGCGCCAAGGTTCGCCACGTCCACGGTGAAAACTCCGTTGGCAGCGGCCCCGATCCGGCCTGTAGCGCCGGTTATCGTCCAGGCGGGAATGTAGGGCGGCAAGGACAGCAGGCGCTCACCCGTGGCCACGTAGATGGTGCAAAAATCATTGATCGTCGGGCAAAAAGCCGCGCTTCGTTGCCGGGCCTGCACCCGCACCACCGCGCCGTCGCAGGCAGGCGCATCGCCCGATAGTACCTTGAAACTGAACAGCACCGTGGAGCCGGCGGGTAACGCCGCAGGCAGCGCCCAACGCAGCACATTGCCTGCTGTTTGCGGCCCTCCGGGAAGCGCGTTGATGCCGGGCAGGTACGAACCGGCGACGTAGGTATAGCCGGGTGGCAATTCCACGTACACGCTGTCGCCCGGCAGGGCCGGCCCCGACATAAGCAAACTGACCGACAACGTGCGTTCGGTACGGCAGGGTACCGGACCGCTTTCCAAAGCGGCTACGCCGACCTGCACCGAATACGTTGGCGCCACGCCTTCCACCAAGATCGGGGCGCTTGCCTTGCGCAGGCTGTTGGTGGGTTTGCCGCAGTACCATTCGGCCCGCGCACCGAATACCAACTGGGCGCTCGACACCGCCCCGCATTCCGCCGCCACCCGGAACCGGATGCGCAGCGCATTTTGAGGCGTCGCATTCACTCCCTGAAGTCCGACGGCGGCTATGGAGCCTTGAAGCGCCGCGAGGTTCCATTCGAGTTGGCCGTTGCCGGCATTGGCAGGGTCGGGGATGGGCACATAAACGCTGCCCACCGGATACGACATTTCGCAGGAGCCGGACACAAGTTGCAGCCCCGCAGGCAGTTCGATGTGTACAAACGGTTTGTAGGCATGACCGAGGTCGGCGTTGGAAATTTCCAGCACAAAGTAGTCGGACGTATCGCACAGGGGCACGCTTTGGGGCATGCTTTCCAGGTCCAGTTCGATTTCCGGCTTTCGGGGTCGCAGCAGAATTTCGAGGGTGTCTTTTGCGCACACATCCGCCTCCGGTTGTGTCACAGGCTGGCAGTTCCAGCCGTAGATGACGAGCAGGCGCTGCGGGTCGCAGGTGTTGTTGAGCGCCGAAATGCGCAAATCCTGCTTGCCGTTTATCGGCAGCGTGCCAAGTTGGAACAAGCCGTTGGCGGGTGTGACGACGGCGCCGGTGTTCAGGATGGTAATGCTTGGATTCACAAGCCCACCCTCCGGATTTACCAATTGAATCCAGTAATTGGGCGCCGCGGCCGGAGCCAGATTGCGCAGGGTCAGGTCTGCCGACACGGCGCCGGTGGGGAAATCGAGCACTGGTTCGGTCGTGGTGATCGTATCTTGAGGGTGATTGCTGTAAAAGCCGAGTTTGTTTTCAAAAACGTTTGTAAACGAGTCGGGCATGGCCATGCATTTGGGGAATTCCACCGTCACCCAGGCTGCCGACGAATCGGGCTGCGTAAATTGGCAACTTGGCTCGAACACCAGCCGCGTGCGCAATCCGTAACCCTCGTCAATCGGTTCGGCGTAGGCCGGCGACAGGTCCACGTGCACCATCGAGTCGGGTACCAGCGTGAACGGCAAGGGCACATTTTGGAGCAACGTGGTGTTTTTTTGCCGGTTCAGAAACAGTAGCGTCGCCGATTGGGGCACTAAGCCGGGCGGATTCATCACAAGGTCGTAGTTCGTTATTTTCGACAGGGGCCGCACCTCGAACGGGAACAGGTTTTCGCGCGCAATGCGGATGTCGTAGGCAAACGGCGTCACCTGCTGGGAAGGCTCGCAGGGGCGTATGCCGAAGGTGGCGTGACTGAACGAATCCACATACCCGGAAAACTGCATCATTAGCGTGTCGAGGTGGCGGTAGTTGTACGGCCGGTACGACCGGTTGGCGTTGTAGCCCATCTCGAAATTGATGAGCGGTGGCGAACTGGACTTGCTTTTCGGGTTGTAATTGACGCCGAGTTTCAGGTCAACGCGCAATTGCACCGAGTCGCCGGCACGCAGGATAAAGTCCGGCGGCACACAGCCATTCGCGCGCAAGGAATCCATGCGGATATAAAACGGGAAGTTGGCGCTGGTGAGCTCGTCCACCACCTGCACGGGTTTGGTGTTCACCAAACCGATCTGGCCATACCGCCCACCTCTCGGGAAATAGGTGGAAACCGGGCAGGAATACACGGCATTGGCACTGGAATCCCACACGGTGAGTACGGCTTCCGCCACTTCGAGGTATTTCAGGTCGGTAAAATAAAACCGCGCCGCGTCGGTCTGGTTGGGGCCTATATTGAACGTGTCGTTTACCCCCGCGTACCCGAAGTCGCTGGCAATTATTTCGGTGAAAACCTGGTAAAACAGGGACTTGATCGTATCGCCGCATTCTACCCGGGTGTGAAAAATGTTCCGCACGGTATCTCCCGGCAGGAATCGGTCGCGACGCACTTTGTCCAGATCAATGGAGCCGGCGGGATCAGCCCGCCGGTCGTCGTTGTTGTCGGGCAAATCATAATTCAGGCGATATGCTTCCTGATAGTTTTTCAATATCCGGCAACCCGTAAACGTCGTGTCAATCAGCGGGAAAGTATCATTTGGCCCAATGGTATCCACGATGCAAACACACTCGGTTTGCAACTGAAAACTGTCGCAGGCGCCCCACGCACAGTCAAGGTCCACGTCCAGAGTCCGGGAAAAAACCGCCGACATTTTCGGCTCGTAGCCACAGCTCAGGCACGATTCCGGCGTATAACCGAAAAAATTTACACCCGGTGTCGGGCTGCCTCCGGACACGCTGACATAGGAAGCGCTGTCCTGACAGGTATTTTTCAGGCAAAAATTCAGGGGTGAAAAGGCGTTGTTCAGCGGCAGTTCAAAGGCCAGCAGCACCCGGTTCACCGGATAGGTCGTGACGATGGGCGTGATGCTCTGCAGCGCCGGTGCTTTTCCGCTCATCAGCGGCGGACAATCCGGCGACCACTCCAGCCCGCGCGGCAAGTCCATTTTGACAAACAAATAGCCGGTATCGGTCAAAAAACGGGTCGAATTTAGCCGGTAGGTGAACGAATACTTTTCCCCGTCTCGCAGGCACTCGCTGAATCCGTATTGCACCACCCCGGTGAGGTAATCGCTTGCTTTTGCTTCGAAAGTCACGGTATCGGCCACCACGAATCCCGAGGGCGGACAGGGTTTGTTGTAAAAATAGTTCAGGCGGAGTTTGGGCATGATCTGCGTGCAATACGGCATGCAGTAGTAGGCGTCGAAGGAAATGTCCACCGTGTCGTGGCCCGCAATTTCGGGCATAAAAAGCGTGACAAAACCCGAAGCGGTGTCGCCGCAGGCTTCCATCGGGAAATCCGTGGTCAGGTTGGCCGGCAGCGGCGACACCTGGCCGTTCTGGCTGAGGAGGAACGAATTTTTATCCATGCCCAAGCCACCGGGCGCTTCCGAATTGAGTTGCAGGACGAGGTTGGTGGCCGGGGCCGGTCCCTGGTTCACGATGCGCATGCGCATCTGGTGCGGCAACTCGGCGCAGTGGTCCCAGGGCAGGGCGTAGTGGGTCTGGAACGTCAGGTTCGGCTGGAACGTGGACTCCGCCACCTGCACGTCGGCAAAAGTGCTGTCGCCCTGACAAGGCAAGTCGGTGGGGGCACAGCTCCAAAGCGCGGCGATATTCGAGCGGCAATTGTAGGCCGGAAACCCGCAGTCCGTGATCTCGATTTCCTGTTTGATGAGCACGGTTTCGTTGAAATCCAGCAAAGCATCGCCGTTGCCGAACTGGCTGAAAAATGTGCCGTCGAAGTAGGCGGTGTACAGCGTCGGGTCGTTCTGCTCGGTTACCGCGCCGGCTACATGAATCTGAATGCCGCCGCTGTGCGCGTCGCGCAGGAACAGGTGCCGCACGGGGCCGAGGCGGGTGTTTCGCACGTGCAGGGTGCGGGTGAGCACGTCGCCTTTTTCGCCCGAAAGTATGCTGTTGTCCACTTGTGTGATGACCAACAAACTGGTTTGTATCTGAAATTTGGTGGTGGTCGTCTGCTCCACCACGGCGCCGGCCCGCACCCGCAGCAGCGCGCTGAACAACTGGGCTGAGTTGATGGCCTCCACTAATCCGCAGGTAGCGGACAGGTAAACGCGTACTGTTATGGGCGCTCCCGCAGGCAAATTCGGAATGGCAAGTACCGGTTTTTCCAGGTTGGAAATATCGGACTCGGAGGCGCCGGCGGCACTGCCGGGCAGGTACTCCAGCCCGGGCGGCAGTTCAATGTCCAGCAGAGCACCTGTTACCGGCAGGGCGGTGTTGTTCTGAAGGGTGATATGGAGCGTGTCGCCCGAACATACAACCAACTGGTCGGGAGTCTGGTACCCGATGCTGATATTTTGGGCGGAAAGGGACGTAAAAAAAACACCGGACAGCACTCCGGCGCAAGTGAGGAAACATTTGAACATGAAGGGTAAAAAGGCTTACCGGTTAAAGAATGTCCAAATGTACAGGATTGGTAGGCAGACGCTTCCGGCGAAATGCAATTTGTTCGCACAATAGCAGACAAAAGGCGAAATTGGCAATTGATTTATTTGCCGGCTTTTCGGGATTGGACACGGATACCACGGATTGGACACGGATTTTCACGGATCAAAAATATCGAAAAGAGAATCCGTGAAAATCCGTGTCCAACCCGTGGTATCCGTGTCCAATCCCGAAAAGGGGTATGCCTACATTCGAATTTACTTCGGGAAATCCAGAATGAAATTGCGGTTGTACAGCATCAGCACCAAAGCCGTGAAAAAGAAGAGGCCCATGAAAATGTAGAGGATGCAGTAGCCTTTGCCGCGGGAGTTGGAAATGTTTTCCATGCTATCGAAACGAGTTGAGGTAAAGTCAAAAAGAGCGGCAAAAGTAAAAACTGTGTGGAAACATGTCAGCCTATGCGCACAGTTTTTACGCGACGTTTTCAAACATAGCGCACCCCTTACCTCCAAATAACTTCTTTCACGCCAAACATTTCCTCTTTGCCGCCATCCGTCCGAACCACCAAGCGTCCGTCGTCCGCCACCCCCTGAATCATGCCCTCGAAGCGACTGCCGTCGGCGCGGGCAAACGAGCGCATTTCTCCAAGCCCGTACAGGTTCCGATGGTATTCCGCCTGTAATGCGCTTGCGTTTCCGCTTTTCAACTGCAGGTAACGCTGTTCCACACAAGCAAAAAGTGTGTCTGCCAAGGCATCGAGGTCGGTCGGTTCGCCTGTGGCCAGGTGCAGCGACGTGGCTTTCGTCGCCTCGGACGAAAACTCCCGCTGGTTCACATTCAGCCCGATACCCACGATGGACGACTGTAAAAAATTTCCGCTCAGGGTATTTTGAATCAGGATGCCGGCGGTTTTCCAGTCGTCGAGATAAATGTCGTTCGGCCATTTGACGCATGCCCGCAGCAGGGACGACCCTTGTGGCCGCGCGGTTTGTGGTTGCGCGATTTGCAATCGTACCGCGTCCAATACCGCCAGTGCAACGGCTTCGCTCAGCCGAAACTGGTCGCTGACCGCCAGCCAGGTGGGGTACAGGATGATGCTCAGCAGCAGGTTTTCGCCGGGTGCGCTCAGCCAGCGGCTGCCATATTGGCCGCGTCCGGCTGACTGGCTGGCAGCCCGGATGACTGTTCCCTCGGGTGGCTTGCTTTTTGCGAGCAATTCCCGGGCGTAATCGTTCGTGGATGCGATCTCGTCGAAACGGTGGTAAACTTTTCCGATGAAAAGTGTGTTTGCCATGCGCTTGGACGGCGATTTGACGCCAACAAAAAGTCGGGGCTTGGCCGTCACACGCAAAGTTCCGTACTTTTATGCCGGGTTCCGGTAAAGGATTCCCCGAAATGTAAAACTTAAACACACCAGCATTTGAATCTCACAACGGTACAGCGGCCTTCCACGGCCCGCGAGGCTCGCACAGAGCAACTCAACCACTGCATCATCGAAGGCATACGCGATAAAAAAGGAAAAAAAATCGTGCAACTGGACCTCCGTCACCTTGGAGATGCTCCCGCCGATTTTTTCATTATCTGCGAAGGCGATTCCAACACGCACATCAAGGCAATTTCCGACAGCATCTACAAAAAAGTAAAAGAAGAGATGCTGACCATGCCCTCCCATGTCGAAGGTTCCCAGAACGCCAAGTGGGTGCTGATGGATTATTTCAACACCATCGTGCATGTCTTTTACCCCGAAACCCGCGAATTCTACGACATCGAACAACTCTGGAGCGATGCCGACACCACCGAATTCGCCGATCTTTAACAGCAACAGGCCTCGTGCCACAAGCCAATAGCAATTATGAGCAACGACAAGCGTAAGCGCGACGACGAAAACGATCCGCGCCCCCAACGCGACGATAATAATTCCAACGGCGGCGATAATATGCCCCGATTCAGTTTCACCTGGATCTACATCCTCATCGGGCTTGCCCTGCTGGGGCTGCAACTGTCGCGCATGTTCGTGGCCCCGCCCACCAAATCCTGGGAAGACTTCGAGACCATGGTGCGTGCCGGCGACATCGAAAAATTAGAGGTCGTCAACAAGGAAACCGCCCGGGCGTACATCAAAAAAGACAGCCTTTGCAAGTACTTCGAAATGTTTCGCATCGAAGACAAAAACAAGGACTGCAAACCCGACAAACCCGGCTGGAACTTCAACCCCGAGCAGATGTATATTTCCTTCAACATCGGCTCCATGGACGTGCTGAAGGACAACCTCGTTGCACTGAATACAAGTCTGGTCAAGGAGAAAAAGTCCAAAATCGTACCGGTCTATGTGGATGAAACCAACTGGACGGGCACGCTGATGACCTACCTGTTGCCCTTGCTCCTGCTCATGGCCATCTGGATTTTCATCCTGCGGCGCATGGGCGGTGCTGCCGGTGGGCCGGGTTCGCAGATTTTCAACATTGGAAAATCCAAGGCGACCCTCTTCGACAACAACTCCAAAGTGAATATCACGTTCACCGACGTGGCAGGCCTTGACGAAGCCAAGGAAGAGGTGATGGAGATCGTGGATTTCCTGAAAAATCCGAAAAAATACACCACCCTCGGCGGCAAGATACCCAAGGGTGTGCTGCTCGTCGGGCCTCCCGGCACCGGCAAAACGCTGCTGGCCAAGGCCGTAGCGGGTGAAGCAGGCGTCCCGTTTTTCTCCATATCCGGTTCCGATTTCGTGGAAATGTTCGTCGGCGTGGGCGCATCCCGTGTGCGCGACCTGTTCCGTCAGGCTCGTGAAAAAGCGCCCTGCATTATTTTCATTGACGAAATTGACGCCATAGGCCGCGCTCGCGGGCGTGGCGCCATTCAGGGCGGCAACGACGAACGCGAAAACACGCTCAACCAGTTGCTCGTGGAAATGGACGGCTTCCCCACCGACAAGGGCGTCATCCTCATGGCAGCCACCAACCGCCCCGACATCCTCGACAACGCGCTCATGCGCCCCGGTCGCTTCGACCGCCAGATCGGCATCGGTCGCCCCGACCTCAATGGCCGCGCCCAAATCTTCGAGGTACACCTGAAAAACATCAAGGTTTCGCCCGAGGTTACGCCCATCGCGCTGGCCGAAATGACCCCCGGATTCGTGGGCGCCGACATTGCCAACGTGTGCAACGAGGCCGCCCTCATTGCCGCACGCCGCGACAAAAAAGCCGTGGACCTGGACGACTTCAACTACGCGCTGGACAAGGTGATCGGCGGTCTGGAAAAGAAAAACAAGATCATCAGTCCGGAGGAAAAACAGATCATCGCCTACCACGAGGCCGGGCACGCCATCTGCGGTTGGTTCCTGGAGTATGCGCACCCGCTGGTCAAGGTCACCATCGTGCCGCGCGGCCTTGCAGCGCTCGGTTACGCGCAATACCTGCCCAAGGAACAGTACATCACCCGCAAGGATAAATTGCTCGACGATATCTGCATGACCCTCGGCGGCCGTGCTGCCGAGTCGGTGGTGTTCGACAAAATCAGCACCGGCGCCCAAAGCGATCTCGACCATGTGACCCGCCTGTCGTACGATATGATCATCAACTACGGCATGAATGAAAAGGTCGGCAACGTGTCGTACTACACCATGCTGAACGAGTCGTACAACCGCCCGTTTTCCGAACAGACAGCATACCTGATTGACCAGGAGGCAAAGAAGATGATTGACCAGCAATACGACCGCGCGAAAAACCTGCTGCGTGAAAAGCGCCGCGAACTGGACGCACTTGCCAAAACCTTGCTGGAAAAAGAGGTGCTACACCGCACCGACCTCGAAAATCTCATTGGGAAACGCCCATTTGCCGATCCCACTCCCGGCGAAAGCGCCACCGTAGCCGAAGTGGAACCTACGGTGCGGGATGATGACGAGTGAGGGCCGCGTATTGTGTCAAAAAGGAAAGAGGCGCAAGATGTCGCAAACTTTTCACCGCAGAGACGCGGAGGCGCGGAGTAATATGCTC
>CAYMQY010000147.1:10409-11462 GCA_964392655.1 uncultured Saprospiraceae bacterium
AATGTGGCGAATTTTGACAAAAATTTTCCCCCGCTTTTCCGGGTCGGGGTGTATTATTTTTCTCCGCGCCTCCGCGTCTCTGCGGTGAATTTGAACAACATCTGGGCCAAAAATCTTGCCCCGCGCCGCTTTCCCCTCGCATACGGCGTTTTGCCTACCTTCGCGGCCATAACGAATGAAAAAACACGTATTCGCGCTTGCCGTACTCGCCCTTGCCGCCTGCGCCCGCCCGGTCACTCCGGAAGGTGGCCCCAAGGACACCACGCCGCCACAGCTGGTGCCGGAAAAGAGCACACCCGATAAAACGACTCGTTTTGCTGGACGCTCGTTCGAACTGACCTTCGACGAGTGGGTGGCCCTGCAGGAAGTCGGTACCCAGGTGCTGGTGTCGCCACCTTTGGCCAAACGCCCCGAAGTGACGCTGAAAGGCCGAACCGTTCGCTTTCAACTCGACAAAGACGAGACGCTGCGTCCCAACACTACCTACACCGTCAATTTCGGTACCGCCGTCAAAGACCTGCATGAGGGAAACCCTGCCAAAGACCTGCGTTTCGTTTTTTCTACCGGCGATTTCATTGACAGCCTCACCGTAGCAGGCAGCGTGGTAGATGCGTTCAGCGGCGAACCGGTGGAAAATGTTTCGGTGTTGCTGTACGACCAAACGGACGACAGTATCGTACAGCAGGAGCGCCCGTACTACTTCGCCCGAACCGACAAGGGCGGCCAGTTCCAGATTCCAAACGTACGCCCGGGAAGGTTCAAGGGCGTTGCCATTGACGACGCCGATCAAAACCTGAAGTGGAATGGGGAAGAACGTATCGCCTTCCCCGACAGTGCGCTCGTGGTGTCCGACAGCCTTCCGGCTACCCTCGCCTTCCGCTTGTTCAAACCCGTTCCGCCGTTGCGTATGCTGACCCCGAACGCCGGGCAGTATGGCCTGATCCGGCTGGGTTTTTCAGGGCCGCCCGATAGCATGGCACTTCGCCCCGGGCTGCCGGGCCTGCGCTGGCTGCGCGAGCAGGAGCAGGACACCTTGCTGGTGTGGTACGACAA
>CAYMQY010000148.1:0-11423 GCA_964392655.1 uncultured Saprospiraceae bacterium
CCGTGAATGTGCGCGTAGGCGATTCCAACTGCGAATGTCAGGGCAGCGGCAAGGCAATAAACTCCGTGCTCGAACTGCCCGGCTACTGCGAGTGCCGCGACGTGCAAATTCTTGTCAACCTCGACAAGGGGCTGGATCGGTATCGGAACAAAATCAAGGTGTATATTGACGGCCAACTCACCGACATCGCGTTGCCGCCTGCGCCGCAGCCGCTGGTGTTTGCTGTGCGCAAAACCGGTCGAAACCAGTTTGTGGAACTGAAACTCGCGCTGCCCGATGACTCCGGTCGTCCGGGGCTGTTCGATGTGTGCGATTTCACGATTCCGGTGGAACTGACTACGGTCAACATCAGCCCGCCCTGCTTTTGCGAGGGCTGCCCGGCGAATGTCAAGATTTCGGGGTAGCAGGTGTGGCGTCCGGCGATTCAGGCTCAGGCTGCGGAACCGGAGGTTTTTTCCCGAATGTAAAACCTATCTGGACCGAACCGGCAACTGCAAACGGCGCCACCATGGCTTCTGCAGCGTTGTTATGCGGTGGATCAATATTCATCGCAACGCCTCCGCGGAAATCTACCGAAACTCTGGACACCGGCGACCACCGAAATCCGGCATCAAACATCAAGCCGTACACCGGTACATTGGCCTGAGTCATGTTTCGGCTCTGCCGGTAAATGACCGTATGGGTAGCCGCCCGTATGGCATAAGGCACGGTCTGCACCTGATCGTAAAAAATATAGTCCCCTGCCAGTTCAAGTTGTTCTTCCACGCGATAATAGCGGTGGTTGCCGTAAAATAATCCCGGCTTGACAAAAAAAGCGAGCCTTCGTTTCAGCACCGGGACATGGGCCGTGTAGTTCAGCGAAAACCACCACGATTGCACAGGGTTGTACTCCGGCACCCTGTCTAACGGCCGGTTTTCGTCCAGATATTCCCAGACACCCTGATTCAGGTACTGGTTGCTCCAGACCACGATCGTGTCGGTTCTGCGCTGGCCGTAGTACTGGTTGAAAACGCCGTTGAAAAGTCCTGCCGGAGTGTCATTTTTCCGGTATTCGAATTGCAACGACCAACCGTGCAGCGTATCCGCCCCGAATTCGTATTCGAAGCGCAGCGAGTTACGAGAAAAAGCCAACACATCAGCCGAAATCCGGTGACTTGGCGGCAAAAGGAACTGCCCGCAAAGGGTAGTCCCCAAGCAGGCAGCTACGAGTGTCAACGTAGTTCTCAGGCGCATACCGCATTCATTTGAACGGATTGGAAAATCGCTCATCATAGGTGATCGCGTCGTCGCTCAGGGTATGCAGGAATGCGACAATATCCTTTTTCTGTTGTGCGGTGAAGTTTTTTCGGGCAGAGCCGTTTTCGTCCCGCATTCGCGGGTGCAGGTTCGGGTGCTCCACCACGCCAGTACTGTAGAATTCGACGACTTCCTCAAGGGTTTTGAAGCGCCCGTCGTGCATGTAGGGTCCGGTGTATGCAATGTTTCGCAGTGGCGGCGACTTGAATACGCCGTTGTGTGCCGGATTTCCGGTAATGCTGCCAAGTCCTTCGTCGGCATAATCCATCTCCAGGCCATTGCAAGCCTGGAATACCACCTGAAAAGGCCGGATCGGTGAATGACAGGGTGAGCAGTTTGTGACAAACAAACCCAGGCCTCTGAACTCGCTCTGGTTGAAGAAAGGCAAGGTGATCGTGGTAATGATGGTTGTATCGGGATCAGGGTCGGGATTGTAGTAAATGTTGGAAACAATGGTATCCGTGATCGTTACGCTCAATTGCCCGCTGGTTTGAATGAGGGCTTTGTCAAATCTGGAGTTTGTACTGCCGATTGCTGCAACGAACTCGCCGATGCATTCCAGAATATCCTGCTCTTTGACTTCGGTTCGGCCAAAAGCACGGGTCCACAGATAGGTATAGTACACTTTGTCTTTTACCCGCTGCACGACCTCAGGCATGGTCATGTCCATTTCCCTCGGATTCGTGAGTGCTGTGCGAGCCAGATCGGGCAGGTTGTTTACGCGCTCGTCCCAGAGCAGCATCGGCGCCATGTCGCTGCGAATGGCCCGGTAATGTGCCGAGAAATTTGTGGTATTGGCCAGTGCCATTGAATTGCGGGCTGCTTTTCGGCCTTGCACACCGTCGCCGAACGCCTTGCCGTCGGCAAATGCCCGCTGCTGCTGGTGGCAGGTAGCGCACGACACGCTTTGATCGCGCGAAAGCGCCTTGTCGTAAAACAGCACCCGGCCAAGCGCCACTTTGTCGTCATCAAACGTGAGGTCTTTCATGCCCACGGCCCTGAGGTATTCGGGAATTGCCGTGGAGTATGACTCGAATTTTAACTTGAGGTGGTTTTCCATGTTGAGCAGGTGCGTCAGATCATCGGAACCTTCATGGATGATTCGCATATCCTGCTTGTTGCAGGAGACGGCAAACAAACACAGGAGCAAGAACACGTACAGGTTTTTCATACAAGTAGCAAATTGGTGAGGTGAAAACAAATGATGCCGACAAAACTAAACCAGACCAACCCGAGCGTCAACGACCAATACGTGAATACACCTCCAGTCATTCTGAACCGGGCGTTTGAATGATTAAAACCTCGTGACGACTTCCTGAAAAATAGTGTAAACAGCCTCTGTGTGCTGAATATAAAAATGCCCGGCGGCGTGCTTCATACCTCGAAATAGTCCGAATTTTGCCCGCATCCACCCATACGGCCAACTCAAACCACACAACCCGTCATGCACTACCACACGCTCGGCCAGGTGCCGCTCAAACGCCATACCCAGTTCCGTCAGCCCGACGGTTCGCTGTACCACGAAGAATTGTTCAGCACCGAGGGTTTCAGCGACCTCTACTCCCTGCTCTACCATTGCAACGCACCCACCCAGATCATGCAGGTGGGTGAGCCGTTCAGCATCGCGCCGCGCACGGTACACGACAAGCAGTTGAAACACCGCTGCCTCAAGGGATTCTCGATTCAGCCGGAGGACGACTACCTCAAGTCGCGCAAACCCGTGCTGGTGAACAACGACTGCAAGGTCATCCTCGCCGCACCGCGTAAAAGCATGAGCGACTATTTTTTCAAAAATGCCGACGCCGACGAGGTTATTTTCATTCACGAGGGCACGGGCACGTTGCGTACCATGTACGGCAAACTGCGCTTTGAATACGGTGATTACCTCGTGGTGCCGCGGGGCACTACGTACCAACTGGAGTTTGATGGCACGGAAAACCGCCTGCTCATCGTGGAAAGCAGCGGCCCCATCACCACCCCCAAGCGCTACCGCAATGCCTTCGGCCAATTGCTGGAGCATTCGCCGTTTTGTGAACGCGACTTCCGAAAGCCCACCGAACTGGAAACGCACAATGAGCGTGGCGACTTCCTGTTTTTCATCAAAAAACAGGACAACATTTACCCCTACCACTACCTGAACCACCCCTTCGACGTGATCGGCTGGGACGGCTTCGTGTACCCGTTCGCGTTTTCGATCCATAATTTCGAGCCGATCACCGGGCGTGTACACATGCCGCCGCCCATCCACCAGACATTCGACGGCCACAATTTCGTGATCTGCTCCTTCGTGCCGCGTCTGTACGACTACCACCCGATGGCCATTCCTGCGCCATACAACCACTCAAATATTGATTCCGACGAGGTGCTCTATTATGTGGACGGCGACTTTATGAGCCGCAAACACGTGGAGCGCGGAATGATTACGCTGCACCCAGGCGGTATCCCGCATGGCCCGCACCCGGGAACGGTTGAAAAAAGTATTGGCGCCAAAGAAACCCGCGAACTGGCCGTTATGGTGGACACCTTCCGCCCGCTCCTGATGACGGAGTACGCGGCTGGTATCGAAGAACCGGACTATTACAAGTCCTGGTTGGGGACAGGAAGATAGTGTCGGTTGCCGCGGTTTTTTTTAGGGACGCAACCCGGTCGCTGAATCTTCCGTACTGAAAATGCTGGCGCCCGATATTTAAACCGTCGTAGAATGTAGGTGTCACAGACGGGAGCCTTGTCGGCGTTTGTGCATTTTTTGTACACATACTTTTATCGCCATTCCATGAAAAAAACATCTGTAGTCCTTTCCGCCTTCCTGCTGCTGATCTACTGTGCTTCTTCTGTTTACGCACAAAAACTCCCTTCCCAAATGCGCCTTTCCGACGATGGTCGCCGCATTATTTGCGGCGATCAGGCCCTGACCGGTTTGTATGATTCGGCTATTGTGCGGTCGGTGTACCTCGATTTTCCCCAGACTAATTACTGGACGCTGCTTACCAACAACTACGCCTCCAAAACCGACTTGCCGGCCACGATGACGGTGGACGGCGTTTTGTACGACAGCGTGGGCGTGCGTTTCAAAGGCCAGACATCCTACTCGATGGTGACTACCCAGAAAAAATCGTTCAATATTTCGGTGGACTATGCCCGGGAGGATCAGACGCTCATGGGATACCAAACTCTGAACCTGAACAACTGGTTTGGCGACCCCTCGGCCATGCGTGAGGTGTTTTTCCAGCATCAGATCCGCCGCCACATACCGGCGGCGAAGTCAAATTTCGTCAACTTGTATATCAACGGCCAGAACTGGGGCCTGTACCCTAACATCCAGCAACTCAACAAGGACTTTTTGGAAGAATGGTTTTTCAGCAACGATGGCGCCAATTGGCGCGCCGACACCGACACCCCAACAGGTGGACCCGGCCCCGGCGGCGGCCCCAGTTGGGGCGACGGTACGGCAGCCCTGAACAACCTGGGTACCGATACCACCCAATACAAGAAGTACTACACGCTGAAAAGCAGCGACATAGACAATCCGTGGAACCACCTTGCAGCCGGCTGTCAGGCACTGAACCTGACCTCCATGGCCGACCTGCCGAACGTACTGCCCAACTACTTCGACATTGACCGTACCCTTTGGCACCTCGCCAGTGAAATCGCCTTTGCCGACGACGACAGTTATGTCTACAAAGGCAAAATGGACTACTACGTGTACTACGAACCCGAGACCGGCCGCCTCACCCCGCTGGAATACGACGGCAACAGCGTGCTGGGCGGCATGAACATCAACTGGGGCGCTTTTTACAACGAAACCAAGGTGAATTATCCCTTGCTCAACCGCATCCTGGCCGTGCCGATGTGGCGGCAGCGCTACCTGGCGCACCTGCGCACTATCATCGAGGAAGAATTGAATCCTGCAACTTGCAACGCCATTCTCGACAATTACCGGACGATGATCACGCCATTCATACAGGCCGATCCGAAGAAATTGTACACCTATACCCAGTTCAACTCCGATGTCGAGAGTCTGAAAACCCGGATCAACACGCGCCGCACCAACCTGCTGAACAACGCCGAAGTGAAACAGGTGGCTCCGACGATTGCATCTGCCGAATACCGCAACGCTGCCGGGCAGGCCTGGGAAAAACCGTTTGCAGGCGAAACGACCACCGTGACGGCGCAGGTAAGTTCACCCGATGGCATTTTCGGAGTAAACCTGTTCTACTCCACGCAATTGACCGGCAATTTCACCCCTGTTAAAATGGAGGACGACGGCCTGCACAGCGACGGCGCCGCCGGCGACGGGGTGTACGGCGCTACAATTCCCGGCCAAATCGCCGGCACGTTCGTCCGGTTCTACATCGAAGCGGTGGCTAACACGACCGCCCGATCGGCTGCATACCTGCCGGTGGGCGCCGAACACGACGTGTTCATCTATCAAGTGCAGGCACAAGCCGTTGCCAACGCTACGGTAGCCATCAACGAAGTCATGGCTTCCAACTCCATGACGATTCAGGACCCCGAAGGTGACTACGAAGACTGGATCGAACTGTTCAACATGACCAGCAGCCCGGTAGACCTCAGCGGGTACTACCTGACCGACAACCCGGCCAACCTGCCCAAGTACCAGATTCCGGCAGGGGTTTCGATTCCCGCCAATGGGTACCTGATCTTCTGGGCCGATGAAGACGGCACCGACGGACCAACGCATTGCAATTTCAAACTCTCTGCTTCCGGTGAATTGGTGTACCTGCTTGATCCTGCCCTGAACATGGTGGATTCCGTGACCTTCGGCCAGCAACAAACCGATATGGGTTATGCCCGGGTGCCCAACGGTACAGGCCCGTTTGTTATCCAGGCCGCTACACCCGGGGACAACAATATCCTCGTAGGTACCGATGAAGCCGGCTTCGAGTCGGTCGGACTATTCTTGCAACCCAACCCGACCACCGGCACATTTACGATTCGTCTTGACCGCACACTGGACGGGCAACCCATCCAGATTAGCGACATGACCGGACGACTGCTGTACAACCAGGAACCGTACAATCTAACGACGGATATTTCCGGAAACAACTGGCCGGCAGGCATGTACATCGTACGATATGCCGGTGAAACGCAGCGTTTGGTGGTAAACCGATAATTTTCGAGACCTTCCAGGGTTCAAAAACCTGGAAGGTCTTCACCTGCTACTGAAATTTCATGGAATTCCTGACCGCTGTTTCCCACGTGGACAACCAGTCCGTGGTGCTGATCGTGTTTTCGGCGCTGCTGTCTTTCCTGCTTGCCACGCTGATTGTGTTTACCTACGAAAAAACTTCGCAGGAGGTGGCGCCGCCGCACCATTTCATCCAGTCCATGATCCTGATGGCGATCGTGACTTCCACGATTATGCAGTCTATCGGCGACAGCATGGCGCGCGGGTTCGGGATTTTCGGGGCGCTGGCTATACTTCGTTTTCGCACCAACCTGATCAGCACGCGCAACATTTCCTTCATTTTTGCCAGCATGGCAGTGGGCATCGCCTGCGGGGTGTACAGTTTTGTCAACGCCATCATCGGTACGCTGGCGTTTTGCCTGATCGCTTTCTTGCTGCGCCTGACGCCGTTCAGCCGCAAGAGCAATTTGCTCGGACAGTTGCGCTTTACCTTGCCTGCCGACTCAACCGATCTGGAGCCGGTGCAACAGGCTATTCGGCAGTTCTGCCGCGCATTTGCTCTGAAACGATACCGCATACTGGCGGGCGAAACCGACCTCGAACGGGTGGAATACTGGTATGAAATCCGAATGGCCGACGAAATGCAGGGCGTATTGCTGGCTCGCAAACTCCAGGGGCACGCTGCGCTTAAGGATTTGCGCCTGAATTTCAACGATACCTACATCAACCTGACCGATTGAACCATGCGCAGCATCAATTTACTTTACCTGATCTTGCCCCTTGCCGCCTGGGCCGTGTTCGGGTTGTTCAAATACCTGAACCACGGCACGGCTACTTTTTACGGCGTAGCCGAAAATCTGGAAACGCAGGTCAACCTCGATCACGCCGTCACGGTCAACCGAATCCACGTACAAGCCGGGCAGTTTGTGACCAAAGGCACGCTGCTGCTGGAGGTGACGCGCACTGTGCTGGATTTTCAGGTAAAAGAACTCAGGCACGAAATCGCCGAAGTGGAGGCCAACACCCGGCTGCGCATTGCAGAACTCCGCGGCGAACTCGAACGGTTGCGCGCCCAGCGCGCGGAAAAAGTCGGAGAAATACAAGCCGGCATCCGCACCCTGGAAGCCGAACAGGCACTGAACCGGACGCTTCTGCGGGAACTGAAAAGTGTGTCGGTCACAAGCGGCAATAGCCCGTACACCGCCCGCCTCGACGCCCTTCGGGACGAACTGCGCTTCGCCGTGGAGCCACTGGATGCGGAAATGGCACGCGTGGAGAACGAACTTCGCCTGACCGCATCGCCCGCCCGCGCGCAAATCGAACGGATGCGGAACGACCTTGCTTTTACCGAAACGGAGCAGGGACGGCTGCAACTCCGGGCGCCGAACGACGGGTTGGTAGGGGCGGTGCATTGCCGGGAAGGCGAAAACGTGTCCGCTTTCAACTCGATGATTTCGTTTTACGAACAGAATCCGACCCGAGTAGTGGCCTACGTACACGAAAGCCTGATTTTGCAGGTCAACATCGGCGACACCCTGCAGGTGGTTTCCAGTGTGCATACCGGGGAAAAATGCCTCGGTCGGGTCAGTGGGCTGGGGCATCGGGTGGTGGAAATTCCGGAACGGCTGCGCAAAATTCCCGAGATCAAGGCTTACGGACGCGAAGTATTGGTGGATATTCCGGCACAAAACAGGTTTTTACAAAAGGAAAAAGTGCTCCTGCAGCAGGTGTCGCCGGAGAGCGGTGCTTTACTTTCGTTTTTCAAAAACCCCTTCCAGAATGTTGCCGAGGGGCAATCGCCGCCGCTTTCCCGATGAAAAAAACGATTCTGCTTCTTGTCGGTGTCTGGCTGACGGTAGCCGGTGGCTTTTGCCAAAAAATGCTCAGCGTGGATGCCGTGCTGGCCGCTGCGCGGCAGGATTCCCGGGTGCGCGCTCAGGAGGGCCACCTCGATTATGCCCGGCAGGTGGATCCGCGGCTGCCTTTCCTCAACGGCGTCAGCCTGCGTACGCAGACGGATCGGCTGGAACTGCAACGCCAGCGGTATGCCGTGCGCATCAGCACCAACGGCTTTCGGGAAATGCGTGCCGCGCGGCGCTATCAGCAAGCCGGCATTTTTGTTGCCGAAACCCGTACGCGGACCTTGCTGCACGAAGCGCTGACCGAGCGGTACGAGGTTTTAATTACGCATCACCTCGCGGCGCGGGAACTGGAACTGCACCGCCAATTTCTGCTTGTGTACGAAGACAAATTGACGGTACTGCACACAAAAGCCACACTCGGCGCCGACGCCGATGTCGAAGACCTGATTGAAGCCGAATACGACCGCGACGAGACAGTTCTGCGCGCTACGGCAGCCGAACAGGTGTTGCAGGAATCTCGCAACACATTGGTGGCGTTCACCCCTGGAGCAGAAACCGGTTCGGTGCTGGATACTGCCGGTTTTTTGTCGGCAAACAACCTGCTGCTCGCTGCCACAGGTTTGCCCGATCAGGCGCTCCAGCATCCGGAGTTGCTGGAGCAAGCCGCCAGGGTAGCCCGGGTGGAGGCAGAATTTCAGACGGAAAAAGCGCGCTCGCAGAAACTGCTCGATTTCGTTCAGGTGCGACACGACAACCGTCCGAGCGAACCGCTTTCGCGGGACATTTCTTTTGCCCTTGGCCTGAATCTGCCGTTTCGCGGGACTTCGACGTACAAAATGGCGGAACTGAAAATTGAAAAAAACGCCGCCGAAGCCGAGTTGTGTCAGTTACAAGCGGAATCGGCCCGACGCGTACAGGAGGCTCGCGCACAACTGCTCGCGCTGGATGCGCAATACCGGCAGGCACAGCAGCAGTTGACCGGCAACCAGGCGGAATACACCCTCCAACAAGCCGGCGCCGGGGTAGCAGCCGAACCGATGACGCTGCTCCGCGCCAAAGAACTGCTGCTCAAACGCCGGCATCGTCTGCTTGACATCGAAGCGGAAATGTATGCCCGGTATCTGGATGTACTCGACACCGGCGGGTACCTGTCGGCGGAGCCGTTGGTGAATTACCTTGCGGAACGGCGGTAAACGCAACTTCCCGTACCTTGCGGCCAAAACACAAGAACATGGTGCGCTTCGTTCTCCTTCTGTGGTTTGTCGCAGGCTTTATTCGGCCTTTGAACAGCCAGATCTTTACCCCGGTCTTCCCCGCGCTCGACGGCTCGGCCCTGTATCAGGCGGTGGTGCAGGCCTACAAACCCGCCGTAGTGCTGGACTATACCCAAGCCCGCGATACGCTGTTTGCCAAAGTGCTGGCCAAAGACGACGACAGCCTGCGCTGCATTTACTCCGGCTACACACTCTACCTCGACCCGACGCAGGATCCCACCCAGTACATTTACCTCAATGGCAGTCCGCTGGGTATGAACACCGAACACGCCTACCCGCAGGCCAAGGGCGCCGCCGACGGCAATGCCCGCAGCGATATGCATCACCTGTATCCCGCCCGGATTCCGGTAAATGAAGCACGCGGTAGTCTGCCTTATGTGGAAATTCCCGACCCGCAAACGCAAAAGTGGTTTCATCTGGCGCAGGTGTACACCAGCATCCCGACTCCAATTATGCACTTGTGCAGCGAAGCCACAGCCAATGCTTTTGAGCCGCGCGAATCCGTGAAAGGCGATCTGGCCCGAGCGGTGTTTTATTTTTACACCATGTACACCTCGGAGGCCCTGGCTGCCGATCCGAATTTTTTTATGAACCAGCGCCCGACGCTTTGTCAGTGGCACAATTACGACCGTGCCGATTCCGCCGAACTGATCAAAACCATGCGTATCGCGCCGTATCAGCAGAACAAACCCAATCCGTTTGTGCTCGACTGTACGCTTGCCCGGCGTATGTATTGCCCCGAATTGTCGGCAGACTGCCTGACGGTGCCCACTTCCGAACCCGGAGTGGCTTCGCTCGGCCTGCGGGTGTCGCCCAACCCGCTGCGTGACGCCGGGCAGGTCGAGATGACGCTGCCGTTTTCGGGCGATTTGAAGTTCCGTCTGCTGTCGCTGCTGGGACAGGAAATTGCCCTTTGGGAAGCGCCTGGCTCCGAAGCGGGACTGTTCCGGTTCAGCATTCAGGCGCCGCCTGGCCACGAAGGCAAACTAATCTGGTTGGAGGTGCGGCTGTTGCAGGATGGCCGTATTGCCCGGCAGACGATTCCGGTGGTGTTGTGGTAATTCACCGGAGACTTTCCAGGTTTTCAAAACCTGGAAAGTCTGCAGGATGAAGAAACCCCCTACCTTCGCGCCGATTTTTTTCACGATTTACAACCCGATGTCCCGCATGCTTGAGTTTTTGACCCAGTTTGTTGACTTCATACGCCACCTCGACGTCCACCTCGAAAACATCATGCGCGAGTACGAATTGATGACGTACTTCTTGCTTGCGCTCATCATTTTTTGTGAAACGGGCCTCGTGGTCACACCCTTCCTGCCGGGCGATTCGCTGCTGTTTGCCGCGGGCGCTATCACCGCAAAAACGGGCATCCTGAACGTATGGCTGTTGATTCCGCTCCTGTTTATGGCTGCCATTCTGGGCGACAACACCAATTATTTTTTCGGAAAATTCCTCGGTGACAAGGTGTTCACCCGCGACTACTGGTTCCTCAAACGCTCGTACATCGAACGGACGCAGCATTTTTACGAAAAATACGGCGGGCGCACGCTGGTCATCGCGCGTTTCGTACCCATTGTGCGCACTTTTGCGCCTTTTGTGGCGGGAGTAGGCAAAATGCGGTACCGCCGGTTTATCGGCTACTGTATCGGCGGTGGCATATTGTGGGTAACCTCCATCACGCTGGCGGGCTACTTCATCGGGCACGTGCCGATTGTGAAAAACAACTTTGAGATCGTGGTATTCGGCATCATCGGGATTTCCATACTGCCGATTGTGGTGGAGTTTGTGCGGGCCAGGTTTGCCTCAAAGAAATCGGCATAGGTGATTGTGTCACAGAGGCTC
>CAYMQY010000149.1:0-11347 GCA_964392655.1 uncultured Saprospiraceae bacterium
ACGGTTCGACCCTGACAGTCAACCTGACGGTTTCGGATGCCAACGGCAACGACAATACGAGTTGCTCTGTTACGCTGGAACTCAACGACAACGAAGACCCGACGTTCACTTGCCCGACTTCGCCATACGTGGTAAACAATGAGGCCGGGGAATGCTATGGTCTGGTTCCTGATTTCTCGGTAGTAATTACCGACGAGGACGACAACTGCACAGCGGCGACGATTACTCAGGATGTCACAGCAGGCGACCAGTTCGGCACAACCGACGGTTCGACCCTGACAGTCAACCTGACGGTTTCGGATGCCAACGGCAACGACAACACGAGTTGTTCGGTAACATTGGAACTCAACGACAACGAAGACCCGACGTTCACTTGCCCGACTTCGCCCTATGTGGTGAACAATGAGGCCGGGGAATGCTACGGTCTTGTTCCTGATTTCTCCACCGTAATTACGGATGCGGACGATAACTGTACGTCTGTAATGATTACTCAGGATGTCACAGCAGGCGACCAGTTCGGCACCGCCGATGGTTCGACCCTGACAGTCAACCTGACGGTTTCGGATGCCAACGGCAACGACAACACGAGTTGTTCGGTAACATTGGAACTCAACGACAACGAAGACCCGACGTTCACTTGCCCGACTTCGCCCTACGTGGTGAACAATGAGGCCGGGGAATGCTACGGTCTTGTTCCTGATTTCTCGGTGGTGATTACAGACGAGGATGACAACTGCACAGCGGCAACGATTACTCAGGATGTCACAGCAGGCAACCAGTTCGGCACAGCCGACGGTTCGACCCTGACGGTCAACCTGACGGTTTCAGATGCCAACGGCAACGACAATACGAGTTGCTCCGTAACGCTGGAACTCAACGACACCGAGAACCCCACAATCACTTGCCCCGACGACATCACCGTCGGCGCCTGTGATGCGGGCAATGTTGATCTCGGCATACCGGACGTTTCGGACAATTGCGGATACGATCCGCCGACCGATAACGCGTCCTTGCCCTTCCCGGCAGGTATGACCACCACCGTAACCTGGACTGTATACGACGAAGCCGGCAATTCGAACGAATGCGAACAAGCCGTCACCGTACTCAATACCCTCTCGGCGTCCATCAGCGGTAATGCAACGGTGTGCGTAGTCGCCGCCGATCAAACGATCACGTTTACCGCAAGCGGCGGTTCGGGGCCATACACCTGGTACTACACCGGCCCAAGTGGTGCGACAACCATCACGGGCACATCGCCACAAACGGTGTCCCAGTCGGCTGCTACTGCCGGCGTGTATGCATATTCCCTGACGGGCATTGCCGATACGTACTGCCCTGAAGCAGCGGCTTCCGGCACTGCCACAGTGAATGTAAACGCACCTGCGACCTGGACCATCGAGGCCTATTCTGACGCTGCGCGTACGATGCCGATTCTGGATTTGAACGGCGGAAATACCTGTGCCGAAACGGCCCTGATTTATTGGAAAACCACTCCGACACCAGCGGCTCCCGCCGGCGGCGGTTCTTACACTTTCCAGTGGGGGGCATTCTCGACGGCTATTCCGACAGCATTGTCCGGCTCGCCGTACAATCCGGTGAACTTTACCGGAGGAAACATCGCCACGCCGACGCGTGCGTTTAGCGGTACACCGGGCCCAAAATCCGTAAGTGTGCGGGTGATTACGCCGGGCTGTCCGGTGCCGGGCGCTACACCGCCGGCAGTGCCATACCTGAGTTGGACTCAAGTGGCGGAGCCTACAGCCAGCAGCACGGCAATTGACGTATCCAACCCTGCCAACACCTGCCCCGGCGCTGAGCACACCCTGACGGTGTCGCATCCCACGCCGGCTCTGAGCATCGCCGGAGTTACCTGGAGCGGCGCCGGTTTGGGCAATGCCAACCCGTACACCGTAATGCCCGCAACAACCTCCACCTACAACGTGCTGGTAGACTTTGCCAACTGGGGCTGCAACGACGTGAACGACGCCGTGACGCTGACCATTCTGGATGCAACACTGCCCACCATCACCTGCCCGGATCCCGTGACAGTAGATACCGACCTAGATGAGTGCACCGCAACCGGTGTGGAATTAGGCACGCCGACTACGAGCGACAACTGCTCGGTGGCAAGTGTAACCAACGACGCACCGACGATGTACCCCGTGGGCGACAATACCGTGACCTGGACGGTTGTAGATGGCAGTAGTAACGAGAACACCTGCGAGCAGATCGTAACGGTCGTGGACAATGAAGACCCGGTACCCAACTGCCCGTCGCCATCCGAACCGTATAACACGGATGAGGATGAATGCACCGCCACGCTGAACCTGCCGGCTTTGCCGACTGACAACTGCGGAACTCCCTCCTCAATCGAATATACTGTAGACGACGTCCCGATATCCATGCCCTACGATTTCCCGGTGGGCTCCACGGTAGTCAATGTGCTCGTAACAGACAACAACGGTAACGAAACCGCCTGCTCTTTTGGCGTCACGGTAGAAGACAATCAGGCTCCCAAACCCAACTGCCCGACACCGGTCAACCCGTACGGTACCGACAACAACCAGTGCAACGCCACGCTGAGCCTGCCCGCCTCGCCGACAGACAACTGCGGTACCCCGGCCATTGTGTACAGCGTAAACGATGTCACGATCGAATTCCCGTATGATTTCCCGAAGGGTACCACGACCGTGGATGTGCTGGTCACGGATGTGAACGGCAACGAGGCAGAATGTTCGTTTGACGTGACGGTGGCCGACGATCAAAACCCGACCTTCTCCAACCCGGCAGATGTAACGGTACATACGGATGTGGACAATGCTACCTGTCCGACGCCGGCAGCCATTTCGCTGGTAGCCAACGACGCCACACCGTTGGTTTCGGGCAACGCCCCGTTTGAGTTCACGGTGCATGGTACAACCCAGCAAGCACCGACGGCGTACAGCGACAACTGTTCCGAAGGAGAAGACCTGGATCTCTACGTCTGGGCCATCAACGAGGAATTCTTTGTGGACAACTGCTCCCGCCAGATCCGTGTGATATGGCGTGTGTACGATGCGGCAGGAAACCATACGCAGCGCGATCAGATTTTCACCATTGTAGACGACAAAGACCCGGTATTTACGGCTTGTCCGACCAGTGCCATTGATCTGGGCTGCAATCCTTTGCTCGAAATACTGCCCACGGAAGGATCGGCTATTTTCTGGGCCGGTACGGCCACCGACGAATGCGGTGTATCCATGAGCACAAGCGGTGGTGCCATTACGGGCGACTGCAACAAAACCCAGGCCTGGACAGTAACCGCCACCGATCCTTGCGGCAATTCCTCGTCCTGTGTGGTGACATTCACGTGGACGGAAGACCTGACAGCGCCGATGTTTGACGCCTGCCCGGAAGCGCCGATCAGCCTTGGCTGTAACCCGACCACCCTGCCCGATGAAGCAATGGCTATTGCATCCGCAGGCTCGGTGACGGACAACTGCAGTCCGGTAAAAGCCGCCTCCGGTGCTGCCATCACCGGCACATGCAATAAAACGCAAGTGTGGACGGTCACGGCAACAGACGCCTGTAACTCGGCGGCAGTTTGCACGGTCACCTATACCTGGACGGAAGACCTGACAGGCCCGACCTTCGCTACATGCGAGGGCGGAACACGTGTAGTTGACCTGGGCTGCAACCCGGCTGGCAGCGCTTATGGTCAAATTGCGGCCATCTCTGCTGCGGGTATGATCAGCGACAACTGCGCTCCGAAAGGTGTGGACGCCTTCGGCGGCAGCATCACCGGCGATCCATGTGACCGATCGAGTGTCTATACCGTCGTGGCGACCGACCAGTGCGGCAACGAGTCAAACTGCGAGGTCACCTTCACCTGGCAGGAATCTGCACCGGTGATGCTGACTTGTCCGGAAGACTTCACGGTTTCTGCCTGCCTGTCGGAAGCAGAGGTGGAAGAAGAATTCCAGGACTGGCTGGATGCAGCCACAGTAAGTGGTGGCTGCTATCCCAATCTGATCTACGACAACGACGTTCCGCCGAGCAATACCGGTGGCAGCGTGACGGTGACGTTCACGGTAACCAGCGATTGCGAAGACGAAGTAACCTGCTCCCGTACGTTCACCGTGACGGACTGCCGCACCATTGCCGGCAGGCTGATCTGGAAAGGCGACGGCATGGCGGGCGTGCATGATGCGTTCGTACCCTTGGTCAACATGGCACTGGTGCAGGTGGATATTTTTGATTCGACCGGCCATGACGGCGCGTACAGCCTGAATGCAGCACCGGGGGTGTATGCCATCTGTCCCGCACGCGATACGACGAACCTGCTCAATGGAGTTAACGCCGCCGACAGAATTGCGATCCAGCAACACCTGACCACACCGAACAAGATCACCGATTTCTACCGGTTTGTGGCTGCCGACGTGAACAACGACAACAAGATTTCGACTGCCGACGCGTCCATCATCAACCAAGCCCTGATGAACAGCAATGCTGCCCGGAACATCATGCGCAATACCGGTTCGTGGCGGTTCATCCCGACTGCGTTCCCGGCGCCGTTAGTCTTCGGGCCGTTCAACGTGCCGTTCTACCCGAAAAAAGACACGGTGGATGTCACGCTGGCCGATTCGCTCGCGCAAAATTTCTACGGTGTGAAAACCGGCGACGTGGTGGATGTGATTATTGGCAATGCCAATCCGCACCTGAAGCCCGACCCGGATGCCAAACCGCTTGTGTGGCGCGTGCAGGATCGCATGTTGAAAGCCGGCGAAACGATGGAAATTGAGTTTGCTGCGGCGAACTTCGACAACCTCGCCGGATTCCAGCATGGCATGTACTTCGATCCGACGGCACTGCAATACGAAGGCGCCTCGGGGCTGAATACGCTGGTGGAGATGACGGAGTCTGAAAACTTTGGCGCATATCAATCGGAACAAGGCGAACTGCGCACCCTCTGGTCGGTGGCCGAAGGCGTCACGCTCAACGGCGTCCAGCCGGTGTACCGCCTGCGTTTCACGGCGCTGAAAGGTGGTGTCAAACTCAGCCAGGTACTTGCCCTGAACAGCGACGTCATGGAAGTGGTCGCATTCGATCCAGAACTGACGCCGCGCGAGGTACAACTCGTATTTGCCGACATCAAGCAGCCCGTACCGGGCCATCTGGCTCCGAATACCGGAACCTCCGCTACGGTTGACTTACTGACAAACCGTCCGAATCCGTTCAACGACCGCACCACCATCGCGTTCATTCTGCCCGAGGCCTGCGATGCGCAACTGCGCATCTTCGACCTCAGCGGCCGCGAACTGTGGCGCTCCGACAAGACGTACCCGGCCGGCTACCACGAGGAAGTTATTCTACTGAATGAACTCAACGCTACCGGTATGCTCTTCTACGAACTGACGACGCCGCAAGGCAAACAGACGCGCAAGATGATGGCGGTACGGCAGTAATGCCTCCCCCGCTCGAGGGTTAACGGCAACGCGGGGTACGCAGATCAAACGGGTTTTCACGGATTTTAAAAAAATCCGCGGGTATCCGTTTGATCCGTGTACTCCGCGTTGCTATTATTGCCGCGTGCTTATTTTTGCCGCCCACACATGATTTATTTAAGAAGTTGTTTGAGTTATTCTCACCGGGTCAAAAAGGCATCTTTTGCAGCCATGCGACATCATTTTTTCAATCCATAGCACCACTATGCATTTCAAAAATGATTTTGCCTGACTCCAAAATCTGCTCTTTTTGACTCCGGCAGAATAACTCAAACAACTTCTAAAAACTGAAATTGCTATGAAAATCAACCGATTGACTTTTCCTGTTTTCACTGTACTGCTCGGCATACAAGCCTTATTCGGCCAGATGGCCGACCCCGCGCTGGAGGCCGCCTTTGATAAAATTTGTATTCAAAAATTCCCTGACGACGGCCCCGGCGGCGCAGTGCTGGTGGCAAAAGGCGAGCAGATTCTCTACCAAAAAGCCTTCGGACTGGACGACCTGGATAAAAAAACTCCCCTGCGGCCCGATATGGTGTTCCGCCTCGGCTCGGTTACCAAGCAGTTCACCGCAGTGGCCATCCTCCAGTTGGTGGAGCAACGCAAAATTTCCCTTCAGGACAACATCACGAAGTTTATCCCCGACTACCCGACCGGCGGGAAGATCATCACAGTGGAGCACCTGCTGAACCACACTTCGGGAATCAAAAGTTACACCAGCATGCCGCTCTGGACGCCGCACGTGCAGCAAATGGACTTCACGCCCAAAGCGCTCGTAGACTTTTTCAAAGACAAGCCTATGGACTTTGACACCGGTGACCAGTACGCGTACAACAACTCCGGCTATGTGCTGCTGGGCTACATTATCGAGCAGGTTACGGGTATGTCGTACGCCGATTATCTGACCCAAAACGTGTTCAAACCCGCCGGCTTGAAGCACACGTTTTACGAAAATCAGCCCCGTCCCATCGCCGGCTGGGCCAACGGTTTTCAGCGCAGCACCGACGGAAAAATCGAACCGGCGGCCCCGCTGAGCATGACGCAGCCCTACGCCGCCGGCTCGCTGGCTTCTACCGTGGAGGACTTGTTCCTGTGGAATCGCGCCTTGTTTTCGGGAAAATTAGTATCCAAAGACCTGCTGCAAAAAGCGCACACGCCCAACGTTTTGCGCAACGGCACCGACACCCGCTACGGCTATGGCTGGCTCATGGGCAACATGCTGGGCAGCCCGACCGTGGAGCACGGCGGAAGCATACCCGGCTTTTTGAGTATGCTGATTTACCTGCCCAAAGAGGAAGTGTGCGTGGCGGTGCTAACCAACTGCGACTGCAACAGCCCAAACGATGTGGCCGATAAATTAGCCGCACTGGCTGCCGGCTACGAACTGGAACCGGGAGGTGTGCCGTTGAGCGAAAAAGTCCTCAAATCCTACACCGGTACTTTTCAGAACGACAAGGGCAACAAACGCATCCTCCGAATTGAGGAAGGGCGCCTCGTATCGCAACGCCTCGGCGGCGGCACTTTCAAACTCATTGCGTTGGAAAAGGACAAGTTCCGCTTCGAAGGCTCACTCACCGAAGCGACGTTCCTGCGCGACGGCGCCGGCGCCGTGACGGGCATTTCCCTCGACACCCGTGCCATAGCCGATGAACTCTGGACGCGCACCGAAGACGTCGTGCCCGTGCCGGTGACGGAAATAACGCTCACCGAGGATCAGTTGAAGCGTTTTGTCGGAGAGTACGCCCTCGCGCCTACATTCGCCATAGCGGTCACGCAAGAGGGGACAAAACTGTTTGTGCAGGCAACCAATCAGCCGCGATTTGAAGTTTTCGCCAAATCCGACTTGCGTTTTTTCCTGAAAGCCGTGGACGCCGAAGTGGAGTTTGTGCCCGACGACAAGGGTAACATCACCAAAATGATCCTGCACCAGGCCGGTCGTTCCATGCCGGGCGAGCGGGTGAAGTGAGGCGGCGGAACATGAAAATTCGGTTTTTCCGCCCGGTTCAGTCCGCCCTTTCTGTTACCTTTGCGGCCCTTCGGGAAATTCACCGACACATATTTGCCCCCACGGGTGAACCCGTGGGCTAAAAACCGCTCATCACACATCGCACATCGCTCCATGTACAGAACCCATACCTGCAACGACCTCCGCCTCGCCGACGCCGGCAAAACCGTGACCCTCTCCGGCTGGGTAGCCATCAGCCGCGACCTCGGCGGACTCACTTTTGTTGACCTGCGCGACCGCTACGGCATCACCCAGTTGGTGTTCGACATGGACGACAACGCCGAACTCTGCGAACGCGCCCGCCGCCTGGGCCGCGAGTTCGTCATTCAGGCGACCGGCCTCGTGCGCGAGCGCGCCAGCAAAAATCCCAACCGCGCCACAGGCGATGTGGAAATCCGGGTTACGGCATTCGAGGTGCTCAACGCCGCCAAAACCCCGCCTTTTACCATTCAGGACGATACCGATGGCGGTGACGACCTGCGCATGAAGTACCGTTACCTCGACCTGCGCCGCAACGCTGTGCAGCAAAATATCCTGTTCCGCTCTGCCCTCAGCCTCGAAACGCGCAAGTTCATGGCCGGTCAGGGTTTCGCCGAAATCGAAACGCCGTTTCTGATCAAGTCCACACCTGAAGGCGCCCGCGACTTTGTCGTGCCCTCGCGCATGAACAAGGGGCAATTTTACGCCCTGCCGCAGTCGCCGCAAACGTTCAAACAAATCCTCATGGTTGCCGGATTCGACCGGTATTTCCAGATTGTGAAATGCTTCCGCGACGAAGACCTGCGCGCCGACCGCCAGCCGGAGTTCACGCAGATTGACTGCGAAATGGCGTTTGTCCATCAGGAAGACATCATCAACACCTTCGAGGGCCTGACCAAGCACCTGTTTCGCACCACACTCGGCATCGAACTGCCCGATTTCCCGCGCATGACCTACGACGAGGCCATGCGCCGCTTCGGTTCCGACAAACCCGACCTGCGCTTCGGCATGGAGTTCGTGGACTTGAGCGAACAGGCCAAAGGCAAAGGGTTCCCGGTGTTCGACAGCGCGGAAACCGTGCTGGCCATCTGCGCCCCCGGTTGCGCCGGCTATACCCGCAAACAACTTGACGACCTGACCGAGTGGGTCAAGCGTCCGCAAATCGGCGCCAAAGGCCTCGTATATGTGCGCTATGACGCCGACGGCTCGGTGAAATCCTCGGTGGACAAATTTTACACACCCGACGACCTCAAGGTGTGGCTCCAGGCCTGCGGCGCCCAACCCGGCGACTTGCTGTTCCTGCTCTGCGGTGACGACGAAAAAACACGCAAACAACTCTCCGAATTGCGCCTCGAAATGGGCAACCGGCTCGGGCTGCGCGATCCCAAAGTGTTCAAACCCCTGTGGGTACTGGACTTCCCGCTGCTCGAATGGGACGAAGACGAGAGCCGCTTCTTTGCCATGCACCACCCGTTCACTTCGCCCAAACAGGCGGACATTCCGAAAATGGAATCGGACGACCGCGAAGTGCTGGCCGGCATCCGCGCCGACGCGTACGACCTCGTGCTGAACGGGGTGGAAATCGGCGGCGGCTCTATCCGGATTCACGACCGCGACCTGCAAAGCCGCAACTTCCGATTGCTCGGGTTCACGCCCGTAGAGGCCGAGGCGCAGTTCGGCTTTCTGCTCGGCGCCTTCGAATACGGCGCTCCGCCGCACGGCGGCATCGCGTTTGGCTTCGACCGCCTCTGCGCCGTCATGAACGGTGTCAACAACATCCGCGACTTCATCGCTTTTCCGAAAAATAACCAGGGCCGCGACATGATGATTGACGCGCCGGACGCGATCAAGTTGAAACAACTGGAAGAATTGGGGATTACGCTGAAGGGGGAGTGAGTTCCGGAAAACTTACCTTTGCCCCTCCCAAACAAACACCTCATCCGCTTGTTAACCCACCAAACCACCACGAGTAAATCATGGCCATCATCATCACCGACGAATGCATCAACTGTGGCGCCTGCGAACCGGAATGCCCTAACAACGCCATTTATGAAGGCGGCGTGGAATGGGCGATTTCGGACGGCAATACCGTGAAAGGCGGTTACACGCTGGAAGACGGACGCATGGTGGATGCGCATGTAAAGAATGCTCCGGTTTCCGACGAGTACTACTACATTGTGCCCGACAAGTGTACCGAATGCGTAGGCTTTCACGAAGAGCCGCAATGTGCAGCAGTGTGTCCCGTGGATTGCTGCGTGCCCGATCCCGACCGGGTGGAAACCGAAGAGCAATTGCTGGGGAAAAAAGCGCGGCTGCATCTCTGATGTCCCGCGACTGAAGATAAGTTTTCATGGTTCTTATTCTGCCTGCTGCCGGTTTTGGACAGCGGGCAGTTTTTTTTCACAGGATCACAACTCAAAGTGCCGTGAGCGCACTTCTTTCCCGTAAAAAATACCGGCTTTGGCATCGAATACTTCTGCTGTTTCGGTGGTAAAAAACGCGCGTTGTCCGGTTTTCCGGCAAAGCACATCTATTTCGGGGTGCCGAATGAGGTAGTCGGCCAGGCGGTCGGCCACGATCTGTCCCTGAGCAAGCAGATGAATATGCCCCGGCACGACCTCCCGGATTTTGTCCCACATGAGCGGGTAATGTGTGCAGCCGAGGATGATGGAGTCTATTTGACTGGATTTTGCCAGCAGTTCCTGCACGTATTTGTCCACAAAATAATCGGCGCCGGGTCCCTCGTGCTCGTTGTTTTCAATCAACGGCACCCACAGCGGGCAGGCTTGCTGGAAAACCCGGATTTGCGGAAAAAAATGGTGAACCTCGAGCACATACGATTCCGACTGAACGGTGCCGGGTGTGGCGAGCACCCCCACATGCCCGGTATGGGTGATCCGGCCCACCAGTTCAGTGGTCGGCCGGATCACACCAAGCACGCGATAGCCGGGGCCAAGTTGCGGCAGGTCGTGCTGCTGGATCGTGCGCAGCGCCTTGGCTGAAGCGGTGTTGCAGGCCAGAATGACGAGCCGGCAATCCATCTCGAACAGGTGCCGGACACACTCGAGGGTGTACTTGTAAATGGTGTCGAACGACCGGACGCCGTAGGGCGCGCGGGCATTGTCGCCGAAATAAACATAGTCGTACTCCGGCAACAGGGCTTCAATTTCCCGAAACACCGTGAGGCCGCCGTAGCCCGAATCGAAAATGCCGATTGGGCCGGGCATTACTTGATACCGAGTTTGGCCTTCACCAGGGGGGTGACGTCGAGCGACTGGTCGCCGTACAGCAGAATCTGGGAACCACTGTCGAACACCATGAAAAAGCCGTTCTCCTTGGCGACATCCTGCATGGCGGTGTTCACACGGTCGAGAATAGGTTTGTACTCCTCTTCGCGTTTTTTAGCCAGTTTGTCGTACACTTCCTTTTCGTACGAGGCGATTTTTGTCTCCTCTTCCTGAAGTTTGGCGGCCTGATCCTGATAGTCTTTAGGCGAAATGGTGCCCAATTCTTTTTTGCGCTCCAGTTCGGCAGCCTTGTCCTGAAGTTCTTTGACCATTTCCTGGCCGCGTTTGGTGAGCTGTGTCTGAAAGGCTTTCAGGTTGCTGTCGGCCTGTTTGACTTCGGGTAGTTCGGCCAGCAAGGCCACCGAGTTGAGGTATCCGAATTTTTGGGAAAATCCTCCGACGGCAAGCAGCATGATAAAGCCGAGGGTGGGCAAAAGAGTCTTCTTCATAGATAAAGTTAAAAAGTTGGAAGGTTACAGGTTGGAGGGTTGGAGGGTTGGAGGGTTAGAAGGTTGAAGGTTCCTGAAACCCTCCAACCCTTGTCGCGCGACTTAAAGATTCATAGTTAGGTAACGACCTAAAGTTGTGATAAA
>CAYMQY010000150.1:0-11249 GCA_964392655.1 uncultured Saprospiraceae bacterium
GACCGGAATGTGCCGGGTGGCATCTTCGGACTTGAGTTTCTCCAGCAACTGGTAGCCGTCCATGACGGGCATCATGAGGTCGGAGAGGATGAGGTCGGGGAGTGATGAAGGATGCGTGATGCGTGATGAATTGGCTGCAACTTGTTTGGTATTCATTCCCGATGAATCGGGACAGGCTATTCTGAATTTATCATTCATCATTGCATCCAGCGCTGCCTGCCCGTGGTCGGCAGTAACAACCCGGTATTTTTCCTGCAAAATAGTCCGGATATAGTCTTGGAGGTTGAGGTTGTCCTCTACGACGAGAATGGTGGGCTTGGCTTTGCCGCCGGTTTCCACCAGGGCGGGTATTTGGTGGCTGGCGCCGCCAATCGGGAGGGGGGCCTGATCTTCCGCGTGGTCCGGCACAACGGGTGCTGCGTCCTTCGCCAAAGCGACTGGGAATGTCACCCGAAAAACCGAGCCTTTGCCGAGGACGCTTTCCGCTTCGATGGTTCCGCCAAACAGATGTGCATACTCGCGGCAAAGCGCCAGCCCGATCCCGGTGCCGCCTTCGGCGGGCTTGTCGGGCCGGTTGGTTTGAAAGTAGCGGTCGAACAGGTGCGGCAGGTCGTCGGGATGGATTCCGGGGCCGGAGTCGGTTACGTGTAAGTGCAGCATATCGCTTTTGAGCGATACGGTAACCCCGATGCGGCCACCGTTGGGCGTGAACTTGAAGGCATTGGCGAGCAGGTTGAACAGGATTTGGCGGAATTTTTCCTGATCAAGCAGTATTGCCGGTGTGTTGTCCGGAGGTACCTGAGCAGAAAAATCAATTTGCTTGCGTTCGGCCAGCGACTCGAACTGTGCCGAATAGGTGCCGACAAAAGGGGGCAACTCAGTCGGCTTCAGGTATACATCCAGTCGGCCCTGATCCAGTTTGCGCAAATCGAGAATATCGTTGACGAGTTGCTCCAATTGCTTGCCGCTTTGGCGAGCCATCTGCAACATACGCGCTTGTTTGTCGGTCAGTTGGCCATTTTTCAGCAGGGTTTGTATGGGGCCGAGCAGCAGGGTAAGCGGCGTACGCAGTTCGTGGGATACGTTGGCGAAGAAGCGGGATTTGGCCGTGTCAAGGGATTTCAGTTGCTCGGCTTGCTCGCGGGTTTTCCGGTTGGCCTTTCGCAACTGGAAATAAAAGTAGCCCAATACGGCAAAAAACAATACGGCAATGAAGAATAAAGCAGTGGCCAATTCCCTGCGTTCTTTTTCGGATTCGATCTGCCGGGCTTGCTCCTCGATTTGCCAATTTTTTTTCAAATCGGTGTATCGGGCATCCGCAGCTGCTATTTTTTCATAGTTCAGGGCCTCAAGGTAAGCCAGTTGCATCTCATAGCCTTTTTGGATGTAGTGCATTGCCGTTGGGCGATGCAAGGTTCGATAAATTTCACCCCGGAGTCTGTACGTGCCGGCAAGCAGATACAGATGGTCTTTACCCCCGGCTTGCATCGCTTTTACTGCTGTCTTGAACGTGGAGTCGGTGTAGGCCAACGCTTCCATATACCGATTTTGCCCGAAATGCAAACTCGCTATGTTCTGAAACACGCCGCACATGGCGGTGTAATTCCCGGCCTGACGGTACCGCTGCACGGCCGTGTGGAAATGCTCCAGCCGGGCAGGGTAGTCCTGCAGAACCAGACCCAAAAGCAAGTGCCCCTCACCTTCCTCAAATGCCTGCCCAAACAGTGGTGCGGTGCGCAGCACTTCCCGGGCATAATACGCCGCAGAGTCCTTGTTGCCGAACATCCGGTGCCACGACGAAATCCGGACGGCAAAGCCGGGGTAAAGCGTGTCTAGCCCGTGTGCCAAAATAGCACGCTGCGCCAGATGTAACTGAAGGATGCTCTGTTCGGGGCGGTTGATTTCTTCGTACAAGGTAGCCAGTACGCGGCAGGACTCGGCATATATGTCCCATGCTTTTCGGGTTTCGCTCAGGCGCTGAACGCGCAGCAGTGTATGAAGTGTGGTGCTGTCCCGGTGTTTGCGCTCCAGCGCTGTAGCAAAAACCAATTGCGCCCGGAGGCCCAACGGCGAGTCGGTTTGGCCGAGTGGACGCAAGTGGTCCAGCAGTTTTTCCGACTGGAGAAGGGCGCTGTCCAATTGGCCGGAGGACAGGTACTTCGTCGCGCGTTCGATCCCGGTCAAGCGGGTGGCATCCGGTTGTGCCTGAAGAATTCCGATACCCCAAACCCAAAAACAAACGAGGACAACTACCCTTCGGGATATCCTTGTCGTGGCCAAAACGTGCATGGCTGCAAAAGTAGTGTGCCATGGAGAAACCCTCGTCGGTACTACGGGCTTTCCTGTCATTCCGGGGTAGTGATTTCTCCAACAGCATTGTTCCAGACGCGTCGTCCGGTGGCGCTGTACAGAACAAGCAGGTTCGGCTCCAGAACCAGTTTGACCGGTTTCCATTCGGCTGTTTTGTATTTATTACCACCCAGAAAAGCGTGTGTACCTGAGGCCCAAACAGGCTGGAACAACGAGTCGTACAACACGAGGTTGCCGTCATCCTGCATAATTAATTCATAACCGGGAGCCTTGCCTTTGGTCTTCGCCGTCCACAGGCGCCCGGAGGTGTTGTACAAAATAAACTCCCCGTTTTCGGTAAGCCTGGCTCCAGGCCCGGTTTGGTCGCCGTCCAGTACCAACCCGAAGCCGCCGGCCCAAAGGGATTGGCCGGAGTAGAGGATGTTTTTTTCGTCCGGATCGGAGAGCAGTGTGGCGGGCAGGGCAGAAACTGGCTTTTCCGGTGCGACCGTTCCGGAAACAGCCTGCTCTTTCAGGGCGTCCTGCCGGCAAGCCGTTAACCAGCAGAGCAGTAAACCAAGGAAACCATGCAGGCTGACGGGTAGTAGGATGTTGTTGGTTGTCATGCCTTGGTACGTTTTTTAGCGGCTTCTTTTTCCGAGCAGATTCATATCGGACGGTCGCAGCAAATAACGGCTAAAAATTCTGGAATTGACTTCGGATTTTCCCCTTGGGTCAAAACAATGCCGTCCTGCCCGGCAAAACCCCAGACAGGACGGCATTACTCAAAACTCAAAACTCCAACTGTACCCGTGCCCGGATACCCCACTCGGCCACATTCGGGTGGTTGAGGTAACTGAGGCGGCGCACATAGTCCACACGGAAGATTTTGAAAATATTGCCGATGCCCACGCTGGCCTCCATGTAGGGTTTGCGCTCCAGGGTGTAGGTGAGCGGCACTCCGTTGGGGTCGGTGGGGAAGTGCAACAGGCCGTTTTCCGCCGTGGGGCGGTTGCTGTCGTCGAGGCCGCCCCAGAGTGCTTTGAACGTGAGCATCTCGCGCCATTTCAGGCGGTTGAACAGCGGGATTCGGTTGAAAAAGAACCCGCCGAGGTTGTAGTTCACCGTGACGGCGGCATATTTGTCGCTGACAAATTCCAGGAAGTTCATCAGGTTGTACGACTCCGGCTGGTAGGAGTAGGTCTGGTTGGCCCTGTGCATGGTGAGCAGCGGGAACGGTACGGTTCCAAAAGTGCGTCCACCTTCCAGCACTACCTGCGCCCAGCCCAACGGCGCGGTGAAAAAGTATTTGGAGGCTTTCAGTTGCACTACATTGTACGTGTACTGGCCCTGAAGCAGGTTCTTGTCGCCATGGGTGTAGTACAGGTTGAAAATGGGGTAGCGGTTGATGATGGGGCGGCGGTAGTTGGCGCCCTGGTAAAACTTTTCGTTCGGAGCAAAACGCAGGTGTACACCGAACTCGGTCGTGCGGATGTCGGGCAGGGTTTCGGGTTGTTCCGGGTTGCCGTAGTGGAAACGCAGGGCGCCGGCCGGTTCCTGAATCTGGTTTTTGAACGAAAACGTGTACGACAGTCCTGATTGGCTTTCCTTGATGTACTCGGCGCCGATCACCTGTTTGTAAATCATCTTGTCGTTCACACCGCGCTTGAAGGAAAGGAAAAAGTTGTCTTCCTGCACAAACTGCAATTGTTGACCGGGAATCTGGGCCTCGTCGTGAAACCACAGACGCACCTGGTTGATCGGGTATTTGCGCACCTGGTTGTCGCCAAACGAATAGGTGGCGCCGAAGTAGGTTTTCCAGCGTTCATCCTTGAATCCGTAGGCAGCGTAGCCTTCCAGCAGCAGATTTTTGGAGAAACGGGCGTTGGTACGTCCGCCGAGTCGCGCCCGGAAACCTTCCACCTCGTTGAAACTGTAAAACGTGTTGACGGGGCCGATTTCCACACCACCGATGTCGTGGTAGCCCTCGAAGAAGATGCGGGCAAACATCAAAAAGCGCTTGAATGGGGCGTGGTTGTTCAGGGTATCTATGGTGTGGCGAATGCCCTGTTCCCGGGCGTTGAGTGATACATGCCGGTTTTCCACCCAGAATTTTTCGGAAAACTGAGCGGGGTTGTCCACGTAAAATACGTTGCTCGGGAAGCCAAAGTACTTGTCGGGAAGCGGCTGATTGAGGGTGTAGTTTCGGTACGAACTGCTCTTGCGCCCGACCAGGCCGCGCATGGTGGAGTCGCGTTTGAACCCGAAGTGCATGATTACTTCATCCTGCACGAGCATCAACCGGCGCGTTGTGCCGATGACGGAGTCGGCGCTTTCCGTCCAGTCGAATTCCTGCTGCACCACCATGCCACCTACCCAGTTGAGGTTGGCTTCCTTCGGCACGGTAAGTTCGACCTTTCGCACGGCGTAGGTGCCGTCGAGTGCGATCCACAAACTGCCCTCGAAGGCCCGGTCGCCCCGGGAGCGCGGCGCAAAATACAGGCGTACCACCTGGGCGTCGCGCAGTTTCGTGGTGTCCTGAATGTAAAAACGGTAGATATTCGGCGCAATGGGCGCGAGGGGGCTGACAAACTCTGACGCGGCGATGTTGACCACGTTGTCGTAGATATCCACGTCCTGATACAGGTTCTGGACGTACCCGGCTATGCCGTCTTCATCAATAAAGGCGGGTACCGGGGTGTTTTGCTCGCCCTTGACAAAGAACTTTTCGGCGCTCGGGTTTTTGCGGTAGTACACGTCGGCGAGGCGCTCGTACAGGTAAAAGGGCAGGCTGACGACGCCGTTCGCGCTGGTGTCGGCGTTGTCGAACACAAACTTCAGGTTGCGGAACAGGATGTTGTTGCGCATCTTGTCGTCCACGTTGTTCAGCGAAAACTCCACCTTGTCGTACTGCTCGAAACTGTAAAAATCCAGTCCCTCGCGGCGGTTACGGGCTTTGTTTTCGATGACGTTGCGGATCAGTTCCACCGCCGGATTGTCTTTGTTCCGGTATTTTTCGTTGCGAATGACAACCTCTTTTAGCGTCTGCGATCCTTCCTGCATACGCACCACGAGGTCGGTGTTGGCCTGGCCGGGCTTGAGGTCAACGAACATGGGCTGATAGCCCACGTAGGTGATTTTCAGGCGTTTGACCGGTTCTTTGATTTCGAGGCTGAACCGACCTTCGATATCGGTGCGGGTACCCACCGATTTGTCTTCAAACTGAACGGTCGAGTAGGGGAGTGCCTCGCCGGTGGCGGCATCAACCACCATGCCCGAAGCGCTGGTGACGTTTTGCGCAACGGAAGAATAGGCGTTCAACAGCAAGGCTCCGAAAAAAAGGGGCATTACGACTTGCCGGAGAAACGGCAAACAGATGGTTTTCACAATTTTGGACATGAATTACGAATAGGTAGTTGTTCATGAATAGACAGGATTAAAAAAACATCGGCTTACGAGACGACCGCGAGCGGTGAAAGGTGGCAGGTCGGGGCAGTTTTTGCATCAGATACGGGCATTTTCGGGTGTCGGATTTCGGACTGCAAAAATCCCGGTTCCAGGACGGAGATTTTGATTGATTTTGACCGGTTGCGGTTTCCGTCCGTTGAATCGTACTTTTTGCGGGTTGATTCGATTATCAGTCAATGCCGCTCCGCAGGTAAGCCAGAATCGTTTCCGGGATGACCTTTTTACGTTCATCAATAAACTTGAAAAAGTCTTCGTCGGTCAGTTGGTGTTTCATTTTGAGGATGTTCATGCTGAGGAACGGAAAAAGCACCAATGCCATCAGGTTGGCTTCCACCTGACGGGCATCCACCTGGCGGATGTTGCCTTTGGCGGCTTCCTCCTCGAGTTGTTTCTGGAATCCACATGCGGGTTGCATGGCGCCTGCCTGTTGCATGGCCCGGCACATCGGGGCGTGCTCGCCGCGCATTTCGCTGAGGATAAAAATCGGCAGCATCGGCGCTCGCTTGAGCAGCTCCGTGATGTGGTCCACGAATTTGTAAATTTTTGCTTCGAGCGGTAAATCGTCGTTTAAAATTCCGGCAATCGGCACAAAGGTTTGGGCAAAACTTTCCTGAAAAACCGCTTGAAACAGATTTTCCTTACTGCGGAAATAGTAGTTCACCAAGGCAACATTTGTGTCGGCGCATTCGGCTATGTCGCGGGTGGTAGCGTTCCCGAACCCCTTCTCTACAAACAACTTGCGCGCTGCCTCTTTGATCTTGTCCTCTGTGCTGGGGGTATTTCTGGTCATCTCTTCCAAAATTTTCCGCAAAGGTATTCAGGTAATCGGTATTCATGAAAGTGTTTTAAACTTCATTTTTAATCATTTGCTTAATATTTGAAAATTGAAGGCCGCCGATCAGGAGATATTCATGCTCCGGGAATTTGTGGTGCTGTTTTTGCCGAAGGACACAGAGGGTATATTTTTTTAAAAAATTGCGCCTCCAAAGCAACTTTGAGAGCCGAATTACTTACATTTGTACTTTGATTGCAGCCTTGTTCAAGGCTTTTTTTTAATCCGAAAGTCAATTTGTAATTCTCATGAAAGTTAATTGTCTGATTTGCAAGGCGAGTCGCCTTTGTCATATATGGCGTTGAACGCGGGGTGTCCCGCGTTCAACGCTTTTTTTGTTTCAAAAAAAATCCACGTTTTATTCAAAATCTGTACTCATGAAAAAGTTTCTACTCAAAACACATCTCGGCGCCCTGCTTACCGTATGTGCATTTGCGTTTGGACTCAACCTGACCGAGGCTTCCGCCCAGTTGGTCAACCCGTCCAGTTCCGCTTCAAATGCCAAGGTCAACTGGGTTGATGCAGCCGATGCCATGGCGCGTCTCAGCCAGGAAATCAACGCACTGGAAGGCTATCTTCAGGGCAAAACAGCCGACCCATTGGACTACAAACTCAAGTACTACAACCTGGTGTACCAGTCCATCGAAACCGGCGAAACGGTTCCCCGGTCTGTTGACCTGAACTACATGCTGTTCGTTCCGGGCTTCACCGACAACCCGAATGTGGAAATCCCCAACAACCTGCCGCTCTCGATCTGGCAGTCCTACTATTCCAACATAGTGGATTTGCTGCAGAAGTAATGCCGCAGCGTGTTTTCCTTTATCCATCATCATCAAAATTTATATTCTCATGATCACGAAATTTACGCAAAGCATTTCCACGGGTGCTTCGCAGTTTGTCACCAGATGGATTGTGGCACTGGCTCTGCCTTTGCTGGTTTCCCAAACGGTGCAAGCGCAGCTGCCCTATGTGGCCACAGCGTGCGGCGATCCGTATGTGCAGGCATTCGGCCAGGCGGGCACCACCCTGTTAGGCTCTGGCGACGACGTTATTTTTGCCAACGTCGCGCTGCCATTCCCCTTCCTTTTTTACACCACCAACTACACCACAGTTAATATCGGCACCAACGGTTTCGTCCTGCTTAACCCCGGCACCAACCGGGGCCTTGGCAACACAACCTTGCCGACCGCCATTGCCGGCGCCTGTTTGTACCCGTTTTGGGACGACCTGGACATCAACCCTGCCACTACGGCAAATGCCGGTGTGTACACCCGGACGGACGGCGTGGCGCCCAACCGTGTTTTTACCATCGAATGGTTCAACGCCGGCCACTTTGGCGACGTAGCGAACCAGGTAGTCACCTTTCAGGTGCGCCTGTTCGAAAACGGCAACCGTATTCAGTATAAATATTTCGATACTGTGTTTGGTGGCTCACAGACCGCTTTTGACAACGGCCTGAGCGCAACAGTCGGTCTTGAAGGCCCGCTTCCGGCGCCACGTCCTTTTACACTGTACAGTTTTAATACCGCATCGCTTTCGGGTGGCCAGTGCATTGAGTTCGTACAGCCGGCTGCCTGCAACCCGATCGCCGGCCCGACGCTCAACCTGAACACCTCCACCGGTCTTTGCGCCGCCAGTGCCACGGTTACACTCCCGACCTTCAACCCGGCAGGCTGTGCCAACGGTACTATTACCGGTTTGCGTTACAGCCTGAACGGTGGCCCGTTTATCGTGGTGCCGCTCCCGGCTGCCAATATCTCGCTCAACCTGCCCAAAGGCGCTAATGTCATCACTTGGCAGACCTTCATTATCGCCAACGGCGCTACCGCCGGCCAGGCTACCCAGGTCGTCAATGTGGTGGATAACGAACCGCCGGGGCTTGTTTGCCCGCCGAATATCATTGTCAACCTGAACCCCGGCGAATGCTGCCAGAACGTGACCTGGCCGGTACCGGTGGCTACGGACAACTGTCCGTTCCTCATCGGGCCGTTCACGCTGAACACGATCAACGCAGGTGGTAATGTTAACTCCTCCGGTGGTATGGTGTTCTTCAACCTGAACAACACTTCCGGCCAGCCGATCAGTATTACGGCATTCGGCTTGAATATCACGAATGGTACGAACGTAAACGTGTATACCAAAGCCGGCACACACGTTGGCTTCGAAACCAATGCCGGCGCCTGGACCTTGTCCGGCACCCTGAATGCCAACACCGGTCCGTTCTCCGGAGCGTTTCCCGGTAATGGTACCATTACAACGGCGCCTGTTAGTTCCGCCGGCGGTGTGATCACGATCCCGCCCGGCCTTTGGGGCATCTGCCTGCACCCGACGGGCGCACAGTCCATTTACACGAATGGTAACGGCGCCAACCAGACCTACACCGACGGCAATATCACGTTGAACCTCGGCTCTGCGTCCAACACGCCCTGGGGTGCTCCGTTTACGCCGCGCGTGTTCAACGGTTTTGTACGTTATCAGATCGGTGGTGCCGCTCAGGTAGTTCAGACCGCCGGCCCTGCTAATGGCGACGAATTCTGCAAGGAAAACAGCCCGTACACCATTGCTTACCAGGTAGCCGATGCCGCCGGTAATACGGCAACTTGCTCGTTCACGGTGACGATAAATGCGTATCCGAATGCAGTTACTACCTTGATTTGCAACGATCAGGTACAAGTTTCCCTCGATCCAAACTGTTCCGCATACGTGAACGCCGATCAGGTACTGGAAGGCGGCCCGTACAAATGCTACGACGACTATGTGGTGGAAGTGGATAAAACGCTGCCCTTCGGCAACGGTCCGTGGCAACGTGTCAGCCAGGGCCCTGCTTTCCCGGGCTTTGGTGTGCCGACTCCGCTCGGCCCCGGCGATGTGGGCAAAACCTACCAGGTGCGCGTTACCGATCCGGTAACCGGCAACAAATGCTGGGGTAACATCACGATCGAAGACAAACTGGCTCCGGTGCTCGACTGCCCGTCCGCCAGCATCCCCTGCAACGTAGATCCGACTCCGCTTCCGGAGGACATTTGCCCGGAAATCATTGCCGGCGACAAGAAACTGACGCAAAATGTGGCTTTCACCAACTACTGGACGGGCTACATGAACAACGTGGAAAACCTCAGCGGTGCACCCTTGAACATCAAGGCTGTCCGTGTGCAGGCTTCGCTTGCCGGCGCTGCTGCTGGTACTTACAACCTGAAAGCCTACATGCGCAACGGTACGTTTGTGGGCAACGCCGGCTCCAATGCCGGCTGGACGCTTTGCGGCGATGTGAACGTGAACATCACGGCTGCTTTCCCTACTGTACTGCTCTATGACATTCCGTTTACCACACAATTTACGGTGCCAGGCTCCTCAACTGCCGGTTTCTATATCGTAGCCAACAACGGCAACGGTACAACCGTGCGCGTAGTGGCAGAACTTGCTACCACACAGACTACCGACGGTACGCTCCGTATCGTGAACAACCCGGGTCGCTGGGTGAACGGCCTGTTCGGCGGTGAAGCCTTCCCGGCTGAAAACCCGCGTCCGCAAATCGAATTCACTTACGCTTCTTCGGTAAAAGCCTGCGTGCCGCTGCCCAATGGTCTGCTCAGCAATCAGGTGACCAAAAACGGCAACGACTGGGTCGCATTTGCCGGCACCGGTAATCCTGTACTGGACTACTGCTCCGATGTGACGCTTTCCTATGTTGACTCCCAAGTGGACGGCAGCTGCGCTTCCGGCCTCGACCGCACCATCACGCGCAAATGGACGGCTCGCGATGCCAGCGGCAACACGAGCACCTGCAACCAGGTTATCGAACTCTTCCTGCCGAGCAACGGCGATCTGGAGTTCCCGCCGAGCTACGACGATCTTGACCAACCGGCTATCCCCTGTGGTGGCGTGTACCCGACTCCCGACTGGATCGAAGGCCAGGGACTGCAAGGCTACCCGTATGTGTATGGCCAACCCGTCGGCTGCTCGATTGGCTGGAACTACACCGACCTGGTGATTGACGTATGCGACGGTACCTACAAAGTGCGCCGCAAATGGACCGCCATCAACTGGTGCACGGGTGACGAACTGGAGCAGAGCCAGATCATCAAGATTAAAGACGATGTAGCGCCGACCTTTACCTGCCCGGCAAATATCACTGTCAGTACGGATCCCTTCAAATGCTGCGCCACAGTCAATCTGCCTGATTTCATCGTGACCGACAACTGCTCGCGCATCAAGAGCGTTAGCGCTATGGTCATCACCTTCGATCCGCAGACCAACCAGCAAACGGCGATGTACACCGTGAGCGGCAATGCTTCCGACTTCCCGGGCAACAACTACTGGGATCGCGATACGCTGGCCGTTCTCGGCAGCACGCCTTGCCTCCCGATCGGCAACCACCGTGTAGTGTACATGGTTGAAGACCAGTGCGGCAACACCCGCACTTGCTCGGCTACAGTGGCAGTGCGCGACTTTACGGCGCCGATTTCGGCTTGCGACGAATTTACGGTAGTCGCCATCGGTACGGATGACCTCTCCGACTGCTACGGTCCCGCCGGCTTCCAGGATGTTCCGCCGGCCCTCGGCGCTTGCGAATTCGCAGGTGTTACCTGGGTGAAGGCTACGACTTTCGACGACGGTTCTTACGACAACTGCGGTACTATCCGCTTCACCGTACAGCGCA
>CAYMQY010000151.1:0-9133 GCA_964392655.1 uncultured Saprospiraceae bacterium
GAGGGCGTGGATGGCCGGGTGCTGATTTTTAACGGAGATGTGACGGTGACGCGGTGACAAACGGCGTATCGAGGTTTGGCATAAGCGCATCTCTCCACTGTACGCGGAATGTGGACTGGTTGAAAAAATCCGTGCTTGCAACGGGGACATTGCCCCCTTCCGGCAGCACGATGCGTGCCTGCGCATGGGTGAGGATGTCGCGTTCGATATCAATTCCTGGCAACACCAGGGCCAATTCGACCCCGCGCTCGGTGAGTTTGAAAATGCCGACGTTGGTTACGTAGTACAGTTTTTTGCCGCTTCGTAGCGCTTCCTGGCCGCTCAGCGTGATTTCGTCCACGGCGGAAACGAACTTGGGTGCTCCCGGTTTTTTCAAGTGTACGGAATCGGCTTGCACCTCGAACGAGGCATGCTCCATCCAGTTTCCGATAAAAATCAGGGTGTGCGCGCCGTCGGTAATGTCCGGAAAGCCGCCGGGCCCGACATAGTCGTGCAACAAGGGACCGCGTTTGGACACGTTTACATTTCCGGCGCTGTCCACCTGCAAAAAACCCAGAACGGCCACATCAAGGTCGGTCTGGTAGCGGCGGAACATAGCGGACGAGGTTTCCAGATGGTGCGGTTTTATGGCTGCGCCAAAAAATATACCCGGAGCCGGAAGTCCGCCGTAGGCCCCTGCCTCGGTGGTAAACAAAATATCCTGTTCCAGCCCTTGCTCGACGAGGGTGCGGGCAACCTCCTCCGGAAAGCCGACCCCGATGTTTACCATGACGCCTTGGGGAGAAACCTGAACAAACAGCGCCGTGGCAAGCCGCGCCATGATATTCCCCATTTCACCGCGCACAGGCGTGATTTTCAGGATTGTGTTGATGAACTTCAGTTCCTGAATGGCTTTGCGGACATCCACACTTGCTTCCGGCGTAAACATGGGCCAGTAGCGGGTTTGCAAAATACTGGTGGTTTGTTCGTTCCACGGGTGTACCACGATGTAGTCTACTTCCCCGGATTTCAGGCTGATGGCAGACTCCTCCTTCGGGATTATTTTGCTTACCGTCACCAGCACTTTCCCGCCGTTGGCATGGGCGGCTTTGAGCGACTGGACGTCTTCGGTGATGCTGGCGGCATTTTTGAAATAGATGTTTCCCTCCGCGTCGGCGTAGGGCGCGTTGAACAGGGCAAATTCGACTCTCGGCATCGTGTAGCGCAGCAAATCCCCCTCAACCCGCACAAAATCGTTGGTTGCTTCCGGGGAAACCGCTGACCCGCGTCCGACCCGTGGGTCCAGAAAGGTGCCCACCCCGACCCGGGTCAGCAGGCTGTCGTTGCCTCTGGCCTGTTCTTCCAGCAACATCGAGATGACCCCTTGCGGCAAAGTATCCAATTCGATCAATCCTTCCTCGGCCATTTTCAACTCGGTTTTCACCGTCTCGAGGTGGCCGGCAATGTAGCGCCGCACCAGCCCCTTCAGGCCAAGTTCTTCCAGCGTACCGGGCACTTTGCCGCGGCCACCCTGAGCGCCGCCGTTCATCCAGGTCAGGTTGTTGGGGTGGCCGGTTTTTTGAAAACGCTCCCGAATAGCGTAGAAAAACACCGAGCAGCGGGCGTTGCCGGCAATTCCGCTGGAAAAGACGCAGGCGCCGTCGGGAATAAGTTCGGCTGCCTGCCGGGCGGTTATGAATTTCGGAGAACGCGCCTCCTTCGGGAAAAAGTCCAGATTGCGCCGGCTCCAGGTCAGGCGCCAGCGCAGAACGTGTCCAATCAGGCGCAAGCGGTCACAGAGACTCAGGTTCATGGCTGTGCAGTTTTGGAGGGTGATGGCATATTTTCATGGCCGCAAAGGAGATGCTAGTGTTGCCGGATGCATTTGAGCGGTTGGTTTCGGATATTGCTATTACTCGAACCCACCCATATGATCCGGATTTTTTTTCTCCAAATGAATCGGTTTATTCAACAAAATCAGGTGATTGCAGTCAGGAAGGCATGTGATCGTGAAACGATGCCTTTTGTGATGCAGCAAACGCACTATTCTGTTTGAAGGGTTTTCGTCTCCTCCGGATTGGAACGATGAGAGAAAAACCGACCTTCGCGCCGTTTTCTTTTCCCACGGATAAATCCGTGGGCGGAAAACCCTTCAGCCAGAAATCCTCCAACCAGAAACCCTCCAACCCTTATTTTTATGCCCTACACATTCGCAGATTTTATCGGAAAATTTCCGCCAGTGCCGATGCCGGTCATTCTTGGCGAGGACACGCACCATGTTTTTGCTTTGGAAAACGATCCCCTGCCGGAGAAGATGATCGTGGAGTTTATACACCCGACCGATCCCGCAGCACAGGACGATGCCTACACGGAGTATGTGCCATGTTTTTCCCTCGATGGCACCGAAAACTTTGCGGCCCTCGTGTGGTGGAAAGCCGAGTTGATGAACTACGAGTACGTGCTGGCGACCTTCACACTCAAAGGCGAACTGATCGCCCGCCGCGTGATCGGCTACACCCGCGTGCAGCCTGACGGCAAAGTGGCGCGGGCCGTAGCCACGATTGACGAGGAGTGGGTGGTGTTCATTGCCGAGGGCGTATCTGCCGACGGCCAGGGCTTCGACCCCACCAGTTCCAAAACCTACGATGTGGAGGTGATGACCAACGGGGAAATTGTTTAAAAATCGGTCGTCAACACGGTGCGCAATTGCCGCTCGTTCAGCCGTTCCGGCACTAGTCGCAGGAGGTTATTGCGCAGGAAAACAAACAAGGGCTTCTCCCATTGTGCAATTTTTCCCAGCGACCACGAATTTTCCACAATGTATCGCGTGCGTTTCAGCCGCCGTTTCTCAAACGCCGCAAATGCAGCCTCGGGGTCATGGGTTTTCGCAAGTTCATCGGCCAGAATCGCAGCGTCTTCGATAGCCTGGCAGGCGCCCTGACCCATGTTCGGTGTGGTAGCGTGCGCCGCGTCGCCCAGTAACAGGATGTTGTCGAAGGCAAATCTCGGCAGCGGCTGCAAGTCAATGATGTCGTTCCAGATCAGGTCTTCGTCTCGCGTTTGTGCAAGTATCTGCGGAACAGGTGCGTGAAACCTCCCAAACAACTGCTGCAAATCGGCCACCCGAATAGCGCGCATGGCCGGGTCATTTTCCGGCGCATTGACCACAGCAAACCAGTAAATCCGGTTGCCTGCAAGGGGCACAATGCCGAACCGGCCTGCTGCACCCCAGGTTTCGGAGGCAAAATCCGGCAATACCGAGCCGGCATCCACCACTGCCCGCCAACAGGTGTAGCCGGCGTAGCGCGGTTTGGAATCCGGCAACAACTGCTGCCGAATAGCCGAGTGGATGCCCTCGGCTGCCAGTAAAAAGTCGGTTTCGATCGCGCTGCCGTCGTCAAACTGCACGACCGTGCGTACTCCGTTTTTTGAAAAACCCGTGGCGCGTTTGCCGGTGTGCAGTTGCTCCGGATCGAGTTCGGCTGCCAGTGCTTCGTGCAGGTCGGCGCGGTGGATGGCAAAATTGTGCAGGCCGTATTTTTGACCGATAGCGGTTGCATCGGCAGCGGTGATGACCTTGCCACGGTCGTCAAGGATGGAAAACCGGGGGAGGAGACGCCCGCGTGCCGCGATTTTTTCAGCAATGCCGATTTTTTGAAAACTGCGCATGGCGTTTGCCGCCAGCAACAACCCCGCCCCGAGCGGACGAAACTGCGGAGCCGATTCGTACACCTCGGCCCGAATGCCGATGTTTTTGAGGGCAATGGCCGTGCTTAGTCCGCAAATGCCGCCGCCAAGGATCGAAAAAGTTTTTGTCTGCATGTCGTTTCTGTTTGGACAACTGACGAGGCTTCTGTCGGAAAGGTTTCAACGGCTCACAACCCGATCACCATGCCCTCTTCGGCAATCGAAAAACCGGCGCCGAGCACCTCGTTTCGGGCTTTATTTTGCCAAATCAGCGGGTTGGTGTGGTTGAAGTGAATGAATGTCACCTTGCTTTTTTCCGTGGCCGGAGTAGCGGAAAAGCGCTGCATCGTTTCGACCACGAACGGGTGCGGCACTTCCTGCATACTGCGTCCGGGAAGTTCACCATCGCGGAAAAATGTGGCGTCAAGCAGGGCGTGGTCCACGGAGCGGACTTCCTGCACGACGTTGCGCGACCACTTTTCCCATTTGTCAATATCGGGGATGAACAGCACTTTTTTTCGCGGCGATTCGATGCGGTAACCCACGGTTTCGGAAAACTCGTCGCGGTGCGGCACCAGCACGGGCGTGATGCGCAGATCGGGGGTGATCTGCACGGCGCTGTCGGCCCGGAGCGGTTGCAGGTCAATGTTTTGCAAGCCGACCAGCTGGCTCCAGGGGCCGTTCTCCCGCAGAAATTTTTCCATACGCGGCATGACCCACACGGGCGTGTTTTTGGTGCCCATGATTTCGCGGCCAAGTTGCATCAGCCCGGCGTAGTGGCCCACGTGGGCATGGGTGAGAAAAATGCCGTCGGGTGTACGTTTGTCGCGGGTATTGGTCAGTTCCTGCAGGAGGTACCACTGGTCGGCAAAGTCAGGTGTGGCTTCGAGCAGGAAAATTTTTTTGGCTCGCTCATCCACCACTCCAAGGCACACCGGCGAACGGGGCGACAGGTGGCCGTTGGCGGCTTGCCGACAGCAATCGCGGCGGCAGCCCGCGTGCGGGTAGCCGCCGTCCTGCGCGATGCCGAGCACCACGAGGTAGAGTTCGCCTGCCGAGTCGGGAATCTGGATGCTGCGAAGGGGTTTGCCGACGCAGGCGGTGAGGAAAAGTAGAAGCAGGATAGCGTATTTGTGCATATCGGGAAACGAGTCAAAAGCATGTTTTCAGCGGTCGAACCGCCCGAAGTGTTCCGCAAACTTGCCTGCACGCAAGGCCTCGTCAAAACGGTTACCGAGCGAGCGAACCAATTCTTTGTGCTCGGAAGACGACTTCAGCGTTAACTGTTGGTATTCCTCCGTATAGTACAGGTTCAGTTCGCAACTGTCCAGAACGAGAAATTTTTCCGCCAACAAATACGCCGGCCTGCCCAATGCCTCATGCGGGTGTGTGTGCATCTGTTCGTCTCTTTCGGACTTTACCTGAACTTCCTTTTTGATAAAACCGGCGAGCGCCTCAACCATGGATGCCCTGGCGGGTACCAGAAAATACTCCACGGTATCTCCTGTCAATTCATCTCGGTTCCAGCGGCCTTGCCAAAGCGGCAAACGGTCGAACGTACGAGGTGCGATGCGGTCTTCGCCCGTAGCAGGGTCTTTCGACCACTGAAAATAGGTGTCAATCCATTGGCCGCAAAAATCCCAGACGGTGTAAAACCGGTTATCCGTGTCGTCGAACGGTACCGAATAGGCAGTGTTTTTTTTGAAATCCACCACCACCAGGGCATGCTGATCACGCAGGAGGGTATTTTCAGGATTCGAGCGACTGCCAACCAGTACGATCTGGGTTTTCTGCGGCGAAAGTTGAGCGGCATACGACTGGAAAGCATTGTAGCCGTCCAGTTTCCGGAGCAATTCGTAGCCGTTGATTTGAAAAGGAAAAATTTCGAGCGTCTGCAAATCCAGTACAATACGCCCGTTTACCATCAAATAGCGGCCTTCATCCACATAACGCGGGGATTCGGAATCGTCCATTAGCATCACCCGGTGGATGGCGCCGGGTTGACCGTGGTCGCCGTCGAGCATTTGATAGGTAGCAAAATCACTTTCCTGCTCGTCCAGTGTCGTGATTTTCGCCGCACCGTTTTCCTCCGAAACCAAATACATACTGTTTATGCCAACGATGAGCGCAGGTCGAGGTGTGTTTTTCAAAAATTTCGCTTGCCAAAACTGGTCGGCTTCCTTGCCGTCGGGCTGCGGGACTTTCAAGGTTTTGCCCTGATATTTTACGGAAAACCAGGAGGTTTTGACTTTGGCATTAATGTCGCCGCCGTTGTTGTACCAGGCGCCGGAGCGGGTGGCGTGAACTTCCCAACAGATTTCAAAATTGCCGTTCGTCAGGCATCCGCGCTCCACGGCAGCATTGCCGGAGCCGCAGCCGAAAAGGGCCGTTAAACCAAACCATTTCATCGTAGCGAGGGTGTTTTTTGTGAAAAGGAACAGGTTGTCCATGCGTTTGAGTAGGATGTTCAACGGAGTTTTGCGAATGTCTGTTTTTTACCACTAACAACGAGGCAACTGCCGGTAGGTTTGTGTCAATTAAAAAAACATCACATGGAAAGACGCGATTTTTTACAAACAACCAGCCTCTTCGCTGCGCTCGGATTTTTGCCAAATACGGGCTTGGTGCCCCCAACCAACCAGGCGCCAAACCCAAATGCCGACCCGCTCCAGCCCTTCCTTTTGCAGCCATTGCCCCCGTTGTCGCAGAAGGAATCCATGGATATTCGGGTATGGGTACGGTCGAGTATGACCGGCGGGGTATATTCTTGTGTGGAGTGTGCCGTTGCGCCAAAAGTGATGGGGCCGCCGCCGCACTGGCACAAAGCGCTGGATGAAATGATGTTTGTTCTGGAAGGTACGGCCAGCGTACTTGTCGGCGATGAGGTGGTCGAGGTTCCGGCAGGAGGTTGGCACTTCCGCCCGCGCAACTTGCGGCACACGTTCTGGAACGGCTCCGACCAGCCGTTACGATTTATTGACATGTACTTCAACCAGCCGTTCGAGGAGTTTCTGGAAAAAATATTCCACGAACTGACACCTGAAAACGGCTACACCTGGGGATCGGAAAAACTCCGGCAGGAACATGAGCGATTGAGCGAGATATTCGGGCTGGTATATGCCCCCACGGCGCAGGATGAGCGGAAGGCAATTGTAGAAAAATATAATCTGCGATAGTTGGATTTTAGAGACAACGGAGGATATTTATGCAGTGATTTTAAAAGATTTCCAGCCCTGTCCGTCGCTTCGCGCTTTTGTCCGTTGCTTTAGAATCGTACACATGCGGTTCGATAGCGGTGATTCGCCCCCGTTCAAGCCCTATACGCCCCGTCCGGAACAGTGTCTGGCATTTTATCCCCACGACCGGGAGCAGGTGGAATTTACATCCAAAAGCATGCGTGTCTCGAATATCCCGGTAGCGTTGATCGGACAAGCCTTGTCGGTGACGAATCGCTATATCCATGGCCACTTTATGGTGGTGCAAATCCTTTTTCAACCGGGCGGCTTGTTCCGGCTGACAGGGATGCCGGGTACGGAAGTAAATGATGCCTACATCGCTGCCGATTGCGTGTTCCCAAAGGACGTGCACCTTGTCAATGAAGCATTTTTTCATGCCAGAGACTACGCAGAAATCGTTCAAATTGCCAATGGGTTTGTGGGGAGCCTGGTGCGGAAAGCGATGAAGAACGTCCACCCAATTGATGTGATTAGCCAATGGATGCTGACCAATCCGGCGGTTTCACTGGATACGTTGGCCGGAAAGTCGTTTCTGAGCGCCAAGCAGTTTGAACGAAAATTTTTGGAACGAACGGGGGTTGGCCCCAAACTGTTCGCGCGGCTTGTCCGCTTCGACCGGGCATTTCGGGAAAAAAACCTCAACCCGAACCGTGACTGGCGCACTATTGCGTTCGATTGCAACTACTACGACTACCAGCACCTGGTCCGCGACTACAAGGATTTTACCGGGATGAAACCCACGGATTTTCACCAACTGGAAAGTCGTGCCCCCGAACGCAGGTTCGGTCTGGCCGAGCATTATTACGAAACGCAGATGGGTTGAGTGTTTACAAATACTCGATCCGGTGCTCCACCGGGCTGTTTTTGCGCAGCATGGCCGTGATCCCGCAGTATTTTTCCACCGAGAGGTTGACGGCTTTTTCCATCTTGTCGCGGTACTGCTCCTCCATCCGGATGCGGTACACGATCCGGACGTGTTTGAACACCTTCGGGTGCTCTTCCGTCAGGTCGGCTTCGGTCAGGATTTCAAAATCGGAAAACGGTACCCGCATCTTGCGCAGCAACGACACCACGTCCATGCCCGTACAGCCGGCCAGCGTGCCGAGCATAAGCCGCTTTGGCGAGGGTCCAAGATCGTCGCCGTCGCCGCCGGTGTCCATGACGACCTTGTGTTTTCCGATTTCAGTTTCAAAAGCCGTATGGCCTTTGTGCCGGGTAGTGAAGGAGTAGTGTGCCATGCAGGCTATAACCAAATGTGTGGCGGGCTGTTTAGCATGCGTTCTCTATTTTGAAAAGATACTTGACTAACTTTGCTCCCCGACAAACCACATTACCCGGCTTATGATTACCTCGCTCGCACAACTCGACCCGGAAGGCGCCTATACCTACGCCGACTACCTGCTTTGGCAGTTCGAAGAACGTGTGGAACTTCTACGCGGCAAAATCCGGCAGATGGCTGCGCCGTCGCGTCGGCACCAGGGAATTAGTATTCGGTTGTCCAAACCATTTATTAACTCCCTCTGGAAAAGCCCATGCAAGGTGTATGCCGCGCCATTTGATGTGCGCCTCACCCGCTTCAGCAAGGCCAAAAACAAGGATGTCACCACCGTCGTCCAGCCTGATCTTTGCGTGATTTGCGACCCGGAAAAACTGGACGACCGCGGCTGTATCGGCGCCCCTGACCTCATTGTGGAGATTCTCTCACCCGGCAACAGCCGCACCGAGATGAAAGACAAATTTGAACTTTATCAGGAAGCCGGCGTGCTGGAATACTGGGTCGTGTCACCCATCGAACGCACCATTCAGGTCTGGAAACTCAACGAGGCCGGCATTTACATCGGCTTGCAACCCAAAGTGGAAGGCGATATTGTGACCACACCCATCGTGCCCAACCTGGAAGTGGATGTGACTGACGTGTTTCTGGATTGAGTAGCGGTCAGATTCGATTCTGCCATGAAAAACACAAAAAAACAGCATCTTCCGGAAAAGATATGCCCGGTTTGCCTGCGTCCGTTTGTGTGGCGAAAAAAATGGGCACGCACCTGGGACACCGTCAGGTACTGCAGCGAACGATGCCGGCAGAACAAAGCCGAGTCTGTGCCGTCCGCTCCATGACAAAGCCTGAGTTGGAGACTTTCGCAGGAAACTTATGGCAGCAAAACCCGCATCACCAACGCCCCCGCAGCATTTCCCACCCGCAACCCGTACACGCCGGTAGCCAAACCGGCCAC
>CAYMQY010000151.1:9233-11247 GCA_964392655.1 uncultured Saprospiraceae bacterium
CCCCCGCAGCATTTCCCACCCGCAACCCGTACACGCCGGTAGCCAAACCGGCCACATCCAGAACCCAACGGTTTTCGCCGGCAAAGGCGTTTTCCGTGCGTGTCAGCACCGTTCGGCCTTCGGTGTTTATGAGCCGGAGGGTCAGTTCGCCGGGTTCCGGCGCCGTCAGCACTAATTGCATCCGTCCGCCCTGCACGGGATTCGGCTCGACGCGCAAGGCGTAGCCGGCTGCCGTCAGGTCGTTGGTTCCGACCAGCGTTTTGGTCACGGTGTTGTTGGCCGAAATCAGCCACCAATCCGGGTCGAAGGCGATCGAGTCCACCGGGAAACCGACTTGCTCCGCGAAGGTTTGACCCTCGAAGGTGTGCTGCAGCACGAGGTCTTTGGTTTGTCCGCCCGGACCGAACAGCCGCAACGGCAAAGGCAGTTCGAAGTACGCCACGGAGGGGTGCGATTGGGTTTGTTTCACCGAAAAAAACACATCACTGCCGGATTGCGACCAGTTGATCTGGTACGAGGGAAATCCTTCGCCGGTATACCAGTCGGCAAAAAAGCCGTCGAGTTGTTTGCCCGAGACCGCTTCGAGGTGGGCTTGCAGGTTGGGGGTGCGGGCGTACCCGTGCGCCAGTGCGGGGTCGTGGAGGTAGTTGCGCACACCGGCGAAAAACGCGGAGTCGCCGCAAATCCAGCGCAACTGGTGCAGCACCATCGCGCCTTTGGCATACGAGAGCCGACCGCTGAAAATACGGCCCACGCTCGTGGTGTCGTCCACCCGCACCGAGCCGCCGGGTTGCGAGGTGATCTGTGTGATGCGCTGCCGTTTGAATTGTTGCCAGTACTGGGTGGCGATGCGCTCGTAGCACAGGCCGCTGAGGTAGGTGGCAAATCCTTCGTTTAGCCAGATGTCTTCCCAGGCGCCGCAGGTGATTTTGTCGCCAAACCATTGGTGGGCCAGTTCGTGGGCGATGAGTTCAAACCCGAAATTTCCCATGAACGACATGGTCTGGTGCTCCATGCCGCCACCCCAGCCGAACTGCGCGTGCCCGTATTTTTCCCGGGCAAAGGGGTACAGCCCGAACAGGTTGTTGTACAACTGCATTTGCGCCAGCAGGTCGGTCATGCCGGCCTGTGCGGCGGGTACGCTTTCCGGGTACACGTAATGCACCAGCGGAATGGTGTCGGCTCCGAACGGCGCCAGCACGGTGGACACGTCGTAATCCGTCACGGCAATAGCCACCAGGTAAGCGGCGACCGGGAACCGGTGTCGCCAGTGCGCGGTAGTCTGGCCGTTCAGCGTGGTTTCCGACTCCAGCACGCCGTTGCTTGCCGCCCGGTATGCCGCCGGATGGGTGATGAAAATATCCACCGAGTCAATTTTGTCGGTCAGCGACTGTTTGCAGGGCATCCAGTCTTTGGCGCCGAAAGGCTCAGAGAGCGTCCAGAGCGCCGGCGTAGCATTCGGGCCATGTGTGCCGGTGGCAAACGAACCGAAGCCGGAAGTGGGCGGAACGCCCGAGTAAAAAAACTCGAGCGAATCGGGCAGCAATGCGGGAAGGATGCCGGGGAAATGTACGGTCAGGATATCGCCGTTCCGGCTGAACGGACAGGGTACGCCGTGGTACCGGATGCTGTCCATCGCAAGTGCCTCCGAGAAATCGAATTCGAGGCTCGACAGGTTTTCAGCGGGCTCGAAAACAGTCAGCACCGCGCCCCGGATGTAGCGCACTGCCGGGTCCACCCACCAGTGGAAGCGGGTGTAGGTGATGTCGGAACGGTTGTCGGCAAAGTTGGTGAGGCCTCGATTGGCAGCGGCGTTTTGGCGCAGCCAGGCGGTTTTTTCGCCCAGAATGATGGTTTCGAGGTCGTCAGGATTTTGGGCCTGGGCCATTGCTGCGAGGAGGAGGAGCAAGGCAAACACGGAGCGTTTTTGAGCGCGCATACGGAGCGGATTGTGAGGGCAAAAGTAGCGTCTATTTCACCGCTGAGACGCTGAGACGCGGAGTAATATTCTCTG
>CAYMQY010000152.1:0-11232 GCA_964392655.1 uncultured Saprospiraceae bacterium
GGGCAGGTGATGGTGGGCGGGGTGTTGTCCAGCACATTTACCGTCGTGGCGCAGGTGCTTGTCCGGTTGACATAAGTGGCGGTCAGCGTGACCGACTGGCTGCCAATCTGGCTGCAATCAAAGGAGACAGACGGCTGCCCGTCAATAGAAAAGACAAGCGGCGAGCAGCCCGTCGAGCCGTCGTTCAAGGCGGTGGCGAGCACGGTTGCCTCGCCTGTGTTGTCGAGAATTGCATCCACCGAAGTCTGGCAAACGGCGACCGTCGGGGTGGCCTCGTCCTGAAATTCATACGCGCCCATGTCGGCAATACTGCCGCCCGCGAGGGCATCGAACCGGGCGTTGCCGTCAAGGTCGTTGGCGGGCGCGTCGGCGTCGTTGGCCGCGTCAATGGCGGGGGAGCAGATTTGCAAGTGCAAATCGCCCGCTACACCGAGACCGACAGGCGGCTGCGAGACAAAAAGCGGATCGGTGTCGAGATTGCCCGTGCCGGCATAACCACCCTGGATGATTGAGTGGGTTATGGTCGCCAGACCTGCGATGGCCTGCGTGCCGTTACCCCAAATGATACAGTTTTTCAGTACAGGAGGAGAGTCACCATAAATGATGCCATCGCCACCAGTATTTCCAGAAAACGAACAGTTGATGATAGTGGCGACCGAGCTGCCGTAGGAGTGGCATGCGACCCCAAAACCGGCTGATTGGTTGCCGATAAATGCGCAGTTCGTAAATATTGGGAAGCAATTTTGAAAATTATAGACCCCACCGCCATAGGTGGCGTGATTGGACGAAAACGTGCAGTTGCGGACGGTCGGCGAGGCATTGAAGAAATTGAATAGCCCGCCTCCAAATGTGGCTCCGCCCGACAAACCGCTGCCGAATGAAATCTGAAAACCGTCGAGCACGGCAGTGCTGTTGACATCGTTGTTCACTATGATACTGTTGGTATTGTCTGCCATACCCGCCGCGCCGATTTCGCCGCTGAGCGTGGTCACATGCGCTGACCAGTCGCGGTCGCCCAGCCCCGGGTCGCCCGTGTTGGGGAATCCGCCGAGGATTTCCACCCCGTTTTTCATATTGAACGATATGCTGCGGTCGGTACTGCTGGTGGGTTTGTAGGTGCCTTCCGCCACCCAGATTTGGGTGATGCCGGTGCAGGGGCTGTTGAGGGCATTTTGCAAGTCGGTGAAAGCGTCGGCCCACGAACTGCCGTTGTTTGCGCCTGTCGCGGCAGCATTGACGTAGAAAATATTGCCCGGCGGGCAGCAGGCGGTTTGCGGTCCCGGGTTGGTCGTCAGCACACCCGTGTTGTTCGTAATGTTGAAACCGCCGCCGCCCAGATTCTGCACGATACCGGTGTTGTTCGTGATACTGCTGAATCCGCTGGAGTTTTCGGTGAGCAGGCCGTCGTTCGTGAAGGTGCTACCGACGGCGGCCGAAAATCTGTTCAGGTTGCTGCCCGGCTGATCGAGGATGGTGGCCGAGCAGGGGGTGTTGCTGAACGTGCCGCCGAAAAGCACTATGGCCGTCGAGTCGGCGGAGTTGTTTACGCTGCTGAACACGATGCCGGCATTGTTGACAAAACTGCCCGCGTCCTGAAAGATGCCGCCGTTGCATTTCGCAATGCTGATGGAGCCGCCGGTGGCATTGACAAAACTGCCCCGGTTGTAGATGCCCCGGATCGTCTGGCTGCCCGAGGTGCCGAGTTGGAGCACGTTGTTGTTGGTAAACGTGCCGGTCTCCAGATTGAGCAGCCGGTGGAACTTGAACGACGCGGAGGTATTAAGCGAAATCGTGCCTTCGTTGACGACCGTGCCGCTGTTCGTGAAGAGCGGGCTGGCCGGCGAGTTGATGGGCAAGGAGCCGGTCGCTTCGACCGTGAGCGAGCCGCCGGCTTCCACATTGACCGATCTGGCTGCCGCCGCCGCGCCGATGATCGGGTCGTTGATGGCGTCGGGGACGACTGCGTCGTCGGCAGCGGTCGGTACCGAGCCGTCGAACCAGTTGCCCGCCGTGTGCCAGTCGGTGGAGGTGCAGCCCGTCCAGATGTCGCCCGTAGCGGTGGTCAGCCCGCCTGTGTTGGTCGTGATGCTGAACATGCCGCCGTTGAGGTTTTGCACGGTGCCGCTGTTGTTCGTGATGCTGCTGTTGCCGCCGGAGTTTTCGATGATGCGCCCGCCGTTGTTGTCGAAGGTAGCACCGCCACTCAAGGTGATGACATTGTTGGCAGCACTCGCCACGATGTTGATCAAGGCACTGCACGACGTGTTTGAGAAGGATGCCTGACAACCTCCTCCACAGGCTTTTTGTACCGAAATGGCCTCCGTGCCAATAGTGCCCAGACTACCGATGGTGATGCTGCCATCGTTCGTGAAAATGGCATTTTGAAAACCAAGCGAAGAGAGTTTGATTGCCGAACCGGAGCACCGGTCAAGGGTGATGGAGCCGCCCTCATTGATGAAAGTGGCATCATCATTCGTAATTCCAACACCTACGCCGGACAAATTGCCGATTTGCAGGAGGTTTTTGTTGGTAAAGGAGCCGGGGATGAGGTTGTTTATTCCAAAACCAGGGGTGCCATTGATGGAAATAGCGCCTTCATTGACGACAGTCCCAATGTTCAGTATGCCGTAATCCGGGCTACCACTAATGGTCAGCGAGCCGGAAGCCTCCACCATAAGATTGCCACCGGCACCGATGTCGACTTGTCGGGCGAAGGCCGCCGTGCTGATGACGGGGTCGTTGGCCACATCGGGGATGATCACATCCTCCGCCGTCGTCGGCACCGAGCCGTCGGCCCAGTTGCCCGCCGTGTGCCAGTCGGTCGAGACGCAGCCCGTCCAGGTGTCCGTTGTCGTGGAGGCGGTGAAGGGCGAATTCAGTTCGACCGGATTGCCGGCGTAGGCCGTTTCGCAGGAGGGGTTGGCTTCGAGGCGGACTTTGATGTGGTAATTGCCCGGAGCGAGGCCGGAAAATGTTTCGTCCAGGTCCCAGGTTGCCCCGTTGTCCACGCTGTATTCGAGCGTGCCGCCGCCGGAAGCATCCACCACAATCGTCCCGGTCGGCAGGGCGCAGGTCGGCTGTGTGACGTTCGGGGTATTGACGGTGGGTGGTGTGCAGGGAGTCGTGTTTTCGTCGTAACCCATGTCAAAACCGCCGCCCTGTGGCCGCGTGTCGCCATCAAAATCGGTTGCGGGTGCGCCAGTGGCTGTGCCGGCATTGATGCAGGGCGAGGCATTTTGCAGGTGAAAATCTGTCCCGCTGACAAAGAGCGGGCTCGCGTTGATGTTGCCCGCGCCCGCATGGCCGCCTTGCACGTCGGAGTAAGTGACGGTCGGGGCCGCGCCATCCTGGCTGTGAATCTGGGTGTTGTTGCCCCAAACGATGCAGTTTTTGATGACAGGCGCACAGCCGTTTTCTTCATTGTGTATGCCTCCGCCCGTGGTGGTGCCCGTATTGCCCGAAAAGGTGCAGTTGATAAAATTCGAGCTTACGGTGAAATAATTGCCCGCGCCGCCGCCATATCTCGCCGTATTTGCGGTAAAAAGGCAGTTGACGACCGTCGCATTGTTGCCACTATTGAACATCCCGCCGCCAAAAGAGAAGGAAAAGTTGTCGGTGAAAATGCAGTTCCGCACCGTCGGCGAGCTGCCGCTATTGTGCATCCCGCCGCCTTGTTGGAGATAACTGATAGAGCCGTTGGCCTTGCCGCCTCGGAGGGTGAACCCGTCCAAAATAGCGGTAGCGGTCAGGCCTGTATTGTAGTTTCTGACGACATTGTAGGAGTTGTCGTCATTGCCGGCCCCGCCGATTTCCGCGCTCAAAATGGTCGGGAGCGCTGCCCAATCGCGGTCGTCCAGATCAGGGTCGCCAGTGTTGGGAAAGCCGCCGAGGATTTCCACGCCACTTTTCATGATGAAAGCAATGGTGCGGTCAGTGCCTGTCGTCGGCTTGTAGGTGCCGGCCGCGACCCAGATTTTATGTCCAGAAGTGGCGGCGGTGAGGGCCTGTTGCAGGTCGCGGAAGGCGCAGGCCCACGACGAACCGTTGCCTTCGGGCGGGGCGGCGGCGTTGACGTACCAGATGGTGCCGGTCGCGCCGCAGGTCGAGAGGGCTTCGTCGTAGCCCATGTCGAAACCGGGGCCTTGCGGCCTCGTATCGCCGTCAAAGTCGGTGGCAGGTGCGCCCGCACTCGTTGCTGCGCCCCGTGCAGGGGAATTGTTTTGCAGGTGAAAATCGGTGGCGCTGACAAAAAGCGGGTCGGCGTTGATGTTGCCTGTGCCCGGGTAGATTCCGCTGGCCTGTTTTACATCGGAATAGGAAATATTGACCACACCGTTCGGATTGTGGACGGAAGGCCCTGCCCCCCAGAGGATGCAGTTTTTCAAAGTAGCCGTGGAGGTACCGTAGTTGGTGATGGCGCCGAGATTGGGGAAGGTCGGGTTTTCAGAAAACGTGCAGTTGGTAATCACCGGAGCGCTGACACCGCCATGCCAGTTGGCCAAACCGCCAAAGTTGTTGCCCGCAAACAGGCAGTTGGTGATATTGGGTGCAGCTGTTTGCAGGGTCATTCCGTAAACAGGGTTGTTCAGAAAGGAACAATAGCCGACTTCGATGGGTGAGCCGAGCTGGATGCCCAGGGCCGCATGGTCCAGGTTGCCCGTGAAAGCGCAGTGCGATACCGAGCCAGAACAGGCGTTGAGGTACATGCCGCTTCCGTTTACTCCGCCCGGATACGTATCCAGCGCATTGGCCGAAAACGTGCAGTTGTTGGTTGTGGTAGCAGAATTGGAACTGTACACGCCTCCACCAAAGCAAGCCGCATTGCCGCTAAACGTGCAGTCATTGATGGTGATAGTCATGTTTATGTTGCACATGCCGCCGCCGTAGGTATCCTCGTCTGAATTGGGCGTAGTGTTATTGTTGAAGGTGCAATGGCTGACCGTCATGGTTGACTGATGGTTGTACATAGCGCCACCATAATTTTGCCCGGAACTGTTCACTGCTCGTGCCTCATTGCCCGAAAACGTGCAGTAACTGACGCTCGGAGCGGAGTAGGAATTGTACATCCCGCCGCCACGGCTGTCGGTGGAGGTAGCGTTGGAGCGCTGCGCCGTGTTATTGGAAAAAATGCAGTTGGTCACGGTCGGGGAGGCGTACAGGTTGTACATCCCGCCGCCGTGGCAATGCGGCGCAATGTCGCTTGCGTAGCCGCCCGTGATGGTAAACCCGTCCAGCACGGCCGTACCGGTGAGCGGGCTGCCGGATGTGAAATTATTGAAAACGACGTGGTAGGAGTTGTCGGTAGCAGCGGCCGTATTGATGTCGCCGCTCAGCACGGTGCCGTTGGTGGCCGGGTTGGGGTCGCGGTCTCCCAGCCCCGGGTCGCCCGAGTTCGGGAAGCCGCCGAGGATTTCCACACCGGGTTTCATCACAAAGGAAATGGTACGGTCGGTGCCGTTAGTGGGTTTGTAGGTGCCTTCAGCCACCCAAATTTGCGTGAGTGTGGCACAAGGGCTGAGCAGTGCGCTTTGCAGGTCTGTGAAAGCATCGGCCCAGGAGGTGCCATCGTTTGCGCCTGTGGCGGCGGCATTGACGTAATAGATATTGCCCGGTGGGCAACAGGCGCTCAATGCACCCTCGAAGGTGGTCAGCAGCCCCGTGTTGGTGCCGATGGTAAAGGTGCCGCCGCCGAGATTCTGCACGATGCCGGAGTTGGAGGAGATGGCACTGTTGCCGCTGGCGTTTTCGATGATGCGGCCTGCGTTGGAGATGGTGCCTGAGTTGAGGTAGATGGGGCTGTCGTCGGCCACATGAAGCAGGGCATCGCAGGTGTTGTTGTTAAAACTGCCGCCGGTATTGGAAAGCCCTGAAAACACGCCGCCATTGGCACCGATGATGATGGTGGCCGAGTTGGTAAATCCGCTTTCATTGTTGATGCCGCTGTTGCCGGCACGGTCAATATGGATTTCCCCGCCGCTGTTGTTGTTGAACGTGGCGGACTGATTCCACACCCCAAACGGCCCGACTCCTGCATTGGCGCCGATGATGATGCTTGAGGCATTGGTGAAAGTGCCGGTGTAGTTGCCAAGCCCCGCCGTGGAAGTTCGGTCAATCTTGATTTCCCCGCCCGCGTTGTTATTGAAAGTACCAAAGTTTTGGAGGCCGTTCTCGCCGCCGTTGCCATTTGCCCCAATGATGAGCGCGCCGGAATTGTGAAAAGAGCCGTTGTTCTGCAAGCCCTGCGTCGGTGCAAGGGAACTTGCCCGGTCAATGTTGATCTGTCCGTTTGCGTTGTTGTTGAATGTGGCCGAGTTCCAGATGCCATACCGCGCCCCGACAATGCCTCCGATGGTAATGGTGCCGTCGTTGTTGAACGTGCCGCTCAGGTTGCGCAGGTTGGTGACCCATCCCCGGTCGAGGGTGAGCAGGCCGCCGGAGTTGTTGTTGAACGTGGCTTCGTTGTAGATGCCGAAGTTCCCGGTGCCGGAAGAGATGGAGCCGACGACGATGGTGCCGTTGTTGTTCACAGTACCGAGATTGGAGAGGGCTTTGTCCGTCCAGTCATTGATGGTCAGCACACCATCTACTGTGATGGTCAGCGTCGCGGAGGCTGCCACTGCAACCGATTTGGCGAGCGCCCCGTCCGTGCCTATGCTCGGCTGGTTGGGCATCCCGCCGGGGATGCTTACGTCGTCGGTGGCATCCGGTATGCCCGCCGACCAGTTGTCGGCATCAAACCAGTCGGTGTTGTCCGAGCCGTCCCAGTTGGTCTGGGCCTGAAGCCCTTGCACGGCCAACAGCCAAGAGGTGGCCAGGAGCAAAAAGCAGGGTTTGGAAAAATTGCCGGTAAAAAGGCGGCAAAAGATGCTTGGGTTGGCCGCTGCGGCAGGCCGGAAATGGTTGAATCTCATAGTTTGAACTTTGATTGCGGAAAATCTGAGCACTAATTCCCGGTGCGCGAGGCATCGCCGACCGGATGCCACAAAAGTCCGTGCCTGCCCTTCCGTTGTCCCGGTAAAATCGTTTCAGATTCAGGTAATCCGGCGTCGTCGGGGTAAAAAAAACGGGTAATTTCGTTGCATGGAACGAAATTACCCGTCAGGTAAAAAACTGGTTTTTAGTTATTTGCGGGTTGTGCTCGGGGCTTCGCCAAATTCCTCCTGGTACAGTTTTGAAAAATAGGACGGGTCTTTGAATCCAACCTGCCAGGCGGCTTCCGCTACGTGGACGGCACCGCTTTCGAGCAGCGCTTTAGCCTTGTTCAGCCGGTGTGTGCGGATGAGGTCGGAAGGAGCGATGTCCGTCAGCGCCTTCATTTTTCGGAAAAGTTGCGAACGGCTCATGCCGATTTTCTGGCACAGTTGGGGCAGGCCAAAGTCTTCCTGCGGGTAGTTGGCCTCCACGATGGCGCGAATTTTTTGCAGGAAATCATCCTCCGGATCGGCAGCCGGCAGTGCAGGGGCTTCTGAATCGAGCACCTGCTGCCGGTATTTCAGGTGCAATTTTCGGCGCAGTTCGAGCAGGTTTTCCACCGTGGCCAGCAACTCTTCCTGGTGGAAAGGCTTGGAAAGATACGCATCCGCCCCGCGCCGAAGTCCGGCCAGGCGACTTTGTACATCGGCTTTGGCCGTGAGCAGAATGACCGGGATATGGCTCGTGCGCGCATCGTTTTTCAGTGTTTCCAGCACCTCGAAGCCGTCCTTGAACGGCATCATCACGTCGCTCACGATGAGGTCGGGCGTATTTTCCGTAGCCCTTTCGATACCCGCCTGGCCGTTGTACGCAAAATCGAGGTTGTACCCTTCGTGGAGGCAGGCGCTCAGGTATTCCACTACGTCGGGATTGTCTTCGATGAGCAGGATATTTTGCCGGCCCGTGGCTTCGTCGTCGGCTGTCGGCCGGAGTGAGGGGCGAGTCGGCGGCGGCGTTTTCCGGACTTCCATGCCTTTTTCCTCAAAAACGCTGTTGTTCGTGATCGGTAATTTCACAAAAAACGTACTGCCTGCCCCGAGCGTGCTTTCCACCCGGATCTCGCCGCCCATCGCCCTGACCAATTCGCGGGTGAGCGACAGCCCGATGCCGGTGCCGCCAGACCCCACCCCGGCCCTCCCCAACAGGGAGGGAGAAACGTGTTCCTGATTCCGGGCTTGAAAAAACCGCTCGAACAGGTGGGGCAGATCTTCCGGCGGGATGCCGGTGCCGGTGTCGCTCACCGTGAGATTGAGAGCTGGCAGGTTTTTAAAACCAGCCGAGTCAATGTTAGCCCGCAAGACCACCTTGCCGCCGGAGGGCGTGAACTTGACGGCATTGGACAGCAGGTTGTGTACGATCTGTAGAAAACGCTCCGGGTCGTAGTCCATCACGATTTTGGCGTGATCGCTTTCCACGCGCAGCATCAGGTTTTGGGCGTTGGCAAAGGAGTGCAGGCTTTCGGCAATGTACCGGATAAACGCCAGTATGTCGCCCTGCACGTAGTTCATTTTCAGGGCGTTCGATTCCAATTTGGCCAGGTCGAGGATTTGGTTGACCAAACGCAGCAGGTTTTCGCCACTGCGTTTGATGAGGCCCAGTTTGTTGCGTTTAGGCTCGTCGTTTTCCTCTTTTGCCAGTTGCTCGCTCATGCCCAGCATCACGGTGAGCGGCGTGCGGAACTCGTGGGTGATGTTGGTAAAAAATCGGCTTTTGAAGTCGTCAAGTTCACGCAGGCGCAGTTTTTCCTGTTCTGAAAAACGCTGCCGAAGCAGGTACTGGTAGTACCACCAAATACCCGTAGCCGCCAGGGCGAGATACAGCAGATAGGCCCACCACGAAGCCCACCAGGGCGGGTGGATCGTGAACCGGATTTCGGCGGGTTGTTTGCCCCACACGCCGTCGTTGTTGCTGCCCAGCACTTTGAAGGTATAGGTTCCGGGGGCGAGGTTGGCAAACTGGATGCTGTTGTTGTTGCCGAGCGGTACCCAGTCCTTGTCCACCCCCACGAGTTGGTAGCGGTACTGGTTTTGGGCGGGATTGGTGAATTCCAGCGCCGCAAACTCAAAGGTGAGCAGGTTCTGGTTGTGGGAAAGGGTGATGGAGGATTTGCCGAAAATGTCGAACCGCCGGTTATTGACCAGCAAGCCGACGATACGGGTTTGGGGCGGGTGTTCGTTGAAGCGCAGGCTGTCGGGGTGGAACACGGTCAGGCCTTTCACACCGCCGAAAATCAGGGTGCCGTCCCTGGTTTTCAGGTAACTGGAACTGTTGAACTCGTTGTCCTGCAGGCCGTCGGCAGCGGTGAAGTTTTTGGTGGTTTCGGCCCGCACATCGAAGCGGCACAACCCCTTGTTGGTGCTCAGCCAGATAAAGGGCCTCCCCCCAGCCTCCTCCAAAGGAGGGGGGGAGGTGCCGGCGCTTTCTGCCAGAATGCCGTACACGACATTGTCGGGCAGTCCTTGTTCCTTTTTAAAGTGTTTCCATTGCCCCGACTGTTTGTCGAGCCGGTTGAGGCCGCCGGCCTTGGTGCCAACCCAAAGGTATCGCCGGGGTTCGAGCGGGTCGTCGGCCACGCAGAGTACAGTATTGCTGCTGAGCGAGGATCGGTTGGCCGGGTTATTCCTGAAATATTCGAAGCGATAGCCGGTGTTATCCGGAGTGGCTTTGGTCAATCCCTCGAAACCAAAGATCCATACGGCTCCATCGGTATCCTCGTACAAGTAGAAGGAATAATCCGACACCCTTTTCTGCGGTTTGTCGAAAAGATATTCCTTGCTGGTCTTGGTTCGTGGGTCAAATTTTCGAAGGCCGGTTTCGGATGCGCTTAGCAGGGCGCCGGTGCGGTCGCACAGCAATCCGACACCACGCCAGGGGAAGGATTGCAGGGCTTTCGTAGCGGCATCCATACGATACAGCAGCGAATCGGAGCGGCTCAACGACCAGCCGTTGCCGGCAGCGTCGAAACATACTGCAAGTCGCCCTACGGAATTATTGTCGGACGGGTGAAAGTCGCCATAATAATCCGTGTTGGGCGCCTGTTGGTCAAAGGCTTCGGAGCGGTATTTTATCCGGGGGGATTCTAAACCGGAAAACCCTCCATCAGGCGTTTCTACGAGGATACGGTGCGAGATATCCGGGAGGCAGGTTTTAAATTTGGGTACTGCTTCGTTCAGTTTGATGATGCCAAAGCCATTTGTACCGATCCAGCCCACGCCGCTTTGGTCAAACAGAAATTTGGTGCAATACGCATATTTATCTTTCAATAAAGTCGCATCGGTTTTGATCTCCAACTCCGGTTTGCCCTGGTTAAAAAAGGCAGAAATCCGCCATTTTTGAATGGCATTTTCCCGAAACGTCCATAAATATCCCGCAGCATCAAGCGAAAAAACGGTGCGTGGATATACCGGGATGAAAGGGTCTATGTATTCTTTGACACTGGAGCCGGACATCCAAACCCACACTTTACGTTCAGAAGGCAGTTTCCCGATCAGCAAAATCTCCCCGGCCTTGTTTTCTGCCATATCCCGGAGTTCAATATTCGGAATGATATAGTCGGGAAAGAAGGTTTCCGTGGCAGGGCCGAAGCGTAGCAGCCCGTTATTGGTACCGATCAACAATTGCTTTTTAGTCGCAGCATACAATACCCTCGAAGCCTGCAGCAGCGGCCCGGATGCTCCGTTTGCCCGCGGCAAAGCAATGTGTTTGCACGATGGGGTTATGGCAGCATTGCCGGTTGCCGCAGCATTTTCCAGCAAACCGGCAGGCAGGTTTATTTTCCAGATATGAAAATCATCGGTCAGCCAGACGGTGCCATCCGGCGTTTCTGCAAAGAAAGCATAGGTTTGGCTGGATACCGGTTTTCCTGCATGCGTCACGTGGAAAAAGCGCCTGCTTTCGGGATCAAACACCTCCAGTTGGTCGGGCAGGCTTACCCAAATCAACCCGCGGTGATCTTCAAATATGCTGGTTATCTCGCTGCCGCTGATGGAGAACGGATCGAAGGGGTCGGGCGAAAACACCTCGAACCGGGCGCCATCGTAGCGGTTCAGTCCGTCTTTGGTAGCGATCCAGATGAAGCCGTCCCGGCTCTGCAGGATGTCGTACACCATGCCCTGCGAAAGGCCGTCGTTGACGGTAATGGCCTCGTAATGTGGCTGCTGGGCATACATCGCCACACCCGGCAGAAACCACAACAGCAGGAGAAAAACAGCATGGAGGTACATCGTGGCCGCAAAGATAGGCCGTCCGTGTTCCTTATTT
>CAYMQY010000153.1:0-9595 GCA_964392655.1 uncultured Saprospiraceae bacterium
ATGCGTGCCTTCGGTCAGGTTGGTGACGGTAAACGTATTGTTGGCCTGGCTGTAGGTGCCGGCGCTCACCGTAAGGTTCTGGTCTTTGTACCAGGTGCCGGCGATGGTGACATTGGCGCCTGTGCCTTTTTGCAGCGCGTCGGCGATGACGCACTCGCCGGCGACAGGGCTGATGATGAAATCGAGATTGGTGACCGGTTCGCCGTTGAACCCGTCATTGGGATCGTGAATGACGCCCTGGTTGAGGAATACGCCGGAAACGGAGTTCGGCAAGGTACTAAGCATGTGTATGAATGCTTCGTTTACAAAACTGTCGGCACTCACGATAGTCTGGTAGGTTACCAGTTCTCCACACCCTCCATTGAGAAAATTGGCCGGTTCGGTGTTTTCGATACCCGGTATGGTGGACGATTGGTCCCCTAAACTGCCGATAAAGAGCCGTCCGCCGTTGATAAAACTCGGTTTGATAAAACTCGTGACTGGATTTTGGTCGTTGAAAACAGGGCTGCTCCCCACATCGTCAATCGTTATGCTACCCGATCCTTGATTGACGAATGTGGTAGCGTTGTTGATCCCGTGACCGCCGATGCTGCCCATATTGCCGATTCGCAGCACGCCGAAATTGTTGACTCCACCGAAACCGAATATGCTGATCGCGTCTTCTTCAACGTAATTGATCGTAATTTTGCAATTGGCGGAATTGGTTACAAGACCACCGAAACCGCCGGTAAAAATTCCGTCCTTGCCGGTATACGATATTTCAAGTTCGCCTCCGTTTTGGTTGTTGAACGCCCCGAGATTAACCAGACCGGTATTGGACGTGGCGCCGACCGAAATAAAGCCGCTGTTGTTGAAGACACCCTGATTGCCAATGCCGTTGTTTCCGGTCGTGTCAATCCAGATTACACCGGTGGCTGTATTGGCGAAATTTGCCAAATCAACCCAGATGCCTTCCCTGAGTTCATTCTCTTGCGTCAGCCCGACGTTGTGGATCGTAATAGTGCCTTTGTTGGTCATGCTACCGCTCGAATTTCTGCAGTGGAGGCCGTTGGCGCTGGTTCGGGTAACATAAACTTCGCCGGTGGTTTCGTTGACGAAGGTGCCGCCGCGCGCGTCAATGCCGTCGCCTGTGGCCGCTACTTCAGGGTCGGGATTCAAGCCGGTTTCCCGAACGTTTATGGTGCCGTAGTTGGTAAGGTTAGCGCCGCTTGCATTGAGCAGGATGCCGTTATTGGCCGTCCGGTAAATATTTATGGTGCCGGTACTGTTGTTCGTCAGTTGACGACCGCCACCCAATACCCGTATTCCCTCTTCTCCGAAGGAATACGGACTGGAACCCGGCTGCCCGACCTCAATGGTACCGTTGTTGATCAGAGAGCCGTTTATGTCAATCCCGTGGAAACCCGACTTGACCTTCAGTGTACCATTGTTCGTTACAACACTTTCTTGGCTGATGTAAAGAGCCGTCACGTTTAAGGTGCTGGTCAACTCCAGTTCAGCGCCGGCCTGTATGGTCAGATGGTCTTGGTAACTGACATACAGGTTTTTCGCCTTGGCCATCGTACCTGAAAAAATGGTGGGTTGGAATTTGCCCGGAAGCACTAATATCCAAACCGAGTCGCCAGCCACCGGCACCGCTGCGGGAGTCCAGTTGGCCGCATTGCTCCAATCGGTGCTGGCCGAGCCGTTCCATGTTTTGTGGGGTTGCGCCAGAGCGGCTACAGCTGCAAAAAGCAGTAAAAGTGAAAGCAAAAGTTTGTGTGTCATCTCCGAAAAATTTGATGTGAAAAAGGTTTGAAAGCCCTTCCCGAGTCGGGCGGAGCAACGCACCGAAGCGTGCTGCATCCGCCCGAAAAATTCGGAAATGAACTTTCGTTGATCGGAGACAAAGGTGCCGGCGAGGCCCTCCGGCGGGCCTTCACTATTCTTTCAAAAGGCTGGACTATTCTTTCATTCGACTGTTTTTGAGGGGTTCACCGGCGCATCTCGCTCGGAGCAGCCCCGAACTCCTGCGAAAACGTGCGGGAAAAATAGTTGGGGTCCTCGAAGCCGACATCGTAGGCGATTTCGGAAACCGTAAGATCCGTGCTGCGCAGCAACTCCAGTCCTTTGTGCAGGCGAATGCTGCGGATGTAAATGGCGGTGGATTTGCCCGTCAGGGCCTTGATCTTGCGGTACAACTGCACTTCGCTCAGGAGCATGGTACGCGCCAGCCGCGGGCCGTCGAAGCCGGCGTCGGCGAGGTGTTCTTCCACGTGTAGCCGGATTTTTTTCAGGAAAGCATCCTCCGGTTCGCGATCCACCTTGGGCAGTTCGGGCGGTTCGGGTGCGGCGGTGTTTTCCGTCAGGTCGAGTTTACCGAAACGCTCCTGCCATTTCTTGCGCTGTTCCAGCAGGTTGCTCAGGTTCAGGCGCAGTTCTTCTTCGTGGAAAGGTTTGGACAAATACACGTCGGCGCCGCGGCGCAGTCCGGCAATGCGACTTTCCACATCGGCTTTGGCTGTCAGCAAAATGATCGGGATGTGGCTTGTGCGCTCGTCGTTTTTCAGGGCGTCGCACACTTCGAGTCCGTCTTTTTCGGGCATCATCACGTCGCTGAGGATGATGTCGGGTACCGTTTCTATGGCTTTTTCAATACCCTGCCGACCGTTCCAGGCGCATTCGATCCGGTACTCGTTTTCGAGACAGGCCACGATGTAGGCCATCACATCCGGGTTGTCTTCAATGAGGAGGAGGTGTGCGGCCCCCGCTGCGCCCCCATTTGAAGGGGGGGAGACGGCTGCGTCCTTCACAGAATCCGTCCATAACGCCGGGATTGCCAACTCTTCGGAATATGCTACGTGCTCCTCCCTTTTGAGACGAGCGGGGAGGGCGGGCAGCGTTACCGTAAACGTCGTTCCTTGTCCCTCCACACTTTCCACGGAAATTTCCCCGCCCATCGCCCGCACCAATTCACGTGTGAGCGACAGACCGATGCCCGTCCCGCCCGACCCCGTCCTGACCCTGCCCAAAGGAGCGGAGGAAACCTGTTTCTGATTGCCGGCCTGAAAAAAACGGTCGAACAGGTACGGCAGTTCATGTGCCGGAATACCCACGCCGGTATCCACCACTTTTAAAATGATAGATGAGGCATGTCGAATGATGGCAAGTGTGATTTTCCCGCCTTCAGGGGTGAATTTTATGGCGTTGGAGAGCAGGTTGTACACAATTTGCCGGAGCCTTTCCGGGTCGTATTCCATCCGGATTTCCGCGTGTTCACTTTCCACGCCCAGCGTCAGGCCGTGCGCATGCGCCAGTGATTGCATGCTCTCGGCGACGTAGCGCAGCCAGGTCACGACATCGCCCTGCACATAGTGCATTTTCAGAGCCTTGTTTTCCAATTTGGACAGATCGAGAATCTGGTTGATCAGCAGCAACAGATTTTGGCCGTTGCGTTTAATCATTGTGAGGGGCTGACTTGCTGCCGTTTTCTCGCCGAGCAGCCGATCCGTCATGCCGAGAATAACCGTGAGCGGTGTACGGAACTCGTGGGTGATATTGGTGAAAAACCGGCTTTTGAAGGCGTCCATTTCGCGCAACTGTTCCGCTTCCTGTTCGGCCAGTTTCCGGCGCAACTGAAAGCGGTAGGCCCACCAGGCCAGATAACCCAGCAGCATGGCATACGCCAGATACGCCCAGCCGCTGCGCCACCAGGGCGGGTGGATGACGATGCGGAGCGTCACACCCTGCTCGTCGTGGGCGCCGTCGCTATTGGTCGCCATAACGTGCAGTTGGTACGTTCCGGGCGCCAGATTGCTGAGGTTGAGTGTGTTTTGAGCGCCCAGATTCACGTGCGCGCCGCCGTCGAGGCTATAGGCAAAGCGGCAGAGTGCGGGTACTGCGGCATTGAGCACGGAGAATTCAAACCCGAGGTTGGTGGCTTTCCAGGGCAAATGCAATGTTTGCAACCGAGACACTGAACTGTCGGGCAGATATACCGCACCGTTTACCTTCAGGTTGGTGATTTTGAGCACGGGTGTGGCCGGTTTTTGTCCCGAAAAACGGCTCGGGTTCAGGATGGTAACGCCTTGAGTGCCGCCGAAATACAGGTTTCCGTCGCGGTCTTTTACCGGCGGAACGGGCGGCCGCGTGGCAAAAACGTTGTCGAGCAGGTAATGTCTCGAATCGTAGAGCCGCCCGATGTTTTTGGCCGCATCCAGTTGTACCACACCGTCTTCCTGCGTGACCCACACGGCGCCGGCATCGTCTTCGATGATCTGCTGGCAGGACATCAGGTTCAGCGGATTTGGAATCGGAGAGGCGACGGCGCTGCCGTTTTTGTGCAGTTTCAGGCGCCAGGGTGTGTTTTTTGCGATTAGCAGTACATCGCCCTTCCGGGAGCGCACCATGCTCGATATGGGCACGGGGGCTTCGAGGCCGGGAAAATTGACGGCCACCGGCTGAAGCCGGCGTGTCGTGCGGTCGTACTGCAATAACCCGTCGGCAGAGCCGAACAGGAGGTAGCGATCGTCCAGATCAAGCATGGACTCCACGCGGTTGGTCAAAAACGCACTGTTTTCTTTGGTGTTCAAATATTCAAACCGTCGGGCTGCCGGCGTTCCGGTCAATCGGAATAATCCGGCGCCGAACGTGCTTGCCCACAAAACGCCCGTACGATCCCGGAAAAACCGGTAAACGGCCCCGATTTCCATCTTTTTTAGCGCTTGCGGATGGTTTTCTCCGGCATTCGAGTGCGTGATGAAGTACTCCAGAATGCGACCGTTACGGCTGTCGAGCCGAAACATCCCCGACCAGGTAGCCACCCAGAAACTGCCCGGCTCATCCGGGGCAAAGGCCCGGATCTGGTCGTTGTAGGGATTGTCGTTGTACAGCGGCAGGTGCAGGTTCAGGAACGATTTTTTGTGCCGGTCATACAGGCTCAGCCCGTTCATGGTGCCGATAGCCAAAAGTGTATCGGTGATGAACTCCAGGGCCGTAACCGGTCGCGACACCACACTGTTCGGATTGAAGGGCGTATAAGCCAGCAGTTGGGTGGTTTGTCTGTTGGCCGGCGCCATGTAAAGCCCGAACTGGGTGCCGATCCAAAGGTTTCCGAAGACATCCCGGAATACATCGGTCAACTGGCTCGCCCAGAGGCCCTCCGGATTTTTATTGTCTGCCGGAAAACGAACAAACTGGTTTGCCGGAATGTCGTATCGGCTCAGGCCCTCGGAGTTGGTAGCAAACCACACCTGTTTGCCATCCGGCAGTATGGTGTTAATGTCGGTTGTGCCAACGGCATGTGTAGCGCTGCCGAACCGGTGCAGCACCGTATCCCGGTAGGGGTCGTAATAGAAAAGCCCATCCGTTTTGCGGTACCACAGGGATAACCAAAGCATGCCGTCGGCATCGGAGGCGGTTACGAAGTTTGCCTGGACATCTGCCTCCGACAAGCCGCGCAGCCGTTCAAAGGTGTGTTTTTCCGCGTCAAACCGGTATAGCCGGGTAGGGGTTCTCACAATTAAAAAAGGCGCTTTCCCTCGATTGACAGCCGCGACAGAAACCGTATCGCCTCCCTCCGCGATCAGAGGAACCTCCCGGAAATCATCCTGTTGCCGCCGGTATTGCACGATATTTTTTTCCGAAACAAACCACGCGTTCCCTACTGCGTCCGTGCAACGCGGCATCAGTTTTCGTTCAAAAAAATGCAGGGAAAACGTGGACAGCGAAAACCGGTATAGCCCATCCGTCGTTCCGAACCACAAGAAATCATGCCCGTCCAAGAGCATGGAGTTGTATCCCTGGCGGGGCAGTTCGAGGCCCGGGTGTAAGTCGGTCAACGGCACAAACCGTCGTCCGTCGTAGCGCGCGGGACCCTGACGGGTGAGTACCCAGGTAAATCCTTCCGGGTCGGACGCTATGGCCAAAGCCTGGTTTGCAGGCAAACCGTCTGCTGTGGTAAAATGGCGGAGTTGGCTCAAATCCTGGCCCCACAGCAACGCCGGCAGGCTGCAATAAGCGAATGCCGCCATGCGCCGGATTTGCCGAAGGCAATTGCAGACTGAAAAAAGTGGAATAAGCAGGGACTTGAGCATCCGGATTATGGCATCAATGAAAATCCGGCACAAAAGTAACGGTAAACAAACTGCTGCATCATCGGACTACATTTGCTCTGTCAATTTTACCCGTGCAACAACACAATCTGCCCGATCCATGCCGATATCCTGTCAAAAACATCTTTTCGCCCTCGACCCCGAAGTACACTACCTGAACTGTGGCGCCTACTCGCCCGCCCTGACCCGCTCGGTGGAAAAAGGCATCGAAGGCCTTCATCGTAAAGCCCGAACGCCGCACACGCTCCGCGCTGCCGATCATTTCGAATGCGCCGACCATATCCGCGCACTTTTTTCGCGACTCATCGGCGCCGACGACCCGTTGCGCATTGCGCTCATTCCGGCGGTATCGTACGGCATGGCCATTGTAGCCGCCAACCTGCACCGCTGGCCGGGATTGCATACCAGGAAACACATCGTGCTGATCGGCGAGGAATTTCCGAACAACGTGTACGCCTTCGAACGGGTTTGCGCTACGCAAGGACTGGAAGTTGTAACTGTTGAAAAGCCCGAAACGCCGGATAGCCGTGGCGCCGAATGGAACGCGCGTTTGCTGGAAGCCATTACGTCGGAAACGGCCCTTGTGGTGGCCCCGCAGGTACACTGGATTTACGGGACGGTGTTCAATCTCGGAGCCGTTGGCCGCCGTTGTCGGGAAGTGGGCGCCATGCTGGCGGTGGATGCCACACAATCGGTCGGCGCCATGCCGTTTGAGGCGCAGGCGATTCAACCCGACGCGGTGATTTGCGCGGCGTACAAGTGGCTGCTCGGCCCATACGGCACCGGCGCGGCGTGGTTCGGGCCGTTTTTTGATGAGGGTGTGCCGATAGAAGAGGGCTGGATGAACCGCGCGGAAAGCGATCAATTTGCCAAACTCACCCGCTACGTGCGGGCGTATCGCCCCAAGGCCCAGCGCTACAACGTGGGGGAATACTCGCAATTTGCGCAACTACCGGCACTCGAAGCGGCTTTGGAACAATTAGTCGAATGGGCACCTGTGGCCATTCAGGACTATTGCCGCTCTTTGAGTGAGGCATTCATTCCGCGCTGGGAGGCCCTTGGTATTCGCCTCGAAAGTCCTGCACACCGGGCCGGGCATCTGTTCGGATTGCAACTCCCTGCCGGCGCCGACCGCGATGCGCTGGTACAGCGTCTGGCCGAACGCCGGATTTTTGTTTCGCCGCGTGGGGAGGTATTGCGGGTGTCGCCCAATGTGTACAACGATGCCGGCGATCTGGAGGCGCTCACGGCTGTGTTGGAAAAGTATTTTTCCTTCTGAAAGAATCCGTCCGATCTACGGAGAGTCGGGACAAACAAACCAAACCCGATGCAGCGTGGACGGATTCCTGCGGAATGACAAAAGGCTGGTGCCAACAAATGTCGGCACCAGCCCTGGCTTGCACATTGATAATCAAGCCGTCTGAATCCGGTTTACCAAATTTTCCACGACGTACCGCTTCATGCCGGTGTGCAGGTCTTCCACCCGCGTTTCGAGTTTTTTCATCACTACGTTTACCACGATACCGAGTACGATAGCGAGGATGGTGGTGAAAAAGGCCGTACCGAGGCTGTCAATCAGCACCTGGATGTCGCCGCTGCTGATGGCAGCCTGCGGCACGGCGGCAGTAGCAGTACCGGCTGCGCCGGCAGTGGGGGAGGCGAGGGCCGTGGGCTGGGCTTTACCCATGTTCAGGATGGCGGCAGCCATACCCAGCACCGTGCCCAGGAACCCGAAAGCGGGGATTAGATTTTGACAGGTATTGATCAGCCAGAACTCTTTCTCGACTGTCTTGCGGTTCATCTCGCTCACCGTTTCCACGATGGCCAGCGATTCGGAGGGCGAGTGGCTGGAGCGGAATTTGGTGGCCGCCTGCTTGATCAGGTCGGTGAGCAGCGTAGAGCCGAGGTGGCGTTCCACCTCGATGGTGTTCAGTTTGATCTGATTCACGTCTTCGGGGTAGAGGACGTACTGCTCGGTTTGCGGCAGGAGTTTGGCGGTGTAGGCGTACTCTTCGCGTTGCACTTGCTTGTTCAGGGCCGAAATGCCGAACAGGCACACGAAAAAGCAGAAAAACGTAGCCGCCTGAATGATGCCGTCGGGCATTTTGCCGCCGAGGGCGAAGAACAGTGTTTGCAGCGAGGAGCCTTGCGGCGAAAAATTGTATCCGGCGATGACGACTACCATGACCAAAAGCGTGAGACCGAAACTGTATGCGATTTGACTATTTTTTTGCGTAAACATGGCTTGGAAAGTGATGAGTGATGAACGATGAGTGATGAGCTGGTCCCGGAGAGTCGTGGCTCCGCAGGGCTGTGCCTCCGCAGGGCCGTGCCTCCGCAGGGCTGTGCCCTGCTTTGACAGATGGCGCCCTTTCAGGGCTATGCAGAAGCGTGTTTTTCGGACTTCACCGGCCCCATTTGCCCACTTTTTTAGGCTCGGGCTTGGGGGCTTGTGCGGGCACATTCGGTTGTTCGTCGGTGGGCGAGGTAGCAGTAGCGGGCGGCAGCGCCGATTTGAAACTGATCGTGTTGCTGAGCACGGTGAACGTACCGGCGCGTACCCAGTCGTCGCTGCCACTCAGGGCGTAGGTGCCGAAGTTGTGCGTGATGCTTTTGTAACCGGGCTGTATGATCTTTCCGAACAACGCGAACGGCTGGGCAGTGGTAGCGTTGGAGCGGCGTTTGATGCGTACCAGTACTTCGTAGGTGCCGGGTTGAATGCTGGCCTGATAGAAGTAATTCAGGTTTTTTTCGTACTGGAACTCGTCGTTCTGGTACTTGCTGGCCCGGCTGGGTTTCCAGGTTTGGTTGCCCTGACGCAGCATGAACTCCACCGTTTGTTTGGCAAGTCCCTCTTGTTGAAGCAAAAGCGTGACATCGCCCTTGGTTTGCTTCATCAAATCCACCGCCACGGGGTCCTGGGGTGGGGCAGGGGGTTGAACGGGTTGAGCGGGTTGGTCGGGTTTAACGGGTTTGGCGGCAGGTGCGGGCTGGGGTTTTTCCACAGGGGCCGGCGCGGGTTTGGGCGCCGGACGGGGCTTGCTGTAGGTGTACTCCCGACGCTGCGGCTTTTTGATTTCCGGTTTGACCGGTTTTTCCACTTTTGTGGCTATCGGCTCCGGTTTGGGCGGAGGGTTGTTGGTGGACATCCGCGTGTTCAAAAAGTTCAGGATGATGAACACACCCAAGGCCCCGGTCAGGATGTCCAGCGCGGAAATAAACATCGGATTGATACTTTTATTCGACATGACTCTGAGCAGTTTTGAGTGTTGAATGTTGCATTTTGAGTTGGGCGCCGTGCTGGAATTTTGGCGGACGATCGGTTTTGGCGTTGCAGGTTGCGCAGATCAGTATGTGCGCGTCGTTCGGGTGCGAACAGTTCCAGCAAGCGATTTTGGAACTTCCGGATGCCGCACCGGGCAGGGCCGATTCCGGAAGTTTGTAGTTGCAATGGCCACAGCGCGCCAGACCCGGCTGCGCCGTATGGCCGCAGTTTGGACAAT
>CAYMQY010000153.1:9695-11121 GCA_964392655.1 uncultured Saprospiraceae bacterium
TGCGCCGTTGCGTCTCTGCGATGGAAATTCAGGATTAATTCCCGAAGTAGTGGGTGTAGGACACGCCGATCTGGAAGCCGCGGTTTTTGATACCGCCCACGTCAATGTTGCGGAAACCGTGGACGTAGCGGATGTCGAGGCCGATTTCGCCCTGATCCAGAATAATGGCCAGTCCGGTGCCGAGGTTGAAACTGAAGTCGCCAGCTTTGTAGTCGTCGTTTTTGCCGTTGCCCATCTCGATTTCATATTCCGAGCGGTCGGTGAACGTAGTGCGATCGCCTTCTTCCACTCCGGGTTTCGAGACGGTGATTTCTTCCAGGCCCTGGCCGTTGCTGATGGCGAAGGAGAATGCCGGGCCGGCTGCCACATACGCGCCGAGGTTGCCGCCGCCGAAGTTCATCTCGAACATGAGCGGGATATCGAGGTAGTGCAGGGTTTCGTACTGGCGGATTTGCTCCACGCGGTGGTCGGCAGGGTACCCGAAATCCGGGCCTTCCCAGTACAGGTTGCTCTCGCTCTTCATGTTGGCGCCCCGCATGGTGTAGGCGATTTCGGGCTGGAACGTGAAGCGGTTGCCGAGGTTGAACTCGGCGAAGATGGCGGCGCCGCCGCCGACGCGGTAGTTGGCGTCGTAGGTATCGTCGAGGTCATTGGCGAGGCTGTAGTTGGAAATGGTCAGCATCGGACGGAAACCGATACCGGTCAGTTGGGCGTTCAGGGTGGTGGCACAAGCGAAAGCGACAAGAAACAAAATCAGATTTTTCATAACGACAGTTGTTTTTGAAATGCGTTGAATATCGGTTTTGCTGCTTTGTGCAGGTCGCTTGCAAACGGTAACCACGGGGGTGGAGATTTTAAGAAAATCGTAACGTTTAGCGCGCTCACCTCAAAAACCGGTACGTCACCTTCGCCAGTAAAATATTCGTAGGCTGCTCATTGAACACGTTGTTGAACAGGCTTTTAACCAATGGCGTGTCCAGATCATTGAACGCATTGGGTGTGGCGCCCTGCGACCACACGAGGAAAAATTCCGAACCCGGCACATATTCCCAGCGCACCACGAGGTTGGAGCGGAACTGGATAAAATTGAAATCCGGCTTGCTGAACGAGTAGTCCGTAGCGCCGTCGCCGTTTTCATCCACGGCAAATTCGCCGTTGGTTTCACTGATCTCTTGCCCGGTGAACCGGTGAAAACGCGCTTCGTACTCCTGCGCCAGCGGGTCGGTCACGATGCCGTAGTTGGCATATTGCGCCCGGAAAATGAACGGCTGGCCGTAGTACTGGATGGTCAGGTTGGGCGTCAGGTTGTAGGTCAGGCGGGCGGTGAGCGAAAAACTCCGTTGAGCCACCTCGCTGACGATGGTACGCACTTCGTTGCCGAAATTAACCTGCTGCACGTACTGATCCTGCTTGCGGAAGGAGTAGT
>CAYMQY010000154.1:0-2994 GCA_964392655.1 uncultured Saprospiraceae bacterium
CAAGACCGAAACCGCGAAGGAGGCGGGGGCTACGAGCGCAAACCCTGGCAGGATCGCAATCAAGGCGAGGGCGGCGAACGCAAGCCCTGGCAAGATCGCAACCAGGGTGAAGGCGGTGAGCGCAAACCCTGGCAAGACCGCAGTCAAGGTGGTGGCGGTTACGAGCGCAAACCCTGGCAAGATCGCAGTCAGGGCGAAGGCGGCGAACGCCGGCCATATCAGGATCGCAACCGCGAGGGTGGCGGTTACGAGCGCAAGCCCTGGCAAGATCGCAATCAGGGCGAAGGCGGCGAACGCCGGCCATATCAGGATCGCGGACAAGGGGGCGGATTTCGCAAACCCTACAGCCGCGACGGCGGCGGCGGCAGTTTCGGGAAAAAACCGTTTGGCCGCAAACCGTTCAAAAAAGAAGAATTTCACGTCGAGCGCAAACCCAAACCCGGCCTGCCCTCCGGCGCCGATATGCCGCTCAACAAATACCTGGCACATTGCGGGATGTCGTCCCGCAGGAAAGCCGTCGAATATGTCGAAAAGGGCCTGGTTACCGTGAACGGCGAAGTAAAAATGGAGCCATACTACCGCGTGCAGGAAGGCGATGTCGTCCTCTGCGACGGCCAACCGGTACAAATCCAGGAGCGCAAGGTGTACCTCCTGCTCAACAAACCCAAGGGCCTGATCACCACCACCGACGACGAGCGCGGCCGCCCCACGGTGCTGGACATCGTGGACCCACACTATCCCGAGCGTCTTTACCCCGTTGGTCGCCTCGACCGAGATACTACCGGCCTGTTGGTCATCACCAACGACGGCGATCTGGCCGCCAAACTCACCCACCCGAGCTTTCAGGTGCAGAAGCAATACCGCGTGGGGCTGGACCGTCCGCTCAGCAAAGCCGATTTCGAGCGTATCGAAAAAGGTGTCGAACTGGAAGACGGCCTCATGGAGGTCAATTGGGTGCGCTACTCCGAGGAGCAGCCCAACCGCGATGTGATCGAACTGGAAATCACCGAAGGCCGCAACCGCGTTGTGCGCCGCCTGTTCGAGGCTCTCGGCTACCAGGTGCGCAAACTCGACCGCTTCTACTTCGCCGGCCTCACCAAAAAGGAACTGCCGCGCGGCGCCTTCCGCGAACTGACCCAGCGCGAAATCGTCATGCTCAAGCACTTCACCGGACACCCGTCCACCAAGCGGAAAAGCGCCGACCTTCCGGATGGCGAATCCGAAACCGAACCGGACAATGAACCGGACACCAATATCGGAACAGGCGAAACGGAAGAAGAGCAGGTTTGATTAAACAAATCTTAAAAAGGAGCCGGCGGTATCCCGATACCACCGGCTCCTTTCGTTATCAGACCTGTTTGTAAACAACCCCTCGGGGTGCATCCAACTTAGCAAGACTATGACTAACAAGATTTTTTTTCCGGCATCCATCCTGTTCGCTTTTTTCTTTTGTTTCGCAGGAGTATCCACCGTTTCGGCGCAAATGACTGAAGGCGGTGCGCGTTTCGGCCTTAAACTTGGCGTGACCGGCAGCAACCTCTACGACGACTCCAAAGCCAGTAATTTCAACGGGCGCGTTGGCTTTGTAGGTAGCGCATTTGTGAAAATCCCGCTCGATCAGCGCGGCAGGTTTTCCATCCGCCCCGAACTGCTCTTCGCCACCAAAGGCGCCGATTTCCGCCGCGACAGTTTTGTCAACTCCATCAAATCGGCTTACCTCGAACTGCCGGTATCGCTGGAGTACAATCTGTTCAGTTTCATCAACCTGCACGCGGGCATTAACGCCAGTTACCTGGCCAGTTCCAACGGCTTGTTCAAGGACGAGGACGGCAATCCGATCAATTTCGATAAGGAAGATCTCGAAAAAGTGGACTTCGGCATGCACATCGGCGCCGGCCTGGATTTCGGCAATATCGGCCTGCACTTCCGGATCAACCGCGGTCTGAAAGATATTGGCAACCAGTCGCTCGGCGACGTGGTCGGCAGCCTGAAAAACGCTTCCTGGCAACTGACGCTGGCGTACGGATTTTAAAATGCTATGGCACGAATTACCACCGATTTCTTAGTCCTCGGCTCCGGCATCGCCGGCCTGACCTTCGCGATCAAAGCCGCACAGACACACCCGGATCGCAAGATTCTGGTACTCACCAAAACCGATCAGGGCGAAAGCAATACCCGCTACGCTCAGGGTGGTGTGGCCGCTGTGTGGGATCACGAAAAAGACACCTTTCTCAAACATGTGGAGGACACCCTCGATGCCGGCGACGGCCTCTGCAAACGGGAAATTGTGGAATTAGTGGTAGAAGAAGGCCCGCTCCGAGTCCAGGAAATCATCGAATGGGGCGCTCGATTCGACAAGGAAAAAGGCGCCGCCGGCAACTACGATCTGGCCCGCGAGGGCGGACACTCCGAGCACCGCATCCTGCACTACAAAGACCTGACCGGATGGGAAATGCAGCGCACGCTTATGGAGGAAGCGCACCGATACCCGAATATCGAAATTCTGGAGCATTACTTCGCGCTCGACCTCATCACGCAGCACCACCTCGGGCGTATGGTTATCCGCGTCACACCCGACATCGAGTGCTACGGCTGCTATGCGCTGAACAAGCAAAACGGCGAAATTGACACCATCCTGTCCCGCGCCACCGTGCTTTGCACCGGCGGCGCGGGACAAGTGTATAAATCCACGACCAACCCCGTCATCGCCACCGGCGACGGCATTGCCATGACCTACCGCGCCAAAGGCCGCGTGGAAAACATGGAATTCGTACAGTTCCACCCCACCTCATTGTACAGCCCGGCAGGCGAGAATCCATCATTTTTGGTGTCGGAAGCCGTACGTGGTTTCGGCGGCATCCTCAAGACCGCCGATGGCGAAGAGTTTATGCACCTGTACGACGAACGCCTTTCGCTCGCCCCCCGCGATATCGTAGCCCGCGCCATTGACTCCGAGATGAAAAAGCGCGGTACCGACTGCATGTACCTCGACTG
>CAYMQY010000154.1:3004-11063 GCA_964392655.1 uncultured Saprospiraceae bacterium
CCGGCATCTGGACAAAGACGCGTTTGTGGCGCATTTCCCCACGATTTACGACAAATGCCGCAGCATGGGCATTGATCCCATGCGCGACCTCATTCCCGTAGTGCCGGCCTGCCACTATATGTGCGGCGGCATTCTTGTGGACGAGCACGGACGCAGCAGCATCCACCGCCTGTACGCCGCCGGCGAATGCTCCTCCACCGGCCTGCACGGCGCCAACCGGCTGGCCTCCAACTCCCTGCTGGAGGCAATGGTGTTTGCGCACCGGATTTTTGAAGATACCCGGGACAAAATCGGCGGCTGGGACTTCCGCACCGAAGTGCCCGACTGGAACGTCGAAGGCACCACCGATCCCGGAGAGATGGTGCTCATTACCCAGAGCCTGAAAGAATTGAAGGAAATCATGTCGTACTACGTGGGCATTGTGCGTTCCAACGTGCGTCTGAAACGCGCCCTCGACCGCCTGTACCTGCTGTATCAGGAAACGGAAGACCTGTACCGGAGCACCACCATCAGTCCGCAACTGATGGAACTGCGCAACCTCATCACCATCGCCTACCTGATCACCCGCTCGGCCACGCACCGCCGGGAAAGCCGGGGACTGCATTTTACTACGGACTATCCGGAAAAGTTGGCGTTTGTGGAGTTTTCGGTGCTTTAGCAGCCTAATTCAAAATCACCACTTTCGCAATCACCGCATCCGGGTCTTCGAATATTTTGGAACTGGTGGCAAACACGAGGTACACTCCGCTGGCGGCCCGGCGACCGAGGTAGTCGCGACCGTTCCACACAGCCTGCCCGCCGTAGGCCTTGCCTTCGTACACGAGGTTGCCGGCCACATCCGTGATTTTCACATTGGCATCGCTGGCAAGGCCGTAGATGGCGATGGGGCCGTCGTAATCCGGGCGCACGGGGTTGGGGTAAGCAAATGGTTTGGGATTGTTGAGCGCGCCACCCTCGGTGGCTTCGCCGCGGTACGAAATGATACCCTTGGCGGTGCCGATCCAGACCTCGCCGGTGAGCGGGTCAATAGCGATGTCGAGAATGGTGTTGTCGAGCAGGGGGCTGTTGGTGCTGGTGAAGCGCGCTTCCTGCACATCGCCGCCGGCGGATTGCACGAAGATGCCGTTGTTGGTACCGAACCACTTGCGGTTGGCGCCGTCCACGGCGATGGTGTAGATTTCCTCGTTTTCCAACAGGTAGCCGTTGAAGCCGTCCACGGTCACGATACGGCGCGTGCCCTTGCAGTCGGCGCTGAACACATTGCTGCCACACTGAAAACTGACGGTTCCCTGCTGTGTACCGATCCACACGTCGCCGTCGAGGTCCACAGCGATGCAGTTGACGGTGTTGGTCGGCAACACACTGTTGGCTGTAGTGATGAGCCTGGTGCGGTCGTCGGAGAGGTCGTCGAGTTTTAATCCACTGTCGTACACCAACACACCGCCGTTGAATCCCACGACAAACCACTTGTAGCCGTTTTTGTCCACGGCTACCTGCGTGAGGTTGTTGGCCGGCGCATCAAAATTGATGATGCTGCTGTCGGCAGCTTTCAGCACGGCAATGGGGCGATCGGCGCCGTAGTTGGCGATCCACAGGTTGGCATTTTCATCGAATGCCAGGCCGCCGATGGCGGTACGGTTGGCGCCCGAAGCGCCCGCATCCTGCAGATTGGAGTTGTCTTTGGTGAAACATTTGGCAGGAACACCCGGCTGCGTTGCTTCCACGAGACCGCCGACAAAACTGCCGATGTAGGTCTTGTCGAAGTACGGATGCGTGGCTACGCGCCAAAAGTCCACATGACAGTCACCGGGTTTCAATTCGGGGTTGGTGTTGCCGTTGAAGCGTTTCCATTGTTTGTCCGTATCGAAAATGTACAGCCCGTCCTGGTTGTACAGCGGCCCGAAGTTGGGATCGGTGGCATCGGTACCCACCAGCACACGCCCGTTTCCGACGGCTATTTCCGAAATTTCCACCTTGTAGGGTGAGTTGTAACGGAAGCGGTCGCACTGGCCGATGTTGTCGTCGTAGTAGCGGAAATCGTCGTTGCCGTCGGCCATCCAGAATTTGCGGGAGCCGTCCTCCACGGCGTATCGGGGGCCGAACGACTCGCAGGCCCAGTGGATGTCCTGGGGCTGCGTGACCTCCGGCGTAGCGAGGTATTGCACGCTGTTGCTCCAGCCCAGCACGAGACCCGCGCCTTCCCGGCTCAGGAAAATAACCTCGCGGTTCGGGTTGGTGGAGATGGTGTCGAGTTTCGAGCCGTCGTATTTGCAAAAAGCCCGCTCCAGCCCGATGAACAACCGGTCGCCAAAGGGCTGCATAGCATTTGCGGTGCGGCCCTGAGGTAGTCCTTCGGCAGCCCCCAGCAGGCGCCAGCGGCTGAAATCGGCGGGGTTCAGGTCGTCGGTGGGCAGGCGGTAGATGCCTTCGTCGGTGCCGGCGTACAGGTTGTTCTGGTAAATGGCGATGGAGCGCACAGGCAGGTCGGTGAAGGTCGTGTACACCACCTCTGCCGTTCCGAGGTTCAGTTTGATGATACCGAAACCGCAGGCCAAATAGGCAAAATTGCCCTCGAATGCAGCGTCGTATATTTTTTTGTCGCCGATGATGTTCGTGTTTTTGGTGATAAACGGCAGGTTCACCACAGCGCCGTTGTCGGCGCGCCAGATGTCCATGTTGCTGTTTGCGTACACGATCAGCAGGGAATTTGCGGTCTGATTGAAGCGAACGAAGTTCACGCCTACATCGCTCAGGCCTTCCACCTTGGTCAGAAACCGCGGCGTGCGTTCGGCTTTGTCAATTTCAACCACAGCCCACTCGGTGGCGTAGTACACCTTGCTGCTGCTTTGGCTGACCGATACCGAGCGTTGCCACGGCAGGTGCTGCTGCCATTGGCCGATTCCGATTTCGGGGAATGCAACCGTTTGGGCGGTGATTTTTCCAAAGTAAAAAACAAAGGCGAGGCTCAACAGGCCGGAGAAGGTGCGAATGCTCATCGTGCAAAGGCTTTTGAAATATGCGGCGTAACGAGGGCTAAGAGGCTGTTTGAGTTTTAGTGGTACTGAAATTCAAACAGCCTCTTAGGCGCAAAAGTACATGCCCGGGTTGCCCGGTGCGGCGCCCGACCTCCTTTTTGAAACGCAGCGGGGCATTTTGGTTTTCATTTTTCTACTTTTGTCCGGCCATAATCGTATCCGTCTCATGAACAAATCTACCCTGCTCGCCCCGGCGCGTTTGCTGCCTTTGTTTTTTTCGATTATTTTCTCTGCTACCGTCCTGCGCAGCCAGGATGTTATCCTCCAGGGTTTTTACTGGAATACCCACCCCGGCGACGTGGCCAATACCACTACCGGCGGCCTCTGGTGGGATACGCTCGCTACCGTGGCGCCCCAACTTTCCGCCGCCGGGTTCAAAACCGTGTGGACGCCGCCGGCCAACAAGGGCTTCGCAGGTATCTACGACATGGGCTATGGCGTGTACGACTACTTCGACTACGGCCAGTACAACCAGAACGGCACCACCCGCACCCGCCACGGAAACCAGTCCCAGTTTCAGGCCATGATGACCGCCCTGCACGGCCAGGGCCTGAACGTGATGGCCGACGTAGTGCTCAATCACCGCGCCGGCGCCTCCGTCACACAGGCCGAAGAGTGCGACCACGACAACAACAGCATCCGCGAGCAGCGCTACACGAAGTTTCGTCCGGCCAGCAACCGCATCCTGATGGACAGCACGGACTTTCACCCCAACAGCCACCACTGCGACCTGTTCGCGCCCTACCACGACCGTATCTTTTTTGAAGACATCTGCTACTTCAACCTGCTCGACCAGACACTCGACCCCGGCGGCTGGTATTTCGGCCCGCACAACCTCGGCAAGGCCGGCGACAGCCTCGTCATCTGGGGCCGCAATATGCTCGACCCGGTGAATGGCCCCGGCTTCGACGAAATCCGCCTCGATGCGGTGAAACACGTGGAGCCGGGTTTCCTGGCGCCATTCCTCGTGGAGTTGTTCGACGGGCAGCAACCGTTTGCCGTAGGCGAACTTTTCGACGGCGACCTCGGTACGCTTGCCGGCTACCGCAATGCCGTGGAGGGCTTCAATGTGCCCGGCCCGGGCGCCGGAAGCAAAGACGCCAACCTTGCCATTTTCGACTTCAACCTCCGCTACGCCCTGCGCGATCTGTGCAACAACGGCGGCGGCGGCTACAACATGTGGAACCTCAACAGCGCCGGCCTGCGCTTCGGCAGCGGCCTGCCCGGCGAAGACGTGGTGACCTTCGTGGAAAACCACGACGTGGACCGCATCGGCTTTGTAACCACCACCTGCGGCGACCCCGAAACAGTGGCGACATACGGCGCTACCTGCCTGAAATTCAGCACCGACAGCGGCCATGACCCCGTGCTTCAGGACAAGGACGACATGGGCTATCCCTACATTCTGGCTGCCGAAGGCCGTCCCACAGTGTTCTGGAAAGACTGGTTCTGGTATGGCCTCGACGACGCCATCGGCTGGCAAATGAACCTGCGCGAGGCTACGGCGGCAGGCACTTCTACGCCCATCGCGAGTCTCGGACCCGTGTTCACGGCGGGGAACGGCGGCGACCTCTTTGTGCTCAACCGCGCGGGCGGCGGCGGAAAACCCGGCCTTGTATTGGCCCTGAACGACAACCCGACCACCACCGCAAGCGCCTGGGTGAACACTCCGTTTTCCGACAAATACCTGAAGGACTATTCCGACGGGTACCTGTTCCAGCATACCCGCGCGTTCGGCGACAGCCGCGCCCAGGTGAAGGCCCAACCGCGCGACCACTCGTGGTGGGCGCCCACGGGCTACTACCCGGCGGCTCCGGGCACAAGCAGCCATTTCCAGATGGACGCCACGCCGGGTGGTTGCCCGCATTTTGTGGCACTGCGTGTAGCCGATGCGTCAAATCTGCTGGTGGGTGGCTCGCCCATTGCCGCCGGCGACGAGGTAGCGGTGAAAAATACCAACGGCAATGTGGTCGGTATCGGGCGGATTGGGCAGGGTTTTGCCTGGGACGGCGTACACGACATGCTCGTCGAAGTGCTCGGTTCGCCTTCGGCAAACGGCATGAGCAACGGCGAGCAATTCCACTTCGTGGTGTGGGACCAAAGCGCCGGGCAGGAAGTGGAAATCGCTTCGGCGCAGTACGCTTCGACGGGCACCAGTTTCAGTTTTGCCCCTTTCCGCCCGGCCACGCCGAACCGGAACGGCAACTTTTCCACTTTTAACGTGACTGCCTCGGCGCAGGGCCTTTTTGCGTGTGGCGGCATATCACGCGTCACCGGTTTCAGTCAAAACCCGGTGGCCGGAAACGTGGATTTTTGCGGCACAGCATCTCAGGCAAACGCCGCCACGTATGACAACGGCCTGCAATCGGGCGACAACGACGGCTCCGGTTTCCTCGCTTGGGCAAGCCTCAACCCTGGCTCCAATAACGGGAATGCCGGCTTTTTCACCGGAAACGCCACCACCAACGGCGACGGCGACGGAAATGGCGACGGTGACATCAATACCGGCGGGGAGGCTTGGGGGTTTTACGCCAACACCGGCAATATCGCAGAGGCCACGCGGCCCTTTGCCATAGCCATGCCTTCCGGCGCTACGCTCTCGTTCCGCATGGACAACGGCTGGCTCGACGATGGCGCGGCTACCGGCACGGTGGGTTTCAGCCTGCGCAACAGCAGCAACCAAAACCTCATGGAGTTTTATTTCATCGAGGGCAACAGCAACTACACGATCAACGATGCCACGGGCAACAGCCCCGGAAATTCCGGGATTCCGTTCACCGACGAGGGACTTTTGATCGAAATCGAAGTGCTCACGGCCACAACCTACCAGTTGCGCGTGACACCCCTGGCGGGCGGCGGCCCGTATTCGTTCGACCGCGCATTCAACAATTCCGGCAGCCCCGACCGGCTTCGGTTTTTTAATTTCAGCGCCGGTGGCGGCGACCCGCGCAACCTGTTTTTCAACAGTCTGAGCCTGTGTTTTCCGCCCGCCCTCGTGGTCAACGAGGTAGACTACGACCAGCCCGGCAGCGGAGATGTAGCGGAATTTGTGGAACTGAAAAATGTCGGCAACAACACCGTTGACCTCAGCCAGTACAAACTGGAACTGCTGAACAGCGGCGGCTCAGTGTACCGGACGGTGAACCTGAGCGGGATGCTTGCTGCCGGCGCGTACCACGTCGTGTGCAACGACGGTTCCGGTGTGGCAAATTGCAACCAGTCGTTTTCCGGCAGCACCGACCAGATGGACGACGGTCCGGCCGCCGTGCGGGTGGTTTACCAAAATATTTTTACCGCCGACGCCGTGGCATACGAGAGCGCAGTGCCCAACGGAACGGAAGGTACGGCGGTCGCCACAGGCGACAACGCCGCTACTGCCGGCATCGGTCTGTCTCGCAACCCCGACGGCAACGATACCGACAACAACAACGCCGACTTCATCCGCACCTGCGTCACCCCCGGCGTTACCAACGCCACGGACAACACCGACTCCGATGCCGACGGCGCGCCCGACGCCTGCGACCCTTGCCCGCTGGCCGACGAAAACAGCGTGTCCGGATTCGACGCGCCCAACTGCGCCTGCCTCCCGGGCAAATTCGCCGTGTACACTTCGGGCGTGATCACGGGCTGCACCGATTGCCCACCGGGCAAGTTCTGCCCCGACGGCCTGAACGCCTACCCCTGCCCGGTCAATACCGCCCAGAGCGCTTCGGGCGCAATCCTGTGCCCCCCTTGTGCCGAGGGCACACACGCGGCGGAAGGCTCCACGACTTGCACACCGAACGATCCGCCGGCAATTGCCCTGTCGGGCAACAACGCCGCCATTCCAAACCGCGCGAATACCGGCAATGCAGGCAACGACACTGACTTCGGTTCGACGGCGCAGGGGGTTCCGATTACGCATACGTTCACGGTGGAAAACCTGTTCGGCAGCAACCCGCTGACGCTTACCGGCGTGCCGCTCGTGACGGTGGCGGGCGTGCATCAGGGCGATTTCAGCGTGACGCAGCCCATCGCTTCGTCGCTGCCGGGCGGCACGATCACGACGTTCACCGTCACGTTCACCCCCACGGCGGCAGGCCTGCGCTCGGCCCTGATCGTGCTGACGCATAACGATTTGCCGGATAATCCCTTTGTGTTTGCGGTGCAGGGGATAGGACTGTAAAGTTTTGAATTTTACATTTTGAGTTTTACATTTTGAATTTTGAGTGGTGGAATGCCGAGCCGCCGGAACGCTGTACCTTTGCCGGCCAATAGCCAAAGGCTAACAGCCAACAGCAGTTTTACTTAACCAAATTTTGATTCAAATATGCAAGCCAACGGTACCGATACCGCCCACAAACCCAGAACCGCCCGCGAAGACCGCTACCAACACCACGACTATTACGGCGTGGACGAACTGCTCTCGCCCGAACACCTGCTCGCCCGCGATGCCGTGCGCGACTGGGTAAAAGCCGAGGTCAGCCCCATCATCGAGGACTATGCCAACCGCGCCGAATGCCCTACCCACCTGTTCAAAGGCCTGGCCGAGATTGGCGCTTTCGGGCCATCCCTGCCCGCCGAATACGGCTGCGGCGGCATGGACGAAATCGCTTACGGCGTCATCATGCAGGAACTGGAACGCGGCGACTCCGGTGTGCGCTCGATGGCCTCCGTGCAAGGATCGCTGGTGATGTACCCGATCTACAAATTCGGTTCCGAAGAACACCGCAAGCACTACCTGCCCAAACTCGCCTCCGGTGAAATGATCGGCTGCTTCGGACTCACAGAACCAGACCACGGCTCCAACCCGAGCGGCATGGTAACCAACGTAAAAGACGACGGCGACGCCTACATCCTGAATGGCGCCAAAATGTGGATCACCAATTCGCCCGTCGCCGACATCGCCGTCGTGTGGGCCAAACGCGAAGACGGCAAGGTGCTCGGCATGATCGTGGAAAAAGGCATGAAAGGCTTCTCGGCGCCGGAAATCCACGGAAAATGGTCGCTGCGCGCCAGCATCACCGGCGAACTCGTGTTCGAGG
>CAYMQY010000155.1:0-1268 GCA_964392655.1 uncultured Saprospiraceae bacterium
ACTCGGCGCGCCGCAGTTATCGGTGCTGCCGTTGTCCACGTCGGCGCCGGTGATGGTGGCCATGCCGTTGGCGTCAAGCGTAGCGAAGCCGGTTTTGCAGCGGGCCACGGGCGCCTGATCGTCTTCCACAGTGACGGTGTACATACAGGTCGTGGTGGCAGCATTACTTGCTGCGTCCACGGCCGTGATCGTGACGTTGGTGATGCCCCCGTTGAAGGCGATACTCACGCTGTTTTGCCCGTCGTTGCGGGTGGTGGCCGAAATGGTGGTCGCGCCCGAAGCGGAGTAGGTCCAGGTGGCGTTCGTGCAGTTATCCGTGACCGGGTCCGTGATGGTCGTACTGGCTGTGCAGGAATTGATGGCCGGGCTGAGGAGAACGTTGCCTGGACAAGCAAGCGTGGGCGCTTCGTCGTCGGTCACGGTGATGGTGAACGAGCAGGTCGTGGCGATGTTGCCGGAGCCGTCGGTGGCGGTGAGCGTTACCGTGGAAACGCCTTTGGTGAATGACAGCGCCGGGCTGTTGGCGCCGTTGGCTACACCGGTCACAGCGGCGATAGTGGTCACGCCCGTGCTGGAATAGCCCCAGGTGGCGGTGCAGTTGTCGCTTACCGGATCGAGGATCGTGTACGAACCCGTGCAGTCGCCCGTGCCGTTGCTGCTGGTATTGACCGACTGGTTGGACGGGCAGGCGAGCGTGGGCGCGGCATTGTCGAGCACATACACAGTGGCCGTGCAGGTGTTTTGCAGGCTGTTCACGTCCGTCACGGTGAGGGTGACGGAAATACCGCCGGTGATGCTGTGGCTGCCGAGGCCGGCAGTCACGTCCACATTGAACAGGTCCCACTCGGTGGTCAGCGTGGTGAAGGCTGTCGGACCGGTACCGCTCGGATTGACCGTGACTCCTTTGGTGACGCTGCTTTTGCGGCGCAGGGTTTTGTCTACCGTAGTATATCCACCAGCACCTGTCCAGGCTGTACCGGGATCGTCGCCAATACGTCCGAAAATGTCCACATTTGATGCAGTGGAAACTTTATACAGGGCAATCGCGTCATTTCCGTTGTAATTGACAGCCGCATTGTTCGTCGCGCCGGCAACTACAGGCGCACTCGAATTTTTGTACACCACAGTTGCACCGGCGGCAAGGGTGCCGGACAGCAGCACGTCGTTGGTGGGCGACGAAACGCCATTGGCATAAAGCCTCAAACGGTAGTCTCCGAGGTTAATCGAAGCCGTGGTCGGGTTATAAATTTCAATGTACTTGTTGTTGC
>CAYMQY010000155.1:1278-5400 GCA_964392655.1 uncultured Saprospiraceae bacterium
GATCAGGTCGACAGGCGTCGGCGGCGTGATGTTGGCGCAGGTAAACGTATTCGGACTCACGCTCACACCCTGCACGCCGCAGTTGTCGGTACTGCCGTTGTTCACGGCGGAGGCGAGCAATGTGGCGTTGCCGCTGCCATCGAGGATCACAGTGGCGCTTTGGCAAGTCGCCGTCGGCAGCGTAACGTCTTCGATGGTGATGACTTTGGTGGCGGTGCTCGTGCAACCGAGCGCCGTCACTGTGTAGGAAATGGTGACCATGCCCGTGCCGGTGGCCGAAACCAAACCCATGTTGTTCACCATGGCAATGCTGTTGTTGCTGCTGCTCCAGACGCCGCCGGGGGTACCGTTGGTGGTGAGCGTGGTGCTGCTACCAGGGCAGATGGTCATTGCCCCGCTGATGGTGCCTGCATTAGGCTGCGGGTTCACCGTGATCAGTTGGCCGTCGGTGGCGGTGCAGCCGTCGTTGTCGGTCACCTGCACGGTGTATGTTCCGCTCATGGCGGGCACGAAACTGTGCGGGCCGGCACCGCTGCCGATATTCGGAGTCCAGGCGTAGGCGTACGAAATGGGCAGGTTGCCGCCGCCGGTGGCGTTGGCCGTCAGGCTGACGCTCGCGCCGGCGCAGATCGTGCCGTCATTGTTCGTCGTGCCGGAAGTTTCGGCCACGGCAATGCTCACGGCCACATCTGTTCCGATACCGGAAATTTCAAACGTGAACGGATTTTCGTCCGCGTCGTCGTTGGCAATGATGACCGTGGCGACACGTGTACCCGTAGCCGTCGGGTCGAATTTGATTTTGAACGTGGTGGTGCCGCCATTGGCCGTCACGGTGGCCAACGGTTGTTCGGTCACCGTGAAATCGCCCGCATGCAGGCCGCCGATAAGCACCAGGGGCGAGCCGTTCAGCGTCAGGTCGCAATCGCCACTGTTGGTGATGGTGTAGGTGAACTCCACCATGCCGCCCGTGAGTTGGGCACAACCGAAAGCGGTGCAATCCGTATTCGAGGGCGTATTGTCGCCGTCAGCAATCGGATTGGCGTTGCAGGAAACGGCAATTTCAGGTACGCCTGTAGCCAGGACTACATTTTGAACGGCGCTTTCGCATCCGTTGACATCCTTGATTTTCACCGGATAGGTATTGGGCGACAGCCCGGTAAATGTAGCGCCGGACTGGTAGTTTGTGCCGTTGTTGATGGAGTACATGTACGGGCCGGCACCGCCGCTTTCCGCAGAAATGACAATCACCCCGTTCGGCCCGCCCGAGCAGGGAATAGACGGCGAGGCGCTGAAGGTGATGGTCGGGCAGTTGGTGCAGGCCGTTTGGCCGGTATTGTTGTTGTAGGTGCCGCTGGGGCAGGCGGTACACTCTATTTGTCCTGTCTGGTCGTTGTAGGTACCTGCCGGGCAGGGCTGACACGACGATTGTCCCGTTTGGTCGTTGTAGGTGCCCATCGGGCACTCCTGGCACGACGACTGACCGGTTTCGTCGTTGTATGTGCCCATCGGGCATTGCTGACACGATGACTGTCCCGTCGCGTTGTTGAACGTACCCATCGGGCATTCCTGACAGGCCGATTGTCCCGTCTGGTTGTTGAACGTACCTAACGGGCACAGTTGACACGACGACTGACCGGTCACGTTGTTGAACGTACCCAGCGGGCACTCCTGACAAGCCGACTGACCCGTCGCGTTGTTGAACGTACCCAATGGGCACAGTTGACACGACGACTGACCCGTCGCGTTGTTGAACGTACCCAGCGGGCACTCCTGGCAAGCCGATTGTCCCGTCTGGTTGTTGAACGTACCTAACGGGCACAGTTGACACGACGACTGACCGGTCGCGTTGTTGAACGTACCCAGCGGGCACTCCTGACAAGACGACTGGCCCGTCTGGTTATTGAACGTACCCATCGGGCAAGGCTCACAGGATGTTGCACCGGTTGTGTTGCTAAAATAGCCCATATCGCAAGGGATACAGGAAGCCGCGCCCTGCACATCGCTGTACTGACCCATCGGGCAAAGGATCGGACCGGCCAAACCGTCGGGGCAATAACTGCCCGTCGGGCAAATCTGGCAGCCGGTGATCACATTTTCGCCGCTCATCACGGTGTACACCGGGTAGTAGCCGGGGCTGCAGCCGCAGTTGCCGGAGTTGGACACGCTGCTCACCGTGAGCGGGCAGAAGTCGGTATTGTCGGCCACATAGCCTGGAGGGGCGACGCAGGCCATGGTCGTATTGGCCGGGTCGCCGAGGCCGTCGCCGTCAATGTCGCGGTAGAAGGTGGTAGTAGGTGTACTGCCGACCACGATACCTTGCGCTACGCTTTCGCAGCCGTTGTCATCCTTGATTTTGATCTGGTACGTATTGGCCGCCAGGCCCGTGAACGTCGCGCCGAACTGGTAGTTCATGCCGTCATCCTTCGAGTACATGTACGGGGCGGTGCCGCCGGTTGCGCCGGAGACGACAATCTGGCCGTCGTCGAAGCCGGCGCAGGTATTGGTGGGGGTGGCGGTGAAGGTGATGACGGGGCAGGTGCCGTTGCCGGTCACGGCAAAATCGTACACCGCCTCGTTGCAGTCATCATTGTTGACGGTGATCGTGGCGTTCTCCGGGCCCACTGCCGTGGGTGTAAAGGTCACGGTAAAAGTGGCCGACATACCGATCTGAATCGGGCTGGGGGTCGAGAGCGCGCCGACGGTGAATAACCCGTTGTCGGAGGAAATGCTGCTCACGTTCAGGTCCTCTGTGCCTGTGTTTTGGATAGTGAAGGAGCGCATGAGGTTGTTGCCGACCTGAACGTTTCCGAAGTCGGTATAGTCGCCTGAAGTCGGCATGGCATCGCCGTCGGCGATGTTCATGCTGTTGCCCTGCACGTTGATTTCCGGGTAGTACAACAGGGCGCCGGACGTGACCCAGTTGGAGGTAGGCCCGTTGAGGGCGAAGTTGGCGTTGAGCGTCCCGTTGTTGTCGTTGGCCGTCAGGTCGTCCAGAGTGGTTACACCCGCGTTGTTCCCGCCGGCGGTACCGTGGTTGAAGTTCGCGTAAAAAATCAACCCGCTTTCGCTGCCGGCCAGTTCGTTGTACATGTTGTTCTGGAGTTGGGTTTGGGTGCGCTGTACGTTCCAGATCCGCAGTTCATCCATGGTGCCGTTCCAGGGATAATCACTGCCGCCGCCCGGCCTGGCGCCCAGGTTCAGCGAGGGCGTGGCGGACGTAGCGCTCCAACCGCCTGTAAACGAGGGGTTGGGCGTCGGTTGACCATCCACGAAAGCATACATGGTTTCTGAAGTGGCGTCGTAGGTAAAGGCGTAGTGATGCCAGCAATCTTCAAGGGGGTAGCCCGTGTTCCAGCTGTTGCCGCCGTAAACCGCCAGGCCCAGGTTGGGGCCCCATTGAACGTTGTATTGCAATCCGTCCATTACGATGGGAAAAGCGAAATTAGGCGCTGCCTTGGCCCAAAATTCGATCGTTGTAGACGTCGCGCCAAAAAGAGAATGTTCGAGTGTAGTCGCCACCTGATCATTCACCCCATCAAAATTAAGCGCATTGGGTTGGGTTGCGAATACCGTAAGCACCACATCGTTGCCGGTGCCGCCCAGGTAGCTGATGGTGGCATCCAAACCGGATCCAAGAAAGTTCGAGATGGTGGCACCTTGGGCCAGTCCCGTGAATGTGCCGACGATAGCATCCACGCCGTCGTTTTCCACGATGGTGAAGGTTTCGCCGAGGCTGGGGGTATGCGTAGAGCCGAGGAATTTCAATTCCACGCCCGTCAAATCCACACTGCCGACTACCGAGAGTTGGTTGTACTGGGAGCCGGGGGTGGTACCGTCAATATCAATATTTAGATCGCTGGCGAAGGATACCGTGCTTGCCGTGGCATCAGCGCCTGGGAAGAAGATCGGTTTTACTGCTGCCGGGGACATGCCCGGGTCAAGCAGGAGCGTGCCGCCGCCGGTGTTGATGCCGCCGCCGGAGAAGGTGACGTCGCCGACGCTGTGCAGTTCCATGTTGGTGGCCGCCGGGCGGGTGATGTCGGCGCTGACGTTGATAGCGCCGCTGTTGGCGTCGCCGATGAGGAGCGTGCCGGTGGTGACGAAATCAAGTTCCGAGTCGGA
>CAYMQY010000155.1:5500-11059 GCA_964392655.1 uncultured Saprospiraceae bacterium
CCGCCCTGACCGACGACTGTGACCGTGCCGCTGCCGCCTGCCGTAATCTGTGCATCATTAAGGAGATAGATTCCATAATTGTTCACACCTGCTCCTGAGCCGCCGCCTGTACCCGTGACGCTCACATTGCCACCGGAAGAGGTGATTTTGGCGCCTAAAAAATTGATATACACGCCATAATTATTATCCATACCAGATGTGCCGCCATTTCCAACGACAGTAACCGTACCGGTGCCTCCTGCTGATATTTGTGCTGCGGATTGAATATAGACTCCGTAATTATTAATACTCCCCGAACTGCCACCCGTACCTGTGACGCTCACATTGCCGCCTGAAGAGGTGATGGTGCTGTTTCCATGAAGATACATTCCCCAGTTGTTTTGGCCGGTGGATGTCGTTCCGCCGTTGGCAACGACTGTGACCGTGCCGTTTCCTCCGGCCGTGATCTGTCCGCTGGATTGGATGAACAATCCAACACTAAACAGACTGGTTCCCGTACCGCCGCCGTTGCAGGTTACACTCACATTGCCGCCATTAGAGCCAATGCTTGACCCGATATTGGAAATAGAAACACCGACATTTAAATTGCCGGCACTTGCGCCGCCCGTGCCTTGCACAGTTGCCGTTCCATTTGTCCCACCAAGAATATCGCCGGCGCTGCGCACCTGTACACCGTTTTGATTGCCGGAAGCGTCATCGCCGCCTTTACCCTTCACAGACACAATGCCCGTGCCGGTGGCCTGAAGCAGGCCGCCGTTTACGTCCACGCCCACAAAATCCCCCGCCGTCGGCGTTCCTTGCTGATTGGCCTCCACCGTCAAGTCCCCATCTACCGTTTCGATACTAGCGGTGTTATTTATCACCACATCCTTGCTCACTTTTATTACTGCCGAACCTGCGCCCGAAAGCACGAGATTGGCATTGAAGCCTACCTCCACCCGGTCCGTACCCGGCGTGGGGTCGTCGTTTTGCAAATCCACGTCGAGATCGGCATCGGTAGCGAAGGTGATGCCGCCGCCGAAGTACACCTCGTCGTCGCCCGTGCCACCGTTGACGGTAAGGCTGGGCATGTTGTTCATGGAGAATCCGCCGAAGTTGACATAGTCGTCGCCTGCTTCGGCATTGATTTCAATGGAGGTGACCAGTGCCAGCGGTACGCTTACCGGCAGGTTGGTTATCGGGCCGCCGTCCAGGGAGTAGGTGCGTCCGGCAGCGTCGAAGTTGATGCTGCTGTTGTCTTCGGTCACGTCGAGTAAGTCGCTGTTGCCGGAAATGTCGGTGATGACGATGGCGTTGCCGGTGGTGGTGATGGTGTAGTCAGGCAGGGGAGCCGCTACTACGGTGAGCACCACGTCGTTGCCGTCGCCACCCACATAAGTAATCGTGGCATCCAAACCGGATCCGAGGAAGCCGGGGATCGTGGAGCCTTCGGGCAGGCCGGTGAACTCATCGTCAATGGCATCCACCCCGTCGTTATCCACGATGGTGAACATCTGGCCGATAACCGGGGTGTGGCTACCACTGAGGTTCAAATCCACACCGGTCAAATCCACTGCACCGGCTACAGTCAGTTGGGTGTAGGTGCTGCCGGAGCCGTTGCCCGGCGTGGTTCCGTTGATGACAATGGCCAGATCGCTGGCGAAGGAAACCGTGCCGGCTGTGGCGTCGGTGCCGTTGAACGTCGGCTTCACCGCTGCCGGGGTGGTACCCGGATCGAGCAGCAGATCACCGCCGCCGGTGTTGATGCTGCCGGTGGAGAAGGTGACGTCGCCGACGCTGTGCAGTTCCATGTTGGTGGCTGCTGCGCGGGTGATGGCTGCGCTGACGGTGATGGTACCGCTGTTGGTGTTGCCGATATTCAGCGTGCCGGTCGTGACGAGATCGAGTTCGGTATCGGACAGGCCGAGCGGGCCACCGATGGGGTTGGTGGCCGAGCCGAGGTTGATTTGCACGCCGTTGGTGTAGGGGCGGAGGGTGGTGCTGCCGGTGCTGTTGGTGCTGACGGTACTGGTCAGGTCCATGCTGTTGGCGATGAGGGTAATGTTTCCTCCGTTTGTGGCGGTAGTGATGGCGGCCAGGTTTGCATGGACGATGCCGGTTCCACTGGGGCCGGTGCCTTCTACGCCGGTGACACTGACATGGCCGCTACCGGAGGTAATTTTGGTTTGATCGGATACACATAAAACTCCATAGTTGGAGGCTCCGCTACTGCCTGTTCCGCCATTGCCTATGATTGTTGTCGGTGCAGATCCGCCGGCTGAAATAGTTCCTGCGGCCGCCAGATACAAACCAAAATTATTCATACTGGCGCCGGAGCCGCCCCCTGTGCCGGTTACGCTGACAGCGCCGCCGGAAGAGGATATTGCACTCGCCGATACATACACACCGAAATTATTGTTGCCGGAAGGCGCCATGCCACCCTGCCCCACTACCGTGACCGTGCCGGTACCGGCTGCCGTTATTTGGCCGTTAGACCCGATAAAGACACCATGATTTTCCGAACTTGATCCCGTACCGCCGCCTGTTCCGGTGACGCTTACATTTCCACCGGAAGAAGTAATCTGCGTGGTATTATCCCTGCAGAATACTCCGTAATTGGATGCCCCGGTAGAACCTGTTCCGCCATTGCCGGTGACTGCTACTGAAGCAGAGCCGCCGGCAGAGATGGTACCGCCGGCGGGTAGGTACACACCGTGGTTATCTGCGCTCGTGCCGGAGCCGCCACCCGTGCCGGTGACGCTGACAGCAGCGTCGGTAGAAGTAATTTCGCCCGTTCCCGATATAATCACGCCATAGTTACCACTACCTGAAGGCGCTGTGCCGCCCTGCCCGACGACCGTGACCGTGCCGCCGCTCCCTGCGAATATTTGTCCACCCGAAACCTCAACCCCGTAATTAAACCCGTCTGTGCCGGAACCGCCACCCGTGCCGGTGATGCCCACATTTCCGCCGGAAGAAGTAATCGAGCTACCTGTGCCCAGGCGCATTCCCTTGTTGCCGCCGCCCATTGCGGCAGTTCCTCCTTGCCCGACGACCGTGACCGTCCCGCTGCCGCCGGCAGAGATCAGTGCGGCAAAATCAACAATGACACCAGAGTTATTTGAACTCGTGGCCGAGGAGCCGCCGCCGGTGCCTGTGACGCTGACATTGCCACCGGAAGAGGTAATTGCCGCCCCTGTTGAAGCAATATTCACTCCAATGTTGTCATTGCCGGTGACGGTCGTCGTGCCCTGACCGATAACCGTGACCGTGCCGGAGCCGCCGGCAGTTATTTGTCCGCTCGAGATACCGACTCCGTAATTGGACCCACTTGTTCCTGAGCCGCCGCCTGTGCCGGTGACGCTCACGTTGCCGCCGGAAGAGGTAATTAATGAGCCGGCATTGTTCACATACACGCCAATGTTGGCGCTGCCTGTCGGCGCCGTGCCGCCTTGTCCCGTGACTGTGACGGTGCCGGCAACGCCTGCCGTTATCAGTCCGGTAAGATCAACAATGACACCAAAATTGTTCGCACTTATTCCGGTACCGCCGCCGGTGCCGCTGACGCTGACATTGCCGCCGGAGGAGGTAATCAAAGAGCCGGCACTGCGCACATACACGCCGGTGTTACCGGGGTTGCTTGAGCCGCCCGCGGTTGTGCTGCCTTGCCCGACGACCGTAACCGTGCCGGTGCCACCGGCGGTAATTTGAGCGGCGCTAAGAACATAAACACCGTGATTGGATATGCTCGTGCCCGAGCCGCCACCGGTGCCGTTGACGCTCACGTTGCCGCCGGAAGAGGTAACAATGGAGGCTGTACCGATGAGGTATACGCCGTAGTTGGTGCCGCCGCCGGTCACCGTGCCGCCCTGGCCGGTCACCGTAACGTTGCCGCTACCGCCGGCGATTATTTCGCTGCCGTTAAGTACATGTACCCCGTAGTTGCTCGAACTCGTACCGGAGCCACCGCCTGTGCCGGTTACACTTACGTTGCCGCCCGAGGAGGTAATTTTTGCGTCGACGCCTGAAGTATGTACCCCCCAGTTATTATTGCCTGTGGCAGCACTGCCTTGCCCGACGACCGTAACCGTGCCGCTACCGCCGGCAGTTATGATACCGCTACTGGATAAATACACCCCGTGGTTGGTGCCCGCTGCGGTGCCGCCACCGGTACCGGTGACGCTCACATTTCCGGCAGCGGACGTAATTGTTGCACTGGCTGTGACATAAACGCCGTAGTTGGTTGCGCCTGTGGTAGCGGCACTTCCTTGCCCGATGACCGTCACGGTGCCACTACCGCCTGCGTTTATCTCGGCGAAGGAATTTACGTGTACCCCGTAGTTGTTGATTGACAACCCGCTGCCGCCACCGGTGCCGCCGACGCTCACATTTCCGCCGGAGGAAGTGATGCGGCCATTGAATCCAGTAACGAATACGCCATAGTTGCTATTACCGGTGGCACCTGTACCGCCCTGTCCGACAACTGCTACCGTGCCGTTGCCGCCGGCAGAGATAATGCCGGGGGCAGCGACATAGACTCCGTGGTTATTTCCACTGGTACCGGAGCCGCCGCCCGTACCGGTCACCGAAACCGCAGCACCGCTGGAGTTGATTTGCGAGCCAACGGTGCCGGTGATGTACACGCCATAGTTGTTGTTGCCGCTCGTGCCGGAGGTATTGCCACCGTTGCCTGTGACCGTGACGGTGGCGCTCGTCCCAGTGCCGGCATTAGTGATCACGCCGGCATTATTGATATACACACCGTAGTTGTCGGAACTCGAGCCGGAGCCGCCACCTGTACCGGTCACCTGCACGGTTCCATCCGTCGAAGTGACGGTAGAACCGGCGCCACTCACCAGTACGCCATAGTTTCGGCTTCCGGTATTTCCGGCGCCCATACCGACTACTTCCACGTCGCCGCCGCTGCCGGCAGTAATCTGACCGGAGGACTCCAGGATAACGCCGTAGTTGTCCGTGCCGCCACCGGTCGCATTGCCGGTTCCTTCCACATACACATCGCCACCGGAGGAGGTAATTTTTGCATTGGTATACCGGAGTAATACGCCGTAATTGAAACTGCCCGACGTAGCGCCTGCCATGCCTGTAACCGCCACATTCCCTGTACCGCCGGCAGTAATTTCGGCGCTGTTATTCACATAAACCCCGTAGTTGCTGCCCGATGTGCCGCTGCCACCGCCGAAGCCGTTTACCGTTACATTGCCGCCGGAGGAAGTGATCCGGGTATTGAGAAGGGATACCACAACACCTATATTGCTACTGCCCGTAGCGCCGCCACCCGTACCGGTTACCGTGACCGTACCCGTGCCGCCGGCGGTGATTTCCCCGCCACTCGTCACTTCCACACCGTAGTTGCTGCCGGAAGTAGTGCCGCTACCGGTGCCGGTGACGGTCACATTACCGCCGGCAGAGGTGATTCGGGAGAGGTTGCCGCCTACTACGCGGACGCCGTGGCTGAAACCGAGGGAGGTGTTGCCGCCGGTGCCGACCACGTTCACCGTGCCGGCGCCGCCGGCGGAGATTTCGCCGCCGCTAAGCACATGCACGCCTATCCGGTAGGCC
>CAYMQY010000156.1:0-8806 GCA_964392655.1 uncultured Saprospiraceae bacterium
TCCAACTCCCGCACCTTCCGCTGTACCTCCGCATCTTCCGGATTCAGGCGCAAGGCAGCCCGGTAATCGCGCAGGGCATCTGCCCACTCCTCTGCCGCCTCAAAACTGGCGGCGCTTTGTTTGGCATCCGCAAAGGCTTTTTCCAGTTCCTTCAGTTTTTGCCGGGCTGCCTCCGCTTGGCTTCCTGCCGGATAACGGCCGAGGTAAACGTCCAGCGCCGGGATAGTGCCCGCTTGCAGGGCTTTGTTGTAGGCGGCGACCTCCAGTTGCACCAAAGCGGAATCGGTCGGCTGTGGATTTTCCGGGTCTGCGCCCGACCGGTCTCCGAATGCAAGCCAGAGGATCAGCGCCAGTGCCAGCACCGCAATCGCCCCGAAAATGAGGCGGCGGGCGGCCCGGCTTTCAAGCGTTTGTGAATCGGCGGCGGCAGGCGGCGGGGCTGCCTGTTGGCGCCGTTGTTCCGCCTCCCGTCGCTTGCGGTCGGCCTCGGCGGCGCGGGCCTGTTCGGCCTTGTGCTCGGCTTCTGCATGCAGGCTGCGGTCGCATTCGGCCCGGCGGCGCTCCAGGTCGCTTCGGTCGGGCACATAACCGGGTTGGTGCAGGGCGAGGGCGTTGTGCCAGGCGGTGCGAGCCTCTTGCCAGTTTTTATTTTGGGTCAGGTTTTCGGCAGCCGTCACGGCGGCGGTGAACCGACGGTATTGCTCGGCGGTGGCGGACTCCCGGGCGCGGCGGGCCTCAATGCCGGCCACCACTTCGCGCAAACGGTCCACGACATTCTGCCAGGCCTGGTCGGCGCTCGGCCATTCCACCACAGGGCGGCCTTTATCGGGCAAGGCTTCCAGATTTTTGAGGGGCGTGTTTTTCCAGTCGCAGTGGCGCAAAACCACGGGCACCACAATGGCTTCGCCGCGTTCGTGCCGCTCCAGCGATACTTGCACCTCCCTGCCGTAGAAATATTCGGAGGCCAGCGAGTCGGCGCTGACGAGAAGCAGGACGATGCCGGCCCCGTACAGCCGCTCTTTGATAGCGGCATCCCAGTCTTTGCCGGCCTCAATGTCATAGTCGTCCCATACGCTGACGCGCCCCTCTCGCAGCAGGGGCTGCAAGAACTTCTTCAACACGTTTTTGAATTGGATGTCTTCGTGCGAGTAGGCGATAAAGATGTCCGTCATGGGATTGGTTCGATTGGTTCGATTGATTCGATTGCAAATGTAGAACGTTGCGCCCGTATCTTTCCCCCGCAAAAAACATCCGCCATGCCCATTCTCGAAATCTGCGCCGGCAACTTGCAGTCGGCCCTCGCTGCCCAGGCAGGCGGCGCGCACCGGATCGAACTGTGCGCCGCCCTCGACACCGGTGGCCTGACGCCTTCCCTCGGTTTGGTACGCGCCGTGCGCGAACGCCTGAACATCCGGGTGAACGTGCTCATCCGCCCGCGCGAGGGCGACTTCTGCTACGACGAGGCCGAACTGGCCCTCATGCTCGACGACATCCGCCTGTGCCGCGAAGCCGGCGCCGACGGGGTCGCAATCGGCGCGCTGGACGCCGAGAACCGGCTGGACGTACCCAAAATGCAGGCCATGCTACAGGCCGCCGCCGGCATGGACATCACCTGCCACCGCGCGTTCGATTTTGTCCCCGACCCGGTTGAGGCGCTGGATACGCTCCTCGCACTGGGCATACCCCGGGTACTGACTTCCGGTCAGGCGACTACCGCTTTCCAGGGGCGGTTTTTGCTGAAAAAACTGGTGGAGCACGCCGGCGGGCGCATTTCGATCATGCCGGGCGCGGGTTTGTCGGCCCGGAATATTCGCGAAATGGCCGAGGCTACCGGCGCGCAAGAATTTCACCTGTCGGCCAAAAAGGAGGTCGTGCAGCCGGGTTCCGACAAGGCCATTCCGGGGCTGGAATGGGGGTATTGGGCCAGTGACGCGGAGCAAATCCGGGCGGTCGTTCAGGCGCTGAGCGGGGTGTCCTCGTAAATTTCCCGCAGAGTGAGGACTTTGTTGTTCACCCGGAAAGACATGTCCGGTTGATTCAGATTGGTTTCCACCCATTTGTCGAGCGGGGTTTCCCGTTCCCAAACGACTACTTCCATGCGTTGTGCGTCAATAAAAACGATTTGCAGAAGCGTAGGGATTTTTTTGTAGCAGGGCAGTTTGTCGGCCAAATCGTGCGTCCGCGTGGTGTTGGAAAGCACTTCAAAAATCAAAACCGGGGTTAGTTCGGCATTCATACCGGGGCGGTATTCGTAGTATTTAGCGGGCATGCCGATCACCGAACCGTCCGGGTTGAACACCGCGTGGTCGCATTCCGGAATACACACAGGCCGGTTTCCGTTGCGCACGCGAAAACGTTTATCGCCGGCCCAGGCTTCTTTCAGCAAATGGCTCATTTGCGTGGCCAGATCGGCGTAAATGTCGGTTTCGTAACTCATGGAGGCTATGATTTCCTGGTTGAGGTATTCCACCTTGTACTCCGCCTCGCCGAGCAGTTCCCAAAATTCCTCAAATGACGCCGGAAATCGAACCGGGGCTCCCCCTGCCACTGCCAGGAGCTCCTGATTTGTTACCGGAAATTTTACTGTCGTGCTCATCGGATACGGTGTCTGAAAAAGAAGCACAAGTTTACGGGTTTTGTTGAAGGAATGAAAATTGAATTTCTTGTAGTAATCCCGTAGTCGACTCTACCTGCTTTACCCCCAGCCACCGCGCTACGGCCCGAAATACCTCTGCCGGCGAACGTCCTTCCTCCCGCCAGGTTTTCAAAGCAGCGGAACCGGCAGATTTGGACAACTTATTGCCACCGGCATCAAGCAAGAGCGGGTGGTGTAAAAACTGAACCCGCGAGAACTCCCGCCACCCAAGGCATTCGGCCAAATACTGCTGCGCGGCGGTGGATTCGGCCAGGTCGGCGCCCCGGATCACGTGCGTGATCCCGAAATGCCGGTCGTCGGCAAGGCTGGCCACCTGGTAGGCGGGAATGCCGTCGCGGCGGCGCACCACAAAATCGGGCGGCAAGCCGGGTATTCGCGGCGTTTTGATGCGCCAGGCCACGTCGGGCGCATCGAGTGCGAGGTTTTGCTCCCGAAATTCGGTGGGGTATTCCCCGGCAAACGGCGCAAGGTCGCGGCGCGATTTGGCACAGGCAATCAGGACGTTGCCCGCGCGCAGACGGTCGAGCGCGTTTTCGTACAGCTGCAGACGCAGGTGTTGCGACCAGTTTGCCTCAAAATCCTCCGTCGAGCGCGGCCCCTCGTCCCAATCCAGCCCCAGCCAACGGAGCGTATCGAACACGTCCTGCACGTATTCGGGGCGTTTGCGGTCGGCGTCGAGGTCGTCAATGCGCAGCAGGAGCCGGGCGCCGGGCGTGTGCCGGGCCGCCAGCCAGTTCAGGATAAAATTGTACGCGTTGCCGAGGTGCAGAAAACCCGAGGGCGTCGGCGCCAAACGGAGCCGGCTCGTCGGCGCCACCGTTTGGATAAACGCGCGGAAAGCCGCCGGGAAAGTTGCCTCGGTATGGAAGTCCGGTTTCGTGTTACTGCGGATTTTTTTCAAACTGCTTGATGATCTCTTCCGGCGGAATACCGAGGTAGCGCAGGGCGTTTTGGGCGTCGTCGGCGTAGTCCGGATCGGAAGGGTAACGCTGCAAAAACTGCTCGTAGGTGCTTTTGGCCATGGTCATGTCCTTCAGGTCGTTCTCGTAAATGAAGCCCATCATAAACAAAGCCGTGGGCGCTTTGGCATGGGTCGGCAGTTTTTCCGCCACATTGTAGTAGAAGCGCAGGGCGGTATTCGGCTCGCCGATGGTTTTGGCCAGTCCGGCGGCTTTCATGTTCAGGTCGGCAAATTTGTTCGGGTCAACAGTCTGCACCAGCGTGGCGTAGCCTTCGGAAAGTTGAAGAAACATCTCGGCTTTCGATTTGTCGGTGACCGTGGCGCCGCCCATCGCCCGGTCGAGGCGGAGCAGCGCCGAGTCAATCCAGAACAGATTCCGCTCGAGGTTGAGTTTGGTCAGGTCAATGTCGTCCGGCTCTTTCGACAAATCCGGCGTGGCCTTGTGCTGGTACAGGCGCCACACCCGGGCGAGCAGGCCGATTGGTTCGGCCAGGTCCTGGCCGTCGCCGTGTTCTTTCAGAGCGGTATTGACCAGTCGCACCGCCCCCACGGCGTCCTTGTTGCGGATGAACTTGATCTCCGCCGCTTTGGTCAGGTACAGCAGGTTTTGTGCGTGCTCGCCGGGGTTGGCCTGCGCGGCTGTCTGATAGGTATTGCAGAGTTCCTCAGCGACAGCTGGATCGTTGGAGGCAGCCAGTTTCTGCTCCAGTGCGGTTATTTTTTTGGAAAAATCCTCCCCGCAAGCCGACAGGATCAGGCCGAGAAACAGGGCGAAAAGGAAAGACTGAAAAATTCTCATATCGTGTTTGCTTAGTGGCGTATCAGGTTTGGTTTTCTGAAAATTCATCACTCCTCGCTATACTCGAACGAACCGTAGGGACTTTCCACCGTCACCTTCGTCCCGGAATCCGGCTCCACTCGTCCTACAATCCGGGCCTCGATTCCGAAGCCGGCGGCGATCCGGATGACGTCGCCGGCGTACTCTTCCGGCAGATAAATTTCCATTCGGTGGCCCATGTTGAACACCTGGTACATTTCGCGCCAGGCGGTGCCGCTGCTCTCCTGAATCAGGCGAAATAGCGGTGGCAAGTCGAACAGGTTGTCCTTGATTACGTGCGCGTTTTGCAAAAACTTGAGCACTTTGGTCTGGCCGCCGCCGGTGCAGTGGATCAGGCCGTGTACATGTTCCCGGTGTTTGGCCAGCACCTCCCGCAGTACCGGCAGGTAGGTGCGTGTCGGCGACAGTATCAGTTTGCCGACCGGTATGGTCCGGTCCTCTACCGCGATCGTTTCCGTCAGGCTGCGGTTCCCGCTGTACACTAAGTCTTTGGGCACATGCGGGTCGAAACTTTCCGGGTACCGCGCGGCATAGTCGTTTTTCAGCACATCGTGGCGGGCTGCGGTGAGGCCGTTGCTGCCCATGCCTCCGTTGTAGTCGTTTTCGTATGCGGCTTGTCCGAACGACGCCAGTCCCACGACAACATCGCCGGGCCGGATGTTGTTTTCCAAAACCTCCGAGCGTTTCATGCGGGCAAACGCGGTGACGCCCACATCAATCGTGCGCACGATGTCGCCCACGTCGGCAGTTTCGCCACCGGCGAGTTGCAGTTCCACCCCGAACCGGCGCATGGTTTCCACAAAATCGGAAGTGCCCCGGATCACCGCCGCGATCACCTCGCCGGGGATGAGGTTTTTGTTTCGGCCAATGGTGCTCGACAGCAGGATGGCGTCGGTGCAGCCGGCGCAGGCCATGTCGTCGAGGTTCATCACGATGGCGTCCTGCGCCACGCCGGCCCACACGGACAGGTCGCCCGTTTCACGCCAGTACAGGTAGGCAAGGCTGGTTTTGGTGCCTGCCGTGTCGGCATGCAAGAGGTTGCAATAATTCGGGTCGCCGGCGGCGATGTCGGGCAGGATTTTGCAAAACGCATTGGGGTACAACCCCTTGTCGAGGTGCCGGATAGCGGCATGCACCTCGTCTTTCGAGGCCGAAACCCCGCGCTGGTCATATTTGGAAACTTGTTCAGTCATGGATTTCGCGCAAATCGTACTTTGAAATTCGTACTTCGTAAATCACTTTTCCCAGGTTCGGAACCGGGCTGTTTGTTCAAAAATATGGAGCAACGCCGCTTTTTCCAGGTCGGTGAACGGCTTGTTTCGCCGGGCCATGACCAACTCTGCGGTTTCGCAGGCTTCCGAAAACCGGTATGTACGGTAGCCCGAATCGGCGCTACCCCAGGCGAAATCGGGCACGAAGTTGCGTGGGTATCCGGCGCCGAACACATTGGCGAAAACGCCGACCACCGTGCCAGTGTTGAACATGGTGTTGATGCCGCACTTGGCATGATCCCCCATGATGAGGCCGCAGAACTGCAACCCGGTTTTGGCGAAGCGCTCCTCTTCGTAATCCCAGAGTTTGACCTCGCTGTAGTTGTTTTTTAGGTTGGAATTGTTGGTGTCGGCGCCGAGGTTGCACCATTCTCCGATAACCGAGTCGCCGAGAAATCCGTCGTGGGCTTTGTTGGAATTGGCAATCAGGATAGAACGGGCCACTTCGCCACCCACTTTGCAGCCGGGGCCGATGGTGGTGGGGCCGTAGATGCGGGCACCCATTTTCACGGTAGCGCCCTCACATACCGCGATGGGGCCGCGGAGCAGGCAGCCCTCCATCACTTCAGCGTTTTTGCCGATGTACACCGGTCCTTCGGTGGTATTGACGGTGCAGCATTCCATTTTTGCACCTTCTTCCAGAAACAGTTTATGCGCAGGCCCGACAATGCGGTTGGACGGCGATACGCGCTGGGACATGCGGTTGCCGGCCAGCAATTCAAAGTCATCGAGAATTGCCGATCCGTTTTGCAGAAACAAGTCCCAGGGGCGCTGAATTTGGGTAACCGGAATATCGGCGCCGAGTTCCTTGCCCTGCAATTCCCGTCCCTCCTCGTCTTCGATCAGCGCCTCGAATTGCGCTTCGTCGAGACGGGCGGCCAGCAATTCACCGTTCAGCAGCAGCGCCTCGTTCAGGCCGATTTCATGGATGCGGCGGCAAAGAGCCTCCGTGGGTACGATACCGGCATTGACCACGAGATTTTCGTGCTCGACCCGAATCGGGTATTTGTCCTGCAAATATTCCTGCGTGATGTACGACGCAGTAGCCCGCAGCCGGCGCTCCCACTTTTCGCGCAGGGTAAGTACGCCGATGCGAAACTCCCCCATGGGACGCGTAGCCGTGAGCGGAAGCAGGTGGTTGCGGGCTTCGGAGTCGAAAAGGATCAGGTTTGTCATCAGACCGGGCTTGTTTTGCGGCAAAAGTAGGCAATAAAAAAAGTCCCAACCGGCAGAAGCCGCAGGGACTTATTTTTTAAAACACCGCGGCGTTTGCGCTTCGGGCGGGAAGCCCGACCTGGTAGCGTGTCATGCCGGAAAAAATGCTCATTCAGACTTATCTGCCTCTTTCGCGAACTTCGTGTTGGCGAATTTTTTGTTGAACTTGTCAATACGGCCTGCCGTATCCACAAATTTCATTTTGCCGGTGAAGAACGGGTGGCTGTAAGCCGAGATTTCCATTTTTACCAACGGGTAGTCCTTGCCGTCCTCCCAGGTGATGGTTTCTTTGGTGTTTACGCAGGAGCGGCCCATGAATGCTTCGTCGGTGGAGATATCTTTGAACACCACGGTGCGGTAACTGCTCGGATGAATGTCTTTTTTCATGACTTGATGACTATTGATACTGAAAATTTCTTGTTTCGAACGATTTTCCAAATCGGGGTGCGAAGGTACTACGCACGGTTCCGTTTTTCCAAATTATCTTTTCAGATTTCCTGCAACATAAGCAAACTGCGGTGCACAACCCACACCTGCGGGATAATCAAATGCTTCCCATCGTTGACGATCAAAAAGTCCGCAAGGGCTTCTTTTTCCGCTTCAGGCATCTGATTCCGCAGTCGGGCGCGCACCGTTGCTTCGGAAATACCGTCGCGCTCCATCACCCGGCGGATGCGAATTTCTTCCGGCGCGGTGACGACGATCAGGGCGTCCAGAAAACGGTGGCTGCCGCTTTCCACCATCAGCGCGGCCTCTTTGAGTGTGTATGGGTAGCCGGCCCGAGCCTGTTGCTCGTGCCAGGCGCGGCTATGGCGTTCGACGGCAGGATGGACGGCGGCGTTCAGTGCGGCCAGTTTTTCCGGATTTTCAAACACGATAGCAGCCACAAACGGGCGGTTGTACGCGCCGTCCGGCAAATACGCTTCCGCACCGAACAAGCCGACAATAGCCGTCCGCACCTCCGGGTCATGCACGATCAGCCACTTCGCCCAGTAGTCGGCATCGTAAACGGGCACACCGAGCGCCTCGAAAATACGGCACACGGTAGTTTTTCCGCTGCCGATTCCGCCGGTGATGCCGACCCGAAGCGGCTCCGAATTATTTTTTAGAATGGCCATCGGTGTAAAAAAACGCCGCGCAAGATGCGGCGAGATTGTGAAACAACGCACGCAAAAACGGCCCTGCCGGCGGCGCCGAAACAAGGCGCAGGTTGTCCAGCGCCGAAGAGTCTTCGTCCAGGAAACGCAGCACGAGGGCCGATGGAAGTTTTTGAAACAATTTTCTGAAAATGACGCTGCCCAGTTCGTTCCGATTGTGCAACACCCGCAGGAATATGCTGTCGAAAATCCGAAAAATCCAGGGCGACTGAAACACCCGGGCATCCGGACTACCGGTACGCTCCCAGGCATCTGCGAAGGCACGCACCTTGCGTTGGGTGCGTTTGAAGGCATAGCCGCTGGAGGCCTTCACAAAACCGCCGGCTGTTCCGATGTGGATTACCCGCCCCTCCTGCCGGGCCGGAAAGGGGAAATCGGTCATTGGAATCACGCCAAATTCCTCTTCCTCGATGTTAAAATCGGCAATTTTCAGGTAATCGCGCAGGTACTGCCGCAGTTCCTGGTCGTACGTGTCGGCAGCAAGCAAGGCCGGCGAAAACACCGTGAATTCGACTAAGGCATGGGTTTTGGAAAACGGCAACACATACACAAAACGCGTCTCTCCCTGCTGCGGGATGCGAAAATCCATGAACGTGACCTTGCCCGGATCGAATGCGGGAGTCGGGGTTTCGACAATCCAGCCCTTGAAATGCTGCAGCAGGAAGACTTTTTCCACCGCGGAGGTGCGGAGACGCGGAGGAGAATCCT
>CAYMQY010000156.1:8816-10946 GCA_964392655.1 uncultured Saprospiraceae bacterium
CCCCGCCGGGCGGGGGTGGGGGGGCGACGGGCCGTACACCCCTGTGCTTCCCCGCGCCTCCGCGGTAAATCCGAATCACGTTTGCCCCAATCACGATACAGCAGCGAAAACGGCGGATTCGGATACATCGCATTCGCTTCGGGAAGCACCGCGGTTTTGATAAATGCCGAGTTGAACACAAGATCAGCCGTAAAATCCCCGGCATCGGTGCGCACCAGACCGGTTTGGGCGTCGAGACCTGTAATTGCGGCTTGTATCCGCTGCACATTTGGAAAACGCTCCAGTTCGGCAAGTGCCCATTGGTAAAAATCAATGCCGCGCACCATGCGGTAGCGGTACGGCGCGATGTCCATGTCGGTTTCAAACCCGGAGGCGAAGAAACGGCATCCGTCCCAGGATTTGAAAACCACGGGGGGCAGCGGCTCCTCATCAGAGGCCCAGAAACACCAGGTTCGGTCGTTTTGCTGCTTTCGGTCGCGATCAATCAGCAGCATCTTTTTCCCCTGAAATGCCGGACGGCGGGCCAGTTCCAGCGCCAGAGTCAGGCCCGACAAGCCGGCGCCGGCGAAAATGATGTCGAAATGCATGGAGCGGGTTGAACGGGTTGAACGGGTTGAGCGGGTTGAACGGGTTGAACGGGTTGAACGGGAAACCAAAACTGCAAGCCCATGCGAAAGTTGCTCCGCACTTTGTCATTTTGAAAAAAATCAGTCCGCTCTACGAGAGCACAGCCTCTTGCGAAGCCCTCGAAGAGCGGACGGATTTTTTTCAAAATGACAAAAATGATCACATGTATTTATTCCCCTCCCTGATTTCCTCCACCACTTCCGGGTTCAGCAGGGTGCTTATATCGCCGAGGTTGGACGTGTCGCCTTCGGCAATTTTTCGCAAAATACGCCGCATGATCTTGCCCGAACGCGTCTTCGGCAGGCCAGGCACCACCTGAATTTTGTCGGGTTTGGCGATCGGGCCGATCTGCTGTGTCACCGTGTCGAGCACCGTTTTTTTGAACGCAACCTCGTCGGCCACCGGCCCGTCGGCGATGACGTAGGCGTAGATGCCCTGCCCTTTGATGTCGTGCGGGAAACCTACTACCGCCGATTCCACCACGTGCGGCGTTTTGTTAATCGCGTCTTCCACCTCGGCCGTGCCGATACGGTGCCCCGACACATTGATCACATCGTCTACCCGACCTATGATTCGGTACATGCCGTCGGCGTCGCGGCGGGCGCCGTCGCCGGTGAAATATTTGTTTTTGAAGGTGGAAAAGTACGTCTGGCGGCAACGCTCGTGGTCGCCGTAGGTGGTGCGCAGGATCGAAGGCCAGGGAAATTTCAGGCAAAGCATACCCTCTACATCGTTGCCTTCCAGTTCGTTGCCGCTGGAATCTACCAGGCAGGGTTGCACGCCCGGCAGCGGCAAGGTGGCATAGCAGGGCTTGAGCGGCGTGACCCCCGCAATCGGGCTTATCAGGATGCCGCCCGTCTCGGTCTGCCACCAGGTATCCACGATGGGGCAGCGTTTTTTGCCGATGCGCTCGTCGTACCAGTGCCAGGCTTCCTCGTTTATCGGCTCGCCTACGGTGCCCAGTATCCGCAGCGAAGGCATCCGCCGGCCCTTCACCCACTGGTCGCCGGCGGCCATCAAAGCCCGAATGGCGGTGGGGGCTGTGTAAAAAATATTCACTTTGTGGCGCTGGATAACATCCCAGAACCGCCCTGGATCGGGAAACGTCGGGATGCCTTCGAACATGACCGAAGTAGCCCCGGCCAGCAGCGGGCCGTACACGATGTACGAGTGCCCCGTCACCCAGCCGATGTCGGCAGTACACCAGTACACTTCACCGGGTTGGTACTGAAACACGTTGCGAAAGGTGTACTCCGTGTACACCATGTAGCCGCCGTGCGTGTGTACTACGCCTTTGGGTTTGCCTGTGGAGCCGGAGGTGTACAGGATGAACAGCAGGTCTTCGCTGTCCACGGTGGTGGCTTTTCCGCTGCGGCGTTTGCCTTTCACGGCGTCGTGCCACCAGATGTCGCGACCGGGCTGCATGGACACCGGATCGCCGGTATTTTGGTGAACGATGACGTGCTCCACCGTGTCGCAGCCCATGGCCAGTGCCTCATCCAC
>CAYMQY010000157.1:0-10820 GCA_964392655.1 uncultured Saprospiraceae bacterium
AACTAATCAACCAGACCCACGCCGTCGTCGTCGGCATCTCCGATTACCAGGACCCCGGCATTCCCGACCTGCGCTTCGCCGACCGGGATGCGCAGGCGTTTGCCAATTTTCTCCGCTCGCCCGCGGGTGGCAATGTGCCAGACGACAACATTCGCCTGTTTTTGAACAAACAAGCTACGCAAGCCGCCATTGTTGTGGTCCTGTACGACCTGATTGAACTGTGTCAGGCCGGCGACCAGGTCGTGTTTTACTTTTCTGGCCACGGCGACGTGGAGGCCAAAATCCGCAACCAACCCGGTTTCCTGCTCACCCACGACAGCCCGCCCAAGGTGTACGCCACCAATGCCATTGATCTGCGCGTTCTGAACGACATCGTGACCGAACTGACCGCGCGCGAGGTGCGCGTGGTGCTCGTGACCGACGCCTGCCATGCCGGCAAACTGGCCGGCAGCGCCACAGGCGGCAGTCAGGCCACGGCCCTTGCCTTGCAAAAACAGTTTGCCAACTCGGTGCGCATCCTGTCCTGCCAGCCCGACGAATTTGCCCTCGAAGGCGAGCAGTGGGGCGACGGGCGCGGCGTATTTTCCTGGCACCTCATAGACGGCCTGACCGGCCTGGCCGACCAGAATACGGACGGCGCCGTCAACCTGTTCGAGATCGGGCGCTACCTTGAAGACCGTGTGCCTGCCGAAACAGCACCCCACCAGCAGACGCCGCTGACAGCGGGCGACCGGAACTTTCGCGTCGCCATTGTGGACGCCCGCAGCCTGTCGGAGTTGAAACAGCGCAAGCCGGCGGCCAACGAGTTGGTCGGCGGCATCGGCTCCCGGGGCCTCGAAGACGAGGTGCTCGCCCGGGCTGATTCGCTCACCCGCGCCCGGTACCATGCGTTCCGAAAATTGCTGGATAGCGACGCCGACCTGCTCGCCACAAGCGACACGAGTGCCGGAGGCCTGTTTGCCCAACTGATGGCCGCCGAAGTGCTGCGTCCTTTGCACGGACTGTTGCGCCGCGAATATGCCGTGGCGCTGCTCGACGAGGTGCAACAAGCCCTGAACGCCCTTCTGGCCGACGACCCCTACGAGGCCAACAACTGGCGTTACAACCCCGACAAGTACGACCTATACCCCGAGTATCTCCAGCGAGCCATGGACCTGCTGGGCGAGCGCCACCACCTGAAGCGCACCCTGCTGTCGAAAAAACACTACTTTGAGGGCTATCTGTTTGCCCGAAAAACAGTGGACATGAGCGACGCTGCCGTCCGCGATTCGCTGCGGCAGATAGCAAAAGGCAATTACCTCGAAGCCCTCGCGCTCGAGCCGGGCGCGCCATACGTGTACCATGCCATCGGTTCCCTGTATTTCATCAACAACCCGAGCCGCACCGATTCCATGCAATACTGGATGGAAAAGGCAGTCGAATACGCCCCCACCTGGCAGTTGCCCTACCTCGATCTCAGTTACGAGTATTTCCTTTCCAGGTCCGATTTAGCAGCCGCTGAAAAGTGGCTGAACAAGGTGCTGGAAACCGGTTCCGACTCCTACGTGGTACTGGAGCGGCTTTCCTGGTTGTATCAGTGGCAGAACCGGACGCAGGAGTCCCTGAACTTGTGCGACACCATGATTTTGCGAAAACCGGAACTGTTCAATGCCTGGAGCACCAAGGGTGTCACACACCTGATGCGAAATGAATTGCCCGAAGCGGAAGCGTGCTTCCGGCGATCCATCGAATTGGAACCGGGTTGGGGCAACTGGGCCGTGTACTTCCGGGGCATGTTGCTGGGCAAAATGCGTCGCTGGCCCGAGGCCAAAGTGTTTCTGGACAAAGCCTTGCTCGACGGGCAAACCGACAATTTCCATAAAACTGCTATGCTGTTCCATACCCTCGAAGGGATTGTATATCGGAAGATGTTTTCCGGTGCGCGGCCGTACCTGGACAAAATGGTCGAACTGCAGGTGTACCCCAGCCACCATGCCTTCGGATTATTCGGCAATGGGGTTATCCGCTTTAACGAGGGCGATGTTTCGGGGGCGAGGGCGTATTTTCTGAAGTCGTTGCAAACCGATACCACATATTCTGAAACCCGGATAGCCAATCTCATGTATTTGGCCTTGATTGCCGAAAAACAGGGGAGTCTGCTTCAGGCCGACAGCCTTTACCAGGTTGCATTTCGTGCCGCCCCGCGGGTGTCTGCTATGGACAAGACCTTTGTGTACACCACGCTCTGCCTGCACTACGGCCGGTTTTTCTTGAAACAAAAGCGCTACGAAGATGCCTTGCAGCAATTCCGTCTGGCCGAAGTGTTCCAGCCCAAATGTCACGAAGCCCGGTACGGCTACGCCCTGCTCGCCGCTGCACAGAGCCGGCCGGAGGAGGCGCTAAACCACCTGGAAAAAGCGCTCGACTACTGGTTTCCCGAAGCCGAACCGCTACTGGAGGAGCCGCTTTTCAAGGAAATCCGCCAAACCGCCCGCTTCCGGACAATGATGAGAAAACACTTGCCTGATCAGCCCAACGACTAAACTACCTTTCCGCCATGACAAAAACAACCCTCCTGCTCGCCGCGCTCCTGCTGGCCGCCACCACAACAACCTCCGCTCAGGATACCAAGGGCGCGCGCCCAATCAACCAGTCAACCAGTCAACTAATCAACCAAACCCGCGCCGTCGTCATCGGCATTTCCGACTACCAGGACCCCGGCATCCCCGACCTGAAATACGCCCACCGGGATGCCGAGGCATTCGCCGGTTGGCTGTCTCGAAGTTTGTCGAATGAAAGCAGTACGCCCGATTACAGCCGGATCAAAGTCCTGCTCAACGAGCAAGCCACCGCCGCACGCGTCGCCCTGACACTCGACGCCCTGCTCGAACAAACTCGGGAAGATGAACAGGTCGTCATCTTTTTCTCCGGCCACGGCGATGTAGAGCGAAAAACCCTCAACCAACCCGGTTTTTTGCTTTGCTGGGACGCTCCGGCCCAGGTGTATATGGGCGGGGGCACCTACTCGCTGGCGTATCTGGAGGAAATTGTCTCCACCCTGTCCGTGCAAAACAAGGCCAAAGTGGTGCTCATTACCGATGCCTGTCACGCCGGCAAATTAGCCGGAAGCCCGATCGGCGGCGCGCAACTCACGGCTACGAGTCTGGCCCAGCAGTATCACAACGAGGTTCGGATTTTGTCCTGCCAGCCCAATGAATTCAGTCTCGAAGGTGCGCAGTGGGGCGGCGGGCGCGGTGTGTTCAGTTACCATTTGGTGGACGGGCTGGCCGGCCTCGCCGATCGCAACGCCGATCAGACGGTCACGCTGGGTGAAATTATCCGTTACCTCGAAGACCGTGTACCCGCCGAGGCTGCCCCGCAAAACCAGATGCCGCTAGTGCTGGGCAACCGCAACGAGCGTCTGGCCCGGGTGGATAGTCGGCAGTTGGCCGAAGTGCAGCGACTCAAGGATAACAAGTTTGCGGCTTTTGCTCCGGTGGAAAACAAAGGCCTCGAGGACGATATTCTGGCCAAGGTGGACACCGGTACTCGGGACTTGTACCTGGCGTTCAAACAAGCCGTGCAGGAGCGCAGATTCCTCGCGCCGGCCGGCCAATGCGCCGAGGATTACTACAACCGCCTCCTGCAGACCGAATCCCTTGCCCCCTTGTTCGGCACCATGAGGCGCAACTACGTCGCCGCGTTGCAGGACGACGCCCAGCAGGTGCTGAACAGTTTTTTGAAAACCGACATGAGTGAAATTACCCGGACCCGGCTCAAAAAAATAGAAAAGTATCGGCCGTATCCGGTCATGCTGGAACGGGCCGCACAACTGCTCGGGCCGGGGCATTATTTTTACCCGGAACTCATGTCCCGGAAAAACATCTTCGAGGGATTCCTCATGCAGTTGCAATCGCCTCGACTGAACGACCGGCAGGCCGGAAATGATATTCTCCAACGCTACCGGGAAGCCTTGCGCCTCCAGCCCGAAAATCCGCTGACCTGTCATTTCATGGCCCGGGTGTACAGCAATTTGATGAATGACATGGATTCAGCGGAATACTACATTCTCAAGGCTGTCGAGTTTGCGCCGGGCTGGGTGTTGCCGATGGGGGAGTTTGCGGTTGACCTGACAACTCGTTTTCACCAGCACGAGCGCGCACAACAATGGCTCGACCGCGCCATGGCTCTGGATTCCGGCTCTGCCTACCTGCACAATCAATACGCCATCTGGTATTCCGAAAAACGCCGTTTCGCAGAAGCCGATTCGTTGTTCCGAATAGCCGTCGGTTACGACAGTACCAACATTTGGTACCTGGGCAATTATGGGTTCAATTGCGAACGAATGGGCAATTTCCGGGAGAGCGAACAGGCCAATTTTAAAACGATCCGGCTGGACTCGACGAATGTCGGCCCGTACATCAACCTGGGCAACCTGTACGTACGAATGCGGGAGTATAAAAAAGCCGAGCAGTGGTACAAAAAATCAATCGAAGTGGATTCGTTCTGTTCCAAATGCTTCAGCGGGCTGGGCATTTTGTATGCCAACACGGGCAGAGCAGATGAATCTGCACAGCCGCTTCACAAGGCTATTCAAATTGACTCTGCCAATCTTTGGGCCTGGGGTACACTTGGGAATTTGTTTTTGGGGAAAAAGGAATATGCCGCTGCCATAGATGCCTACAGGGGTGCTTTGCGTGTGGATTCCATCACTCCTCTTGCCACCTACTCCTACAGCGGAACGGGCACCGCTCTGGAACGCACCGGAAAGCCGGACGAAGCGATCCAGGCATTCCGGCGTGCCATCGAACTGGACACCACCAACCTTTGGGCTATGTGTGGATGGGCGCGCGTGCTGTTGAAAAAAGGCGCGACGGACGAAGCCGCCGTCATGCTCGACCGGGCCAAAGCCGTACATGCTTCGGACTGGGTGGGCTACCATTTTGCCCTGCTGTATGCGCAAACGGGTCGCCCCGAACTCGCTCTCAAGTGGCTCGGCGCAGTCGTAAAAAAAGTAGGAGTACTCGATTACAACGAACTCCACTCGGAGGTTCTGCTGGAACCGCTGCGTTCCCTGCCGGAATGGCGGGAGTTGATGAAAAAACATTTTCCCGACAAGGTCAAAGACTAACCCAGATGCCGCCATGACAAAGACAACCTTCCTGTTCGCTGCTCTCCTGCTGACCGCCGCTTCGTTTTTCGCACAAACAGAAAAAGGCGCACGCCCAATCAGCCAGTCAACCAATCAACCAATCAACCAGACACGCGCCGTCGTCGTCGGCATTTCCGACTACCAGGATCCAGCCATTCCCGACCTGCGCTTCGCCGACCGGGACGCGGAGGCGTTTGCCAATTTCCTGCAAGCCACAGCCGGAGGGGCGTTGCCGACCGACCGAATAGCCCTTCTGAAAAATGCCCAGGCCACCGCAGGAAAAATAATTGCTGCATTGGAATGGCTCATTGCCGAAAGCAAGGCAGGCGACAGAGCCATCATCTATTTCAGCGGTCATGGCGACGTGGAGCGGGTAACCAAGTTCCAGCGCGGCTACTTGCTCGCCCACGACTCGCCCGGCACTACCTACATGGCGGGCGGCTCGCTGCCCGTGGGTTTTCTTTCCGATGTAATCACCACCCTCTCGGAAGCCGGAGTGCAGGTAGTGATGATTTCCGATGCCTGCCGAAGTGGCAAACTGGCAGGAAGCGGCAACGGCGGTACCCAAGCCACTTCGGCAGCGCTGGCGCAGCAGTTCGCCAATGAAATCAAGATACTGAGTTGCCAGCCGGAAGAGTTCTCACTGGAGGGCGAGCAGTGGGGCGGCGGGCGCGGCTGCTTCAGTTTCCACCTCGTGGATGCACTGACAGGTCTGGCAGATGCCAACTCCGACGGCTCGGTAAATTTGCTCGAAACGGGACGCTACCTCGAAGATGTGGTGCCCGCGCAAACCGCCCCCCATAGCCAGATACCGATGACGCTGGGCAGCAAAAACACGGCATTGGCAGTCGTAGATCAAGTGACGCTGGCGGATTTGCACAAACGGAAACATGCCCCAACGCTCTCGCCCATTGACGCCAAAGGCTTCGAAGAAATGGTGCTGGCCAATTTGGATACTTCGGTGCAGCAACTTTACGCCGCCTTTACCGCCGCGATGGAACGCGGCGATTTGATGTCGCCTCCCGGCGCTTCCGCCAACGACTACTACGGGCAACTGCTGAATAAACCCGGTATCGAAAAACTGAAAGGACTGATGACCCGAAATCTCGCTGCGGCATTGCAAGACGAGGCGCAAGTGGTTATCAACCAATTACTGCGCACCGATCCACAAATCGTGGATGACGCTTTTTCTGCCGTTGCGCGGTACGACCACCTGCCCGCCTACCTTGCGCGAGCCGCCGGGTTGTTGGGCGAAGGGCACTACATGTGGCGATTCCTGAAAGCGCGGGAGTATTTTTTTAAATCAAAGACCTGCCGAAAGGCGAACTACCCCGAATTGGCGCCGGACAGTATTTTCAATCTGGCTCAGGCAATGCTGGACTCGGCACTTTTGTTTGACGACGAAGCAGCCTACGTTTGGTTTGAAAAAGGCTATCTGCTGTTTTGGAACACCTCGGATACACGAGGGATGATGGAATGTTTTGAAAAAGCAAGCCTCCGGTCGGCGGAGTGGCTTTTGGCGAAATATTACACCGGCAGAATCTTGACCAACTATGGCATTGATTATGAAAAAGGCATTGCCATTTTCCAGGAAGTCGTTGCCAAAGACTCGATGTTTTTGCCGGTTTACCGGGAACTAGGGCTATCTACCGGAGATAAAACCTGGTTTGAAGCATACGTCCGAAACATGCGGGAATATGAACGAGTGCATCCCGGAAAAGTGCCTGCGACGTACTACAACTACCTGGGCAGTTGCCTCATGCAATTGCAGCGAAACGAAGAAGCCGTACAGGCCTTGCTGCTGGGCGCCGGAATGTCCAATCACCAACACCCGCTGATTTACGTCAATCTTGGTCGGGCATACTCGGCGCTCGAACAACATGAAAACGCGATACAAGCATATCGGAAAGCGGTGGAAATTAACCCCCTGCTTCTGCCCGGGCATGTGGAACTGGGCTACCAGATGCTTTTCTATTCAAATGAGCCTGTCGAAGTTGTCAAACCCTATTTGCTTCAGATCGTGCGCCTAAAACCTCAAGTTGATGATGGTTGGCGTATGTTAACGAGTTTTTTTATCAAAAACGGACAACTCGACAGCGCGGAAAACACTGTACGTCAATGGATGACTTTTTGCCCCAAAACCAGCGATCACGATTTGTGGCTTGCCCATATCTACAAACAGGCCGGCAAAAAAGACGCGGCCCGTCAAGCGCTACAAAACGTGCTTGACTGCAACGACGAATTGGACGGCATTTGCTTTTTCAATAAATTAATCGCCTTCAACGCCCTGGGCATAACAGACAGTGTCAACGTGTATCGGGAGAACATGCGGGAGGTTATTAATAATCCGGCTTATTTCAATTATCTTCTTTCCATCGTACATGCCTTTAGCGATCAGGATGCGGTGGCGCTTAATTGTCTTGAAAAGGCATTTCAGCAAGGGGGGAAGCAGACAGACGGCGCCTTTCAAGAAGTTCTTTTGTATCTACATACGTTTAGGCTATACCAAACTCCCGAATACAAAGCCCTGATGAAAAAACACTTCCCCGATCAGGTCAAAGACTAACAAATCAATGCTCCGCGCTCAAACTTTTCATCCACGCCAACTCCTCCTCCTGAAAATCGGGCGGCGGCGGGACCGATTGGTAGTCAATGGAAAGTTGATAAAGTCCGCGCCGGTACACCATGTCGAGCGCCTCTTTCAGCGGCAGCAGCACATCGGCATCGGGCTTTTTCAGCGGAACGGGCAGCACGGGCAGGGCTTGCGAAACGCGGTTTTTCCATACGGCCAGTCGTCCGCTGCCCGCTCGCCAAAGGCAGAACAGGTAATGGGCATCGAGCAGGTTTTTGTCGTGCACGGTGCGTTCGCCCCTACGCAGCAGGTCAATTTCGAGCAGGTGAACGCCGCTTTCGTGCAGCATGTCGCGCTTCTGCAGGTAGGCGTCGCGGCCCGCGCCGCGCTTGTTGACGGGCGACAGGATTTCGATGACTGTGATGAGCCGGTTTTTCGCCACGTCGCGGATTTCAACAACCGGGATGCGAACGGTGATTTTGCCCGCCACATATACGTCCGGCTCCGTCAGCACGGGCGCATCGCCGTAAGCCACAGCGGGTTCTTCCATCCGGTGCTGATGCAAGACCGCCACGTCGGGGTAGGTGATGCCGATTTCAGAGTCCGGGTTTTTGTCTTCGGCGGTGTACGGCTCAATGCGCGCCACGTACTTTGGAGCGATGCGTGGCGCAATCCATTCGGCTATGACATTTGCAAGCCGGTTGTGCACATCCGGCCAAAGGTGCCCTTCGAGGTAGGGATCCATGCCGGGGAAAGGTGAGGTGGAGTGCATACTTTTGCTTTTTTGCAGGCTCAAAAATACAAGATTCCAGATGACTTCGGGCGCCGCCCGATTTTCAAAAACAAAACTGTTCTCAGGATGAAAACCACTTTTTTCCTTGCAGGTTTCCTGGCGCTCGCCGGCCCACTTTTCGCACAATCCGAAAAAGGCGCCCACCCAGTCACCCAGTCAACCAATCAACCAGTCAACCAGACCCGGGCCGTCGTCGTCGGCATCTCCGACTATCAGAACCCCCAAATCCCCGACCTGCGTTTCGCCGACCGCGACGCCGCCGCTTTCGCCGAGTGGCTGCGCTCGCCCGCGGGCGGTAGTGTGCCCGAAAGCCACCTGCAGGTGTTGCTCAACTCGGACGCCACTGCCGGCAAAATCATCGCGGCGCTGGGCGGTTTGGTGACCGACTGCAAGCCCGGCGACCAGGCCGTCATTTACTTCAGCGGCCACGGCGACGTGGAGCGCATTTCCAAATACCAGCGCGGCTTCTGGCTCTCGTGGGATGCACCGCCTGCCGTGTACGCCGCCGGCGGCACCTGTGCGCTGGGGTATTTGCAGGACATTGTCAGCACCCTGTCCGACGTCGGGGTGCAGGTCGTCGTGGTGGCCGACGCCTGTCGGGCGGGCAAACTGGCGGGCAGCGCCGTGGGCGGCACCCAGGCCAGTTCGGCGGCGCTGGCCCAGCAGTTTGCCAACGAAGTCAAAATTCTGAGTTGCCAACCCGAGGAGTTCAGCCTCGAAGGCGAGCAGTGGGGCGGCGGGCGTGGCGCCTTCAGTTTTCACCTCGTGGATGCGTTGTACGGCCTGGCCGACGCCAACGCCGACGGTACGGTGAGCCTGCTCGAACTGGGCCGCTACCTGGAAGACCGCGTGCCCGCCGAAGCGGCCCCGCATTCGCAGATTCCGTTCACCGTGGGCGGCAAGGCAACGCCCGTCGCCCGCGTGGATGCCGGCGCACTGGCGCATTGGAAAAAACAAAAAACCGGCGCCGCGCCGCAGTTCGCCAAAATTGACTCGAAGGGGCTGGAAGAACTGGCCCTTGCCGACGCCGACTCGAGCGTGCAGATCCTGTACCGGGCATTCTCCGCCGCCCTCAAACGCGGCGACCTGCTGGAAGCCCGCGACGGTGTAAGCCCCAGCGCCGACACGTTGTACCGGCAACTGATCCGGGAACCTGCACTGGCCGACTTGCACGGGTTAATGACGCGCAATTTTGCGGCGGCGCTGATGGATGAGGGGCAGCAGGTGCTGAATCGGTTTCTGAGCGGCGATTTGCAGGCATTCGAAATCCTCGAAAATGCCATCAATATCAACCCGCGCCTGCTGGCCGACCAGTTTTACCGGGCGGCCGAATTGCTGGGAGAGAAGCATTATTATTACAAAAACACGAAAGCAAAAGGCCTGTATTTTGAAACGTACACCCTTGATCAGCAGGATATTTCCTACGATTCCGCTCGAATGCTGGATTACCAGTTGTTGCAACAAGCCGTCTACATTGATTCTATGGCGGTACATGTCTGGCTCAACCTTCACTGGTTAGACTCGTCTCTCGTCAACAAAGCGTATTACGAAGAGCGTTTGGAGAATCTGGTACCTAACTGGAAACTGTTTCACTACATTGTGGGTGCCACTTACGCTGAAATTTTGCCCGATGACCCGGAGAAATCCCTGGCTTATTTCCGCCGGACTCTTGAACTGGATTCCACTTTTGCGCCGGCCTGGTATTACAGTCAGTTCCCGCTTAGAGCACTTGGCCGAAAGGAAGAAGCCGATCAAAGCCGAGAAAATGCGATTCGCATTGGATTAAAAAAAATGGAAACCAGTCCGCACCTCATGTCCGGTGAAGAATGGCTGGTACTTTCAAAAGACTTTCTTGAACTTGAAAAGATGGAGGAGGTCGTCCGAATAGGTAAAGCGTATCTGGCTGTGGATTCGTTCTCTGTTTTTCGGTTAAATTCATATGCGCAGAATATGCAGAGATTCAAACTATACGCAGAAGCCGAGTATGCCCATCAAAAAATAATGGCATTGGATTCGAACAACGTTTGGGCCTGGACGAACTACGGGTGGTTAAATTTTGAGCAACGTCGCTATGCTGAAGCGGAACGGGCCTTTCGAAAAAGTGTCATCCTGGCGCCAAAGAATGATTATGGCTGGACCGGTTTGGGTTGGTCGTTGCTAAACCAGCAGCGCCTGGAAGAAGTAGAAAAGGCATTTCTCCGGAGCCTGGAACTGAATAAGCGACTTGTTGGCGCCTGGAACGGGCTGGGTGTACTGTACCGTCAACAAAAACGCTACCCGGAAGCGATCCATGCCCGCAAGCGGTACACGGAATTGTGGCCAAG
>CAYMQY010000158.1:0-10784 GCA_964392655.1 uncultured Saprospiraceae bacterium
CACCAGTTTGTTTTTTTTAATGCTGCGTTTCCAGATGCCCGTCACCTGTCCGTTTGCCACGATGATCGGTTTGAAAATCCCGTTTGCTGTGATGGCTTCCTTGTGCCAGCGGGGGTCAAACACGGCGCTTCGATCTTTGTAACTCACTGTGTATTCATCGAAGGCCGGCAGGAAAAAGAGGCTTTCGGCGGGCTGAAGCGGCGACGGAGCATCTCCATGCCAGTATGTTTTTCCTTCCCAATCGAAGGGGTGCAGGTGTTTTTTTACGCTCTCCAGTCCCGCCCGTGCATCGGGCATGGGCAAGCCCGACCACCAGTGAAAATCGGCCAGCGTGGCCGGCGCATGACTGGTGAAATAGCGCATGGCCAGCGTCGAAATGGCCTCTTCGCGGCTCAGCATCGGGCCTGGCGACACTTTTTCGTCAAGCAGGGCATAAGTCAGTTCTTTTCCGCGCGGCACACCGTTGCATACGAGCGCATCGGTTTCCGCATTCATCATAAAATGCACCGCCCGGCTGGAATCGGTCGGGATACCGCCATCTTCCAACGCCTGCATCAGTTCGGCGCGGGTCAGGTGTTTGCCGCCTTCGAGGGCGCGGGCGATCAGGTCGTTGGCGCGGGCATACAGGCCGGCATCAAGGCCCAGGTCGCGGTCGCGGGAGGCGGAAGCGGCCTTGATGTGTTTGCCCGTCAGGGCCAGCATCCAGCGCACATCCTGCCCGGACACGAGGTGCCAGGTGGGGCGCAGCACGTGGGTGCGCACGAGTATGCCGGCGTTGAGTGCCGCCTCGATATCGGCGTCAGTAGCGCCGGGCAGTCGCAGCCCGACTGCCAGTTTCGACATGGGAAATTCCTGCGCCTGCACGGCGCCGAGGTGCGCCACGACCGACTCCGGCGTGGCCAGGTCGTTGGTAGTTATTTTCTGGTTGTGCAGGCGGAGGGCGGGTATGGCAGGCATGGTTGCATATTATTCTGTGGGGTAAAAGTAGGGCGATTGGACTGTTAAAACCCCATGCCGGCAAATTCACTGTTGGCGCCATGCAGGCCCTGTGTCTTCTATGGGCAGGTCATGCATTTCCGGAAGCAGAGATGCCCCTGCTGAAATCGTTCCGGGGAAATATGCAAAGAAAAAATTGCACGGGATCAGATGCGCTTCTTCTGCCAAGCAGAAGAAACGCACCCGTATTGGGTAGATAAGCCTCGGACAACCGGGTTCACACACCAACCATAAAAATTACGATTTTTGCCAACAACAAGCACTTTGTTTAATTAATGGATTTTTAAGTCTATTAATAATTAAACAAAGATGGTGCCCCGCCGTTTCATGTGTCTTTCAACTACGCATACCATTTCTTAAACTCAACATTTTTGACACATGAAAAAATTACTGTTTAGTTTGATCCTCGCCATGGGCGCCACATTGGTTTTCACATCCTGTAAAGATGACGAAGAAGATCTCAAAAACATCGTGGAGGTAGCGCAGGGCACTGCCGACCTGAGTACGCTTGTTGCGGCTGTTCAGCGTGCCGGACTCGTGGACGAGCTGTCGGGTACGAATAAACTCACGGTTTTCGCTCCCACCAATGCGGCCTTCACGACCTTGCTCACGTCGCTGGGTTTTTCTAAATTGGAAGACGTGCCCACCGATGTTCTGGAAGATATTCTCCTGAACCACGTGGTGAGCGGCGAAGTCCGTTCAACGGCACTGACAACCGGCTATGTCGAAACGCTGTTGGCCTTCGGCAGCTCGAGCAGTTACCTGAACAACTACGTTGATCTGACAAGCGGTGTAAAAATTGGCGGCTCTACAGTAACCACGGCCGATGTGAATGCTTCCAACGGCGTCGTGCACATTATTGACAAGGTGATCGTTCCGCCTACGGTGGTCAATCAGGCGCTGAACAACCCGAATTTCAGTACGCTCGTAGCAGCGCTTACCCGTTCCGATCTCGGAGTTGATTATGTGACGCTATTGTCCGGCGCAGGTCCGTTCACTGTATTTGCTCCGACGAATGCTGCGTTCACAGCATTGCTTGGCGAGTTGGGTGCTGCCAGTCTGAATGATATTTCCGCGGCAACGCTGAATGCCGTGTTGCAGTACCACGTCGTAAATGGCGCCAACGTACTTTCTACCCAACTGACAAACCAGCAAGTGGTCACCACATTCGGGGGAGGCACGTTCAAAATTGACCTTACCGGAGGCGCCAAAATCGTGGATGCCAAAAACCGCACATCGAATATTATTGCCACAGATGTGCAAGGCTCCAACGGTGTCGTGCATGCTATTGACAAGGTGATCCTTCCCTGATTTTGACATAGCGAATGGCTGGACAACACGTTTTCGCCATTCCCGTATTTCTGAATCAACAACTGGCCGTCCGCATTTTGATGCGAGACGGCCAGTTCGTTTGGAAGAATATCATCCGGACGAGGTAGCAGCAGATAGCCGGAGCGGTATGTTTCCCGATTTTCCTGCCCGGCAAATGCAATGCGGCAACGGCCAAAGGCCGCTGCCACATGCTGGTTTTCGGGAAAAGAATTACTGAAGATCGGGGGCGCCGCCCAGGTCTATGACCTGAATATTCGACTCAAGTGTTCCGTTCCCCGGCGCTCCCTGGCGGCCTTCCATCCAGGCGAAGGTTTCGTCGGAGGGCTTGCCGGCGTTTGAGGAAGCATCGGCGCCTGCGGAAGGTGTTGCTGCTCCGGGTTCTTGCCCGGCGGCCATACCGGCATCGTCTTGCGCGGCGGAGGCAACAAGATTCTGTTGTGTATCCTGTTGCACAGAAACGGCGGGTTTGTCGTCCGTGATTTCAATGGTGACTTTCATAATGGTCGGTTGTTTGAAAAGTGATCAGTTCAGGATGGCGTAGCGCAGGTCGAACTGCACATCGAATCCGGTAAGGTTTCGGACGGTGATCCAGTATGTAACCTGGGAGGCATTGGCGCGCTCGGTCTCGACTTGCCATTCCAATTGCGGAGCGCCGGGGCGCGGCGACACGGGCATGATGTGCCAAAGTACGTGTTTGGCGGGGTTCCACCCCCAGGTGAACAAACGAACGGAGCCGTTGCGCACGACTGTTCCGGTATACTGAGTTCCTACTGACATAACGTTGAAGAGTTTAAGAAGTGAGTGAATTTGGTTTTACGACTGTCCCTTGCTGTTTGATTCCCTGTTAACCCAACACCCCGTATCGGCCCTCGAAATTGCAGGCGACCGTGCCGACATTGGTGACGGTAATCCAGTAGGTAGCCTGGCCGTCGCTGGCCCGCTCCAACTGTACTTTCCATTTGACTTTGCCACCGTTTGTGGTGGGCATCATAGACCAGAGGACGTGCCAATGAGCCGGCCAACCCCAGGTAAACCAGGTGTGCGCCTGACCGGGGTTGAGGGTGCCGGTGAATTGCGTGGCCACATACGGCGTCGGTGCGGGAAGCGGTGTGCCGCTGGCGCGGTGGTGGTTAAATGCCCCCCAGGCGTTGATGATGCCCGAGCCGGTGTTGGCATCCCAACCGGTAGCGGCAATGTCGCGAGCGGTGTCTTTGAGCGCTGCTTTGGCATCGAACTGGGAGAGCCGGCGGTTCCGCTGTTTGAGCAGGGCTACCACCCCGGCTGCTATCGGCGTAGCGGCAGAAGTACCGCTGTCGCTGGCAAAATAGCCGGTGAAATGGCTGATGGAGCAGAAATCGGGTTTGTACGGATCAAGGGCAGCCGGTCCCTGGCTGCTGTATCCGATGAATTCGCCGCGCGGGTTGACGGCGCCGACGGTCATCACAAACGGGTGGCCGTTTGCACCCCAGATACTCCTGCCCGGACCGTTGTCAATGCCACAACGCCCGTCAGGGCAGGTTTTGCCGCAGTTGCCGGCAGCAAACAAAACCAGAATGCCGGTATTGATGGCTTCCACAACCTTGCGGGTGAACGGGTGCTCGGGGTTGGTGCAGTAGTCGGCAAACCAGCTCTGCTGGAACATCCCCCAACTGTTGGTCAGGATGTGCGGCGTGCCGTCGGTCCTGTACTGATTGATGGCCCACTGGAAAGCCTGAAGGGCATTGCCGACCGTGCCTGCGGACGTGCTTCCGGCAATACGCAGGTCGTACAAACGCGCGTCGGGCGCCATGCCGAGTACATCGGTGGCGCACATGTTGCCATGGTATCCCCAGCCTCTGCCCTGGGTGCCCCAACTGGCTGTGGGCCAGCCGCCGATCACGTTGTTGATGCGGCGTGCAGGCGCCTCTCCGGCGATTAACGTGCGGCCGGTAGCGGTGATGCCGCCGTCCACCACACCTACCACGATGCCGGCGCCGCGGAAACCGCGTGCCCAGATGCGATCCACGCCGATGTAGCGTGCCACATCGGTCATGGTGCCGCGAGGCGTACCTGGAGCGCAATCGCAAGTGCCCGTGGGGCAATCGCCGGGCGCCATGGGCGTCAGTTGCGGCGCGCTTATGGCCGGTTCGGCTTGCGGGGTTTGGTAGTCGAACGGTTCGATGGTCGCGTTTGTCCATACTTTGATTACCATCGGATCGGCTTCCAGGCTTTCCAATTGGTCGGCGGGTACCGAACCGGTCAGAATGACACTTTCTTCACCGGCCGACTCTAAGGAGGCGGCCATACTTTCCGTTGGGGTCATGGAGACGGGTTCTGCGCTGCTGTCCAGTACAAATCCAGGCAGTTCGAGCGATTGTGCAAAACCAGCCAGGTTGGCTGCTTTCGCTGTCGGCACCCGCACTTCGAGCAGGACTTCGAGCATTTCGCCGTTCCTGTCGGGGCTTTTTTCTTTTGATTGTTTTGCCATGTTTTTGATCTTTAAGATTCCTTGCCTACTCGTATCGCTTTTCGGCAATCGCGCCTTACTCTTGTCGGGATTTTCAGGTGACTCCCGGATATGAACAGCTTGGGACAGTGTCGAACCGGGTGCGTTTATCTGGCTTGTCGCATGCCGATTTCTTGCGTCAACGAATTACCCGAAACAGGTTAAAAAAACCGAAAATAATTTTCAGCCATGCCCTACACCCTCGCACAAATCCAGCAAATTCTGCAAGCGACTTGGCTCCAAAAAGGCCATGCCGATGCCCGTGTGGAACACCTGCTGCTCGACAGCCGCGGTGTGACCGCCCCGGCGACTTCGCTGTTTTTTGCTTTGCCCGGTCAGCGGCACGACGGGCACCGGTTTGTACATGCAGCATACCAGGCCGGCGTGCGGCAGTTTGTGGTCGGTCGGGAAATTAACCTGAGCGAACTTTCCGATGCAGCCGTATTGCTCGTTCCCGACACGCTGGTCGCCCTGCAAACCCTGGCCGCGTACCACCGGTCGCAGTTCCGGCTGCCGGTCATCGGTATCACCGGCAGCAACGGAAAAACCGTGGTGAAGGAATGGCTGTACCAACTGGCCCGCCATCACTTCCGCGTGGTGCGCAGCCCGAAAAGTTACAACTCGCAGGTAGGCGTACCGCTGTCGGTATGGCAAATCCGCGAAGAACACACACTCGGCATTTTCGAGGCCGGTATTTCCCTCCCTGGCGAAATGGCGCGGCTGGCGCAAATCATCCGGCCCGACATTGGCATTTTTACCAACCTCGGCCCTGCGCATCGGGAAGGGTTTCCGTCCGATCAGGTCAAATTGCAGGAAAAAATGCGCCTGTTCGAGTCGGCCAACATGCTCGTCGTGTGCGCCGACCACCCGGAAATCCTCGCAGCAGCGCAGGCATGGGCTGCCGCAAAACCCGGCCGGGAACTGCACGCCTGGTCCAAAACCGGCAAACCGGCGACGGTACAGTTCGACAATTTTGAAATTCAGAACCGGGGCGTCAGATTCAGGCTACAGCACTCATCGCTCATTGCTCATCGCTCATCACTCCAACTTCCTTTTTCCGACGAGGCTTCCATGGAAAACGCCTGCCACTGCATAACGGCACTGCTGACCCTGGGTGTGCCGGTTGAACAGTTTCGCCGGCAACTGAAGCGCCTCGAACCGGTGGAAATGCGCCTCGAACTGAAGGCCGGCATCAACCGCTGCACGGTCATCAACGACGCGTACAGCAACGATCCGGCTTCGTTGCGCATCGCCTTGCAGTTTGCCCGGCAGCAGTCGCGGGCCGATACGCTCGTGCTCGTGCTGTCCGATTTTTTGCAAAGCGGGACAGGGAAAAAAAAGTTGTATGCTGAGGTGGCCCAGGCAATTGCCGAGCACGGCGTGCGCCGCTTTATCGGGATCGGCTCCGATATTTTGGCCCTGCGCGAGCAGTTGCCTGCCGAACTTCCGGCGGCATTTTACCCCGACACGGCGGCTTTTTTGCAGGATTTGCAGCGCCTCGATTTTCACGACGAACTGATTTTGGTGAAAGGCGCCCGCGACTTTGCCTTCGAGCGCATTGCCCGGCGGCTGGAACAAAAAGCCCACAAGACAGTGCTGGAAGTGAACCTCGGCGCACTGGTACACAACCTGAACGTGTACAACCGCCTGCTCCGGCCCGGCACCAAAATGATGGCCATGGTGAAGGCCGCCGGCTACGGCAGTGGCTCGGCAGAAGTGGCCAAACTGCTCGAATTCCACCAGGTGGACTATCTCGGCGTGGCCTACGCCGACGAGGGCATCGAACTGCGGCAGGCCGGCGTGCGGCTACCTATTCTCGTGCTCAACCCGGAGCCTGCCGGTTTCGACGCGCTGGCCCGTTATCATCTGGAACCGGAAGTGTACAGCCTAAGCCTGCTGGACGCGTTGATCCGCTTTGCCGGCAAAAACCGCGAATTCCCCATTCACCTCAAACTCGACACCGGCATGCACCGCCTCGGATTCGTGCCTGCCGACTTGCTTGTCCTGACCGAACGCCTGCGCGCACACCCGAATCTGCGTGTGCGCACCGTTTTTTCCCACCTTTCAGCCAGTGATGCGCCCGCTCACGATGCGTTCACGCATGCGCAGGCGGCGGCGTTCACGGCCATGTACGAACCCATTGCCGCCGCGCTTGGCTACCGCCCTTTGCGCCATATTGCCAACACGGGCGGCATCGCGCGTTTCCCCGAGTACCACTTCGACATGGTGCGCCTCGGCATCGGGCTGTACGGCGTCGGTTCGGGCGACCTGCAGGAGCAGTTGCAGGTGGTGAACACGCTCAAGGCCACCATCAGCCAGATCAAGGAAGTGCCGCCCGGCGACACCGTGGGCTACAACCGCAACGGCCCCGTGACGCGGCCCAGCCGCATCGCCACCATCAGCATTGGTTACGCCGACGGCCTGCTGCGACTGGCCGGAAACGGGCGCTACTCGGTGCTCGTGCACGGCCTGCGCGCACCCACCATCGGCAACGTGTGCATGGACATGACCATGGTGGACGTGACCCACATCCCCGCCGCGCGCGAGGGCGACGAGGTGGTGGTGTTCGGCGAGCAGCCGCCCGTGCAGGAACTGGCCGCTTGCCTGCAAACCATTCCCTACGAGGTGTTTACCAATATCGCAGAGCGGGTGAAGCGGGTGTATTGGCAGGAGTGAGTTTGGATTGGTTCGATTTGGGCTTGGGAAAATTTAATACCGGCGAATTGGCGAATGCATCTACTTTTGATTTTGCTAATCCGCCTTCCGACATGCTTCGACATTTGCTCACCATCCAAAATCTGTCGTGTTATGAAAACGGTACTCCTTTTATTTTCTCTGGTATTGGCTTTGCCTGTTTGGGGGCAGAATATCGACTCGCTGGAGGCTGTTGCGCAAGTGGATAGTCTCATCAAAATCTCCCGGGACCTGACGGCAAAAAAGGACTTTGAAAAAGCCCTTGAGGTGAATGCCGCTGCGGAAAAAATCGCTTTGGAGAAATTCGGCCGGGTGTCAGCGGCGTATGGCAGTTGCTGTTTTAATCACGGGAGAGTATTGCATTACCAAAGAGACTACCCGGAGGCTGAGAAATGGTATCTCGAATCCAAATCCATCCGGGAAAAAGCCCTGGGCAGGGAACACCCCCTTTATGCCACAAGCCTGAACAACCTGGCGAATCTGTTCGGAGATATAGGCCAATACGAAAAAGCCGAACCCCTTTACCTGGAAGCCAAAGACATCCGGGGAACAGCCTTGGGCAAGGAACATCCTGATTATGCAACAAGCCTGAACACGCTGGCGAGGGTATACGATGACATGGGCAAATATGAAAAAGCGGAACCCCTATACCTGGAGTCCAAAGCCATCCGGGAAAAAGTACTGGGCAAGGAACATCCCGATTATGCAACAAGTGTGGACGATCTGGCAGCAATGCATTATAACATAGGTAATTACGAAAAAGCGGAAGGGTTGTATCTGGAGTCTAAAGCCATCCGTAAAAAAGTCTTGGGTCAAGAGCATCCCTTTTATGCGTTTACCCTGAACAACCTGGCGGTTTTGTACACGAAAACGAATCAGTACGAAAAAGCGGAAGAGCTGCTCCTCGAATCCAAAGCCATCCTGGAAATAACACCGGGCAAGGAGCATCTCGAGTATGCCAAAAACCTGAACAATCTTGGGAATTGTTATAAACAAATGAATCAATACGAAAAAGCCGAACGGTTTTACCTTCAATCCCTTTCCATAAAAGAAAAACTCCTCGGGAAAGAACATAAGGATTGCTTCGCAAGCCTGAACAACCTGGCTGCCATATACATAAACATGGGTCAATATGAAAAAGCGGAAGGGCTGTACATAAAGTCCAATGCCATCTGGGAAAAAGCAATGGGCAAGGAAAATACCAGGTATGCCATGAACTTGAACGACCTGGGATATCTGTATTACACAATGAGTCAATATGAAAAAGCGGAAGGGCTGTATCTGGAAGCCAAAGCCATTCAGGAAAAATTACTAGGCAAGGAGCATCCCGATTATGCAAGGATTTTGAACCATTTAGGGATTCTATACTTTGACATGGGCAACTTCGAAAAAGCGGAAGGGTTATACCTGGAAGCCAAAGCCATCCGGGAGAAAGCATTAGGCCAGGAGGATCCTGAATATGCCGGAAGTATAATCAATATGGGGAATTTTTATAAAGCAACGGGCGCCTACGAAAAAGCCGAAACGTTTTATTTAGAGGGCAAAAAAATTTTTGAGCGCAGTAATAATCTCAATCATCCCTTTTATGTAACAGGGCTTAAAAACCTGGCACTTCTGTACTGGAACTTGGACCAATACGAAAAAGCTACTCCCTATTTTCTGGAACTATCCAGGATAAACAAGAATCTGATTGAAAAATCCATGCACCACCTATCCGAACGGGAACTGAACAAATATTTGAAGACATTTTCCAATAACCAGAATGATATTCTTGCTTTTGCCCAAACTGCGGGAGGGGAACAACTGATAGCAATATGCTACGGCAACAGCCTGTTTTACAAAGGCTTTCTGCTCAATACCGTGAACCAAATCAAAGGCCTCGCACGCTCCGATTCAGTCGCTGCCGAACAATTTAACCGGTTGAAGTCCTTCCACCGTCGTCTTTCTGCCCTGTACGCCCTGCCTATCGCCGAACGCAACAGCGCTCTTGTAGCCGAACTGGAAGAAAAGGCCAACACCCTGGAAAAAGAACTCGCTCGAACGGTGGCTGGTTACGGCGAAGCCATGCGGCAGGTGAACTGGCAGGAAGTGTATCAAAGCCTTTTGCCGGGTGAAGCAGCCATTGAGTTTGTCCACTACCGCTATTTCGACAAAGAGCAAACCGACAGCATCATGTACGCCGCCCTCCTCCTTCGCCCCGGCGCCGCACAACCTGCCTTCATCCCCCTCTTCGAAGAAAAACCCCTCGACTCCCTGCTCCAAACCTCGGGCGAACGCCGCGCCGACTACGTCAACGGCCTCTACACCCTCGTCGACCGCGGCGCAAAGCCCCTCGGCAAGCCGCAAAAAACGTTGTACGACTTGCTCTGGAAACCCTTGGAAAAGGAACTTGCAGACGCAAAAACCATCTACTTCTCCCCCTCCGGCCTGCTCCACCGCCTCAACCTCGCCGCTATCCCGATCGGTCTGGACTCCGTACTCGCCGACCGCTACAACCTCGTCGAGATCGGCAGCACCCGCCAACTCGTCATCCCTGCCGAAGTCAAACCAGCCGCCAACGATGCCCTGCTATTCGGCGGCATCCGATACGATTCGGACAGCACCGCCATGCTCCAGGCCAATGCCGGACTGGATTCTGTTTCGATTGCCTCGCGCGGCGAACTCGGTTTTTCCTACACCGATTCCACCCTGCGCGTCGGCACCTGGAACGCCCTGCCCTTCACCGACCGCGAAGTGAACAGCGTGGAAAAAACGCTGAAGACCGCCGGCTTCCAGTCCGAAACCCGACGCGGTTTTGCGGCTACCGAGGAAGCGTTCAAAACCATCGGCGCCGGCGGCAAACCCTCCCCCCGCGTGCTGCACCTCGCCACCCACGGCTTCTTTTTCCCCGACCCCAAGGCCTCACCCCCCAGCCCCCTCTCCGGGGGAGAGGGGGAGCCGGTATTCCGGCTGAGCGATCACCCCATGATCCGCTCCGGCCTGATCCTCGCCGGCGCCAACCATGCCTGGGCCACCGGCAAACCCCTGCGCGAAGGCATGGAAGACGGCATCCTCACCGCCTACGAAATCAGCCAGATGAACCTGTCGAACACCGAACTCGTGGTGCTCTCCGCCTGCGAAACCGGTCTGGGCGACATTCAGGGCAACGAAGGCGTGTACGGCCTGCAGCGGGCGTTCAAGATCGCCGGAGCGAAGTACCTCGTCATGTCGCTTTGGCAGGTAGACGACCAGGCGACGATGAAGTTCATGGAGGTGTTTTACCGCAAATGGCTGGAGG
>CAYMQY010000159.1:0-10609 GCA_964392655.1 uncultured Saprospiraceae bacterium
TCTTCCGGTTGGCGTTCAGACAAGCACTATGGGTGGCAAAAGTATCTTTTTTGGGCTTTTGAAACGGGTTTTTTACGGCCCTGCTGCGAGACCGGACAAAGCGGCGGCAGGCCACTACGAACGGTATACCATGTCGAGTAAACGGCCGAAAACGAGCAAGCCTTTGCCGGCCACCCGAAAGGGTTAAACTTTCTTTAAAAAAGCACTTTGGTTTAAAATATTGATAATCAATGATTTAACAGTATTTTTTAAAAGCATAGGTACAGAAAAGAGTACAGAGTTTACCTGAGGTAATTACAAAGCATTTTTCGGGATACGCACTGCTTCATGCATCTTGTCCCGCTCTCCGCCTCAACTCCTCCACCTCTTTCTGAAACTCAAACACCTGCTTCAACAACCCCACCTTTTCTTGATTCAGCGCACTGATCGTCTCGTGCGCCTCGATGAGTTTGGTCTGCAACTCGATGATCTTGTTGCGAAACTCTTCCTTGCCCTCCACGGCGGCGGACAGGATTTCCTCCGGCTTCACTTTTACGAAGGTGCCGAAGAAGCCCTTCTCGATGTCCATATATTGGTATAGCGCCGCCGCAACTTTTTCAAAACGTTTCCGGGAAGTGCCCTTTTCCGCCAGCACGATATCCGACTGAAATATCTCCTCCCCTCTCTGGAAGCCGTTCGGAAAATCCGGTTTCATTTTCTCGTGCAACACCTGGGCCAGTTCGCGGGTGCTGAGGCCCATGTCGGTTTCACGCCACTGCTTAAGTTTTTCCTGTGCTTTCATCGAAAAAAATCATTTAAAGCTTGACAAACTCAAAATGCCGCTTACATTTGCAGCATCATATCTTAATCGAAAGTTTATCACTTGGTTTTACAAATAAAGTCAGCGTATGACCGAACACGAAATTCTCGCGCACTACCTCAACACCATCTACGACTCGCAAAGCGAAATGTGCATGGCGTTGGATCTCGACAAAAAGTCGCAACCCCGGTTCAGCCAGGCCTTCAAGGGGGAGAAGCACTCCTTCGCACTGATCGTTCGGATCTGTGAGGAGAAGCGGGTGTTATCCAGGTTTTTCTTGCAGGGAATGGCACAAATATTCCAAAAAAAGGATGAAGAAATTATCGCACTGCGGAAAAAACTAATCGAAAAGAATTGTGAAGTAGATCGAATCACGTCTCTCTTTCAGGCATTCATGTTAAAATTTCAATCCGATGATCACGCTGAGCCAGCAAGAAATACAGCACATTGAAGACCAGTTTGCGGCTGCCATGTTCAAGGCATTTGAAAAAGTGCAGGGCATCATCACCCAGGCTTCTTTGGGCGCGCCGCATTGGGTGAGCCATTTCGATGCCATCGAGAAGATGGGCTGGCCGGATATTCTGCTCCGCAAGGGCGTGAAAAACGGCCACCTCAACCCGATCAAGTTTCAGGGCAAAGGCGGCACCCAATACGACGTGCAGGAACTCAACGCGTACAAAGAATGGCTCATGGCCGAGCGCCGCGCCAACCGGCTTCACCCGGATTATCTCACCAACACTTTGGTCTCATCAATACCCGACAACTATGTTTTTCCTGACCATTCTCAAAAAGGACGCGCGGAGAATCGGCTACCTGGTCGCCGAAAGCCCGTTTCGCGATAGCAAAGAGCAAGACGAGCACATTGACATCCGCCTGGACCAGTCCACGGAAGAAGATGCAGTGCTCGAAGCCACGAAATTCGTCGAACGACACAACCTGAGCTATTGGGAAGTGCACTGCGTCGTACAGGTCGCGGGCTGTCACCTTACCAATGGCGATTGGGAGTAAATTTTTTCGCCCCACTGGTTGCAAATGCGGGGCATACACACAACCAACAGCAAAACGCTCATACCGGTGGTTCCCGCATTCGTGCGGGAGCCGCCACTTTCCTCCATTCGTCATGCCAACCTCCACAGCGATCTCCCGCCCCACCGCCTCGAGACCTTCGGCAGCCAACTGGGAGCAGGAACACCACACCCTGCAACGCATCCTGAACCTCGACATCAACCTGCGCCGGGAAGAACTCAAAGAGGCGCTCCTGGACTACGAGGACATGCATCCGGGCAATAACCTGGTGGGCAGCAAGGTGTACGAATTCCTGCGGCACTGCCAGAACATCGTCTGGAAACAATTGGCTGAACTGGCCGTGTCTAATCCGGCGGAATACGAGCTGTGGCGCGCCGGCCAGCGCGGCCACTGGCCTTTGCAGACCAACAACGTCGCCCACGGGATGCTGCTCCGGCTTTCGGAAGGCCGGCGGGCGCAACTGCACGAGCCCGGCGCCGCCATCGAACGCACCAAATCCGGGATGCCCGTCATTTCCGACAACATTCGCCGCACCGTCCAAAACTGGCGCCGCAAAACGACGGCTGCCTGGGTCACGCAAAACGGCGACACGATCAAGGGTTTCCCGTTTTTCCTCTCCTGGACGAGGCTCAATCGCGCCGGAGAACCCGATCCAAAAGGTCGGGGCAACGTGATCGGCCTGGTCAATTTGACCTGGATTTTCGGACCGGAATGGACGGACGGCGGCGGCGAAAATGCGGCCGATTCGGAGCCAAATGCGGCAGAACAACGGGAAAAATTTTCCACAATTCCCCCAATAATTAAAACCGTTGAAAAAAAGAAGAAGGAAGAGGAGCGGCTTTCCGCTAGCGCGGAAGACGTTTTTTTCCGGTCGGCAAAGCCGACAGAACCGGGGGTGAAAACCGCCCAACAGCAAGGAACGCCCTCCGGTGATTCCGGGCAAATTTTTGAGCAAAAAAATATTGCTGCCCCGCCCGCAGCCGGCGGCGGCGCGATGGCACGGGCCGCCGCGCTCTGGCAATTTCTCCTGCTGCACCTTTACGCTCCGCTTCTTGGCAGCGGCCGGATCCGGCACAGCTCCGAACGCGTTTTCGAGGGTACTACTTTCCGGACCTACACTGCCCAAAAATGCGTGGAATTGCTGGCCGAAAACCTGCATTCCGCCCGAAATGCGGGCGATGCCACTCTTGAAGAGGCCGAAATGCGGCTGCGGGGTGCCATCGAATGCCAGGCCAAATACCTGGACGACAACCCCGAAACCTGGGTACTAACACCCGAAAAGTTCCTGCGTCCGGATCGTCCACACGGCACCCTGCTGAGTGCCCTACGGCTGTTCGTGAAGGAGCAGCACACCCCGCTAATTCCGCCCGATAACCCGGAAAACGAATCCGCCCGCGAACGTAAAAACCGGCTGTACGGTCAGCTGCTTTCCCTGGGTGCCAACCGCACCCACCCCGGCACATTCTCCCGCTGGTACTCGGAGTATGGCCCGCAGCACCTGGAAGCCTGCATGACCTACATGGCCCAGCAAGCCGAACGCCGACGCCAGGCCGGAAAGCCGCAAAAGCGCGAATTTGACAGCAACCGGGGCGGCGCTTCTGCTTATTTCGCCAGCCTGATCGCCCGTTTCGATAGCCAGGGCGTACAACGCGAGCTGGAACTTTCCGAACGGCAAAAGATCAAAAATGCACTTTGGGAAAAAGTCTTCGCCATGCAAGGCGGGCAGACGTCGCCGGAACTGGATCACCTACGGGTGGAAATGTCGGCGATCTACCACCGCATGTGCGCGGACCCGGATTTCCGGGATGCTACCCTGCGCGACACCAATGCTTTTTTCCAAATGCGGATCGAGAACTACACCACGCCGACTTTCATCGCGCTGGCACACCACGTCCTTCAACAGCAAAACAAGCAATCATGCTAACCGCAGCCGCCACCCGCCGCCCGCCCCGCAAACGCCGCAAAACCCGCTGGCATTACGGCATGGAATCCGAGTTCAAAATGCTGGTGTTTTCCGGCGACCGCTGGCTCGCGCCGCTGTACTCGCACGACGTACCCAACAAGGCCATCGCCCGAGGAACGCGGGCAGAATTCTCCCAGGCGCAAAAGATCGAGCGGCTCCAGCAGTTGTTTGCCAAAGGCGGCACCAGGGGAAATGCGTTCATCCCGCTGGCCGTCACCTTTGCGGTGATTTTGCCCAACTACGGGAAAATGACCGACGCGGTGTCCCGCTGGTCGCCGCATTCCGGTTGGCTGGCGGCGCAGCGAAAAGCACCCTCCCCTCTTCCGAAATGCGCGTGGCGCTTATGGCTGGCCGGTAGCCCGAATTACACGTTCCGGGCCGATCCCCAATGCGGTGAGTTTCGACAATTTGCGGCGGATTTTGTGGCGAGTAAGCCGGATTTAGTCGCCCGCTTTGCCGATCCGCAGTCCGGCGAATTGCCGCATTCCTTCCTGGTCGCGGCATACTTGGGCGAAGTCGCGAAGCGATTGCAAGCCAAACAGAAATACGCCCGCGCCTACATCTATCACGGCGAATCCAACCAACCGGTTTTGCGCATTGACCTGGCTTCCGGCCGCTTGTGCGGTATCGGCCAGGGCGGCGGCTGGGTCTCCCCCGAATTTTTCTTTACGCTTTAATCCGCCAAACCCATGCGCGATCAACGGCCCAACTCTTCCCGCGACTACCCGTCCAAAATGCGGCAACAACCGGCCCAAATGCGGGAAGATGCCGGCATGTCGCAGTATGTTTTCGGCAAAATCCCGCCGCAGGTCCTGCCACTGGAAGAAGCCGTCCTGGGCGCGTTGATGACCGACCGGGAAGCAATGAACATTGTCGCGGATTTGCTCACGCCCGAGGCGTTTTACACGCCCGCGCACCAGGCGATATACCAGGCGATAATGCGGCTGCACGAGCGGCAGCACCCGGTGGACATTCTCACCGTGACCGAAGAACTGCGCAAATGCGGCGAGTTGGATCGCGCGGGCGGCAGTTACTACTTGGTGGAACTGACCAATCGGGTGGCATCGGCGGCCAACATCGAGTACCACAGCCGCATTATCCAGCAAAAACACATTCAGCGGCAGATCATTGCCACCGGCGCCAAAATGGTGAAGGACGGTTATGAAGACACCATTGACTGCTTCGATGCGCTACAACATGCGGAGCAGGACTTGTTTGCCATTACCCAAAACTCCCTGTCTCGCTCCAGCACCAAGGCCGGATCCATCGCATTTTCCACCTTCAAACAAATCGAGCAAAATGCGCTGAAAGCCCGCAACGGCGACGGCATCACGGGCATATCCGCAGGCATCGCGGAAGTGGATGCCCTGACTGGCGGCTGGCAAAATTCCGACCTCGTGATCCTGGCAGCCCGGCCGGGCATGGGCAAGACCGGTTTCGCATTGTCGGTAGCCCTGAATGCGGCGAAATGCGGCGTACCCGTCGCATTTTTCAGTTTGGAAATGACTAATCCGCAATTAGTGATGCGCATGATGGCCATGCTGGGCGAGGTTAGCGGACACAAAATGCGGGACGGCTCGCTCTCCGACGAAGAACTGATGACCCTTGCCGAGGCTGCCGACCAGGTGGAAAACCTGCCCATCTACCTCGACGACACCCCCGGCATCAGCATCGTGGAAATGCGGGCCAAATGCCGGCGGCTCAAGCGCCAACACGATGTTCAATTGGTCATCGTGGATTACCTGCAACTGATGACCCTCACGCCCGGTGGCATGGAAAACAAAAACGCCAACCGCGAACAGGAAGTGTCCGGTATCAGTCGGGCTTTGAAGGCCCTGGCCAAAGAACTGAACGTGCCGGTGATCGCATTGTCGCAGTTGAGCCGGGCCGTGGAAACGCGCGGCGGCGCCAAACGCCCGCAACTCTCCGACCTGCGTGACAGCGGCGCGGTGGAGCAGGATGCGGACATCGTATCCTTTATTTACCGGCCTGAATACTACGGCATCCTGGAGGATGAGTCCGGCGAATCGCTCAAGGGCATTGCCGAGATCATCTTCGCCAAAAACCGCCACGGGGATACCGACACCATAAAAGTGAAATTTGAAAAGCAGTTCACCCGCTTTTCGACACTGGAAAACTTCCCGCATTTTTTTGTCCCGGTAGTTGCAAATGCGGGGCATAGTCGAAACAACACGCCCAATAATCCGGCGGGTTTTGGTGGCGACGCTGCCTTTCCAGACAGCCCGTCGCCATACGGCGGGGTAAAACCTGCCAGCCGCAACGATCAGGACATTCCATTTTAAAACATCCCAATCTATGACACCACTCCTGGAACAACACCCGGCGGGCTTGCACGTCGCCCGCGCACATGAAGTGCCGGATTATTCCGGCATCCAGGCACTAAAACGCCGCATTCTCCGACGTCGGGCGCCGCATTTCAATCCAACTGACCGCATTTCCCTGCACGTGCTGGATTGGATCGGTCGAGCACAACTCAAACCCGTCGTGCCTTGCGAATGGCTGAAGACCAGGATTCTCCGGCTCGCCCTCTGCTGCAACCCCTACCCAACCGGTCCCTGCGACCGCTGGCTGCTGTGCCGGCCGGATGGTGTAGCCTGCTTCACCGCCGCTTCGCCGGAAATCGCCCGCCTGCATTTCTATTCCATCACCGGTGGCCTTCATGCCGCCTAAATCGTACAACCATGACCAACCACAAAAACACACCCCGCTATGCCGTGTCCTGGTGGCTTTGGAACGGCGAAACTTTTGAACGCCACGACCTGGAGGTCGAGGCCGTGGAGATCGCCAAATGCGGTAAGTACCGCTTTTACCGGGTCGCAAATCCGGTGAAAAATCCAAAACCCGGCCGCGAATGGCTCATTGCCGAGGGCGGAACCGGGTATGTGCTGGCCTATGGTCCGGATGTACAGACGGTACTCAAGGTGGCGCGTGGGCGCTTTCAGTTTGAAAAGGAAGGGATTCGGGAGGCGGATGTAACTTGTTATATCAAGGGACATTTGTCGCTGCTGGAATGGTATGTGGGTGGTACACCGGAGTTTGTACTACCGGCTGCCGGGTATGGGATTCGACCTGTTTTGGAGTTTGGGGAGGTGTTGCTGACGCTGCTTTGAGTGCGGCTCAGGAGGGATGGAGAAAAACTTCAATACCCATGCGGCAAGAAGATAAAACGATACGCATGGAGCATTTTTAAATGCAAATTATTTGTCGGATGCGCTAAGTTTTTTGTTTTACAAAACATTTTGTTTTATATGTTTGCAGTCCTGCCTTCATAATCTTGAATTTTTATGCGTACCAAAGTCCGGTTACATCTTGATGAAGAGTTGATCCCCTATTACCCGGAATTGTCCCGTGAGCTCATCACGGGGCTGAATAACAGCATATCTGCCAAGATCAAGCGGGCGTATATCACCCTGCCCAGCCGGCCGCAACGCGGCGAGTCGCTGAACCTGCACTCATTCAAAGCGCGCTTTGGACTGACCGATCAGGAAAGCGAGTTTTTGGCGGATTTCAACTACCAAGTAGAAATTCTGGAGATCGTCATTTGCGATGGATTTTTGGAGGTGTTCGTGAAAAAGGTGGAGTGAGGTACGCCTGTGCTTCATTCTTATTCTTCCACCGCTTGCCTGCCACCGTCACGGTTGTTTTTCAAATTTTTGGTCAACGCCTCTACCCGCTCCGCCAACTCTTGCGACGTGGGAAAAAACTGCGACAATTCTTTTGGCAAGGATTCGGTTAGCGTGTACGTGGCAATGCCGATTGGCTTGTTGACATCTTGCAGGGCAAATTCCACGACCGTCCGGGATTTGCTTTTGCAGATGATAATGCCGATACTGGGCTGTTCGTGCGGTTTTCGGTAGAGCCGGTTCAGGGCTGACAGGTAAAAATTCATTTTCCCGGCGTATTCCGGCTGAAATTCGTCAATTTTCAGGTCAATCGCCACCAAGCATTGAAGCGACCGATGGTACAGCAGCAAATCAATTTCAAAATGCTTTCCGTCTACCGTCACCCCGACTTGATTGCCCACAAACGTGAAATCACCTCCCATAGAGGCTAAAAAATCCCTGATATTGTTCAAAAGAGCCTGTTCTAATTGCGCTTCGGTATATGGTTCCGACAGGTGAAGGAAACCGAAGGTGTATTCATCCCGTATGACCGAGGCGGCGCCTTCGATCTGTACAGCGGGCAACGTTTCTTCGAAGTTGTGCTGGTTGAGTAGCATATTTTCCCACAATTGGCCTGCAATGGCATTGGTCAAAGCAGTTTTTGACCAATGGTGTCGGGCAGCCATTTTGATATAGAAAAAGCGTTGGTGCGCATCTTTGCACTTCTCAAGGATAATGATGTTGTGGGACCAGGCAATTTCTGCCACCACTGGTGGCAGAATTAGATCGCTGCTGCTGTACTCTTCGTACAGGTTTTTCATGCGCCAAAGGTTTCGAGAGGAATACCCATTTGTATTCGGGAAAGCCTGTTGCAGCTCTCCCGCGAGCCGTTCGACAATGCTTTTGCCCCAACCGTGTGCCTGTTGCCGATCCACAATGGATTTGCCAATGCTCCAATACAACGCGATTTGCTCTTGATTGACGGTCTGCAAAGCGCGGTATTGGGCAGATTTAATCATCTGTTTGATGTCCTCGACCATGTTGAAAAACTCATCGTCGGCGATCCGTTCTGGTTGTTCCATCTTGAGTAGGTTAAGAGACCGCCGAAAAATACCGACAATTCCTGAAATGCTACCTGCCGCCGTCAAAACTCCTTGTCTTAGGAAGCACCGCACTTTGTACAGACTCGAAAACCTCTGCCCTCTTTCCTCGAAATCCGAAGTCTCCCGCCCCCAACTCCCGCCCATAAAACCGGCGTAACCCCTCATAATACCCCACCGCCCTCCGAAAACACCGGCTCTCCTCCAACCGCCGGTTCTTCAGCCGCGCCACATCTGCTACCCGCGCCTTAAACCGTCCCATCGCCACGCCCGGCGACAGCCGCTCCTCCGTCTTGCCCCAACGAAAAACGATTACCGGTTTGGAGAGGCCCTCCAGATCGCACTCTACCACAATTGCATCTGCATCAGGGTTCTGCGTCGAAACAGTACCCACAACTGGGGCAGACGAGCGAACCGGCGTTTTTTTTTCAGGGCCACCGGTGGGCGCCGATGGTTCGGGTGGCGTAACGGCCGGATCCGCCTCGATAGCCACCAGTGGCGTTCCGGGCAAAGTACCCGGTTGGGTACCCGCTGGCAGCTTGGGTATCGTTTGCTCCGGCTTAAGCGCCACGACGGACGCTTGCGCTTCCAGGAGTTCCTGCCTCTGTTTTTCCGCCCCTTCCAGGGCGGCTTGGAACGCGGCGCGTTGGGCTTCGCTCAGGTTGGGGTCGTTGACCCGGCGTTTGAAGGTTTTGATGTGTTCGTCCAATTCGGCGAGTGTCATATCAAACAAATTGAATGGTGGTTTCTAATTCCCGGATTAACAGATCAATCTGGGCTTTGTCCCGAATGAAGTTCCGGGCGGCCAGCAGATCGTCTATCAAGGCCCGGATGAAGGTTTCGTCAATGTTGAATTTGGCGCTTGGGGTTTGATGTTCAAGGCGTTTATCCGATCCGCCGCGCTCCTCTCCCGTCAGGTCAAAAAAAAACTGAGCCTGGTGTTTGTCGGCCGTCCAAAGGCCGCTGTTCTCGAAAAGCAGGCGGGCGGTTTTCAGCACCCGGAGCGATTGGCGCACTTCGTTTAGATCGCGGTGTTTCAAGGCGAGGTAGATCGCCATTTCGTTCACGCCCTGGTTGTTGGTCACGAAATGGAATACCTCCTGGCAGAGATCGGTTTGCACCTTGGCCAGCAGGTCTTTCTTGGCAGCGTCGCGGATTTCATCCTCCGGCAGCCAGTCGTAGATTTTCGCCCGAACAGTCCACAGGGCGTTGTTCAGCCCGTTGCCGATGGTCTTGAAAATCTCGATCAGCGGGCTTTCGCCGTCGGGGTGCTTTTCGTCGAACTTGAGTGCCCGGTACTGCCGCATTCCGTGGCAGATGTGCCACAAGAACATGCCGGCTAAGTAAATCAGGAACATGCCGCTCTTGCGGGATTCCTTGCGCGCCTCGTAGACGCCCAGCGCCCGGTTGTTGGCTTCGTTCACCTGGGTTTGTTGTCCGAGCAGCAGGCTGCTTTGCTGGGCGGCGATGTCGGCCAGGGCTTTTTCCTTTTCAGCCAGATTGCTGGTTTTTGGCAGGAACTCCGCTTTGCGCTCGCGGCGTTTTTTCTCCAGGCCGGCCAGCTGCGCGTTGATTTGCCGGGTTTCCACCTGCGCCCAGTTCGCCCCTACCCCGGCGAGACGTTTCTTGCGCGATTCCAGCCGGCGTTTCTCTTTGTTGAGTTCGGAATCCACCTTAGTATTCCAGGCGCCGCGTTCGCGGTCTTCGGCGGCCTTTTCAGCGTTGCGGGCCTTTTCGGCAAGGTTCAGCACTTTGTCGTGCAGAACCGTATCCACCACCTTTTCTTCCGGCTTGGCCGTCATACGTTCCACGGCCTCGTGGTTGCCTTCGCGGTTGACGATGAAATCCACGGTGCAAATGCCGGCGGTCAGGCAAAGGCACAGGATGCCGATCGTGATGTCCACCCCGGCCACCCGCTGGTTTTCGAGGCTTTGTTTTTCCGCTTTGGGCAGGAAAGCCGCGGCGATCATCCGGGTGCTGAAATGCGCCGACACGCCGTTGAGCCGTTGCACCACAAAGGCGATGACCACAGCCACCCACAGTCCGATGCCGGGAAACTGCGGTTCCAGCATCTTTTTCATGCCGTACACGCTCCCCA
>CAYMQY010000160.1:0-10478 GCA_964392655.1 uncultured Saprospiraceae bacterium
GCCACTTCATACCCGGCTTCAGGTTGCTCTTGTCGTAAAAAATCGACCCTTTCCCCAGCGCCGCTTCCAGCGACTGATGCAGTCGCCCGGCCTGCGTCAAGCTGTCGGCTACGCGGTAACTGATAAAAATGAAAGGAAAGTCGGGCATTTTGCTGGCCAAGGATTTGGTTTACAGGGAACAAATGTAAAAATAATACCCGTCAACCAACAACACCTCCGTGCCCCTGCCCCAAAAACACCCCCACTACCCAAGGCAAGCGCATGAAAATCGGATCGTTCCCGTCAATAAATTCAAAATTACATGATTGCAGATTACATGATTGTAGATTGTTGAAGTGCGTTACGTTGACCGCTTCGCCCTTGGCCAAACGAACGCGGTGTTCGCTACGAGGGTACTTCTAAAATCAACAATCATGTAATCTGCAATCATGTAATTTTGAATTCGCCGGCTTTGACGCCTCTGTTTTGATGCGTTTGCCCCCCCACTACCCCGCCTCCGGCCGCATCTGCGGAAAGAACAGCACCTCCTGAATGCTCGTCTGGCCGGTAAACAGCATGGCCAGCCGGTCAATGCCGAAGCCGATACCGCCGGTAGGCGGCATACCGTACTCCAGTGCGCGCAGGAAATCCTCGTCCATGGCCATCGCCTCCTCGTCGCCGCGGGCGGCCAGGCGGAGCTGGTCTTCGAAGCGTTCGCGCTGGTCGAGGGGGTCGTTCAGTTCGGAGTAGGCGTTGGCCACCTCCTTGCCATTCACAAAGAGTTCGAAGCGCTCCACGAGGCCGGGTTTGCTGCGGTGTTTTTTTGTGAGCGGCGACATGTCCACCGGGTAGTCAATCAAAAACGTGGGCTGGATCAGGTGTTTCTCCACCTTTTCCCCGAAAATTTCGTCAATCAGTTTGGCCTTGCCCATGCTGGCGTCCAGTTCGATGTGCTCCCGGCGGCAGTAGGCGCGGAGTTCGGCCTCGTCGGCAGTTTCCACATTCAGGCCGGTGTACTGGTGAATGGCATCGAACATGGTCAGGCGGGTGTACGGCCCGGCGAAGTCGAGCGTGTGTCCGCCGAAGGTGACTGTGGCGCTGCCGTCGTCGCTCAGGGCGCGGGCCACGCGTTCGAGCATGCGCTCGGTCACGTCCATCAGCCAGTTGTAGTCCTTGTAGGCCACATAAAATTCCAGCGCGGTGAACTCCGGGTTGTGCGTGCGGTCCATGCCCTCGTTGCGGAACATTTTGGCAAACTCGTACACCCCGTCGAAGCCGGCCACGATCAGGCGCTTGAGGTACAGTTCGTTGGCAATACGCAGGTACAGTTTCATGTCCAGCGTGTTGTGGTGCGTCGAGAACGGACGCGCCGCCGCGCCGCCGTGGATGGGCTGCAGGATGGGCGTTTCCACTTCAAGCAGCCCGAGGTCGTCGAGGAAAGTCCGCATGGTGCGGATCATTTTGCTGCGTTTGATGAAAATCCGGCGGAACTCGGGGTTCACCGTCAGGTCCACGTAGCGCATGCGGTAGCGCTGTTCGGGGTCGGTGAACGCGTCGAAAATATTCCCTTCGGCGTCGCGCTTCACGATGGGCAGCGGGCGCAGACTTTTGGCCAAAAATTTCAGTTCCTGCACGTGCACCGACACTTCGCCGGTTTTGGTTTTGAAGGCAAACCCGCGCACGCCGACGTAGTCGCCGAGGTCGAGCAGTTTTTTGATGGCGACGTCGAAAAAGGTGAAATCCTCGCCTTGCGCAAAATCATCGCGGCGGAGGTACAACTGGATGCGTCCGCTGCTGTCCTGCAGGTTCATAAACAGCGCTTTGCCCGCCTCGCGAGAGGCCATGACGCGCCCCGCCAGAGCGACTTCCTGGTAATTCAGGCGGTTTTTCGTGCCGTCTTCCAGCACTTCTTCCCGGTAGTTTTCCAGAATATCGGCAGCAAAGGCCGTGACATCGAACATCTCGGCTGGATAGGGATCAATGCCGAGTTCGCGCAGTTGCTGAAGCGCCTCGCGGCGCAAAATTTCTTGTTCCGTCATGGTTGACTGGTTGATTGGTTGACTGGTGATTGGTTAATTGGGTAGTTTGGCGATCACGTCGAGGTTTCCGCGTACCTGCTGATCCATGGCCACCTCGATTTTGGTGTTGACGGGGAGGAACAGGTCCACGCGGGAGCCGAACTTAATGAAGCCCATGTCGGCGCCCTGTTCGACCTGATCGCCCTCTTTGACATACCATTTGATGCGTTTGGCTACGGCTCCGGCGATTTGCCGCATCAGGATTTGACCTTCGCCGGTATCGTACACCACGGTGGTACGTTCGTTTTCGGTACTGCTCTTGGGGTGCCAGGCCACTAAATATTTACCGGGGTGATACCGGAAGTAACGCACGAGGCCGCTCACGGGATTTCGGTTTACATGCACGTTGAGCGGCGACATAAAGATGGAAACCTGCAGGCGCCTGTCCTTGAAATATTCTCCTTCGTACACCTCCTCGATCACACAAATCCTACCGTCGGCGGGGGCATAAATCAACTGATTGTCCTTAACCGGAATCACGCGCACGGGGTTCCGGAAGAACTGTGCCACCAGACCGTACACGATCAGCGAAAGCACCAGCACCGGCCAGAAGTACAACGAGCCGAGCAAACGCAACGCCACATTGAGCAACAAAAGGAAAAGGCCCACTGCGATCAGAATCGCAAAACCTTCTTTATGAAAGCGAATAAACATGTCCATGTCTTTTTTCGGCGCGAAGGTCGCCTTTTCGGGCAATTTCTTTTACCCGCCATCGTCTTTTTGCGCCATACCTTTGCGTGACTGGTTGATTGGTTGATTGGTTGAATGGTTGACTGGTTGACTGGTTGATTGGAGTTGTTCTAGACGGTTCAGAAAAGTGTGTCAGCCCCTTGAGAGCAATAAAAACACTAAGAATGGCTTGATACAGTTTTTTGAAAACTCCTAATGGCCAGTTAACCAGTCAACCATTCAACCAGTCAACCAATCAACCAGTCAACCAATCAACCAATCAACCAGTCAACCATTCAACCTGTCAACAAAAAATGAAAGTAGCCGTAGTCGGTGCCACCGGCCTGGTGGGCACAAAAATGCTTCAGGTGCTCGAAGAGCGCAATTTCCCCATCACCCGCCTCATTCCGGTCGCTTCCGAGCGGTCGGTGGGCAAAACGATCCGTTTTCGAGGCAAGCGATACAAGATCGTGAGCATGACGGATGCTATCCGGAAAAAGCCGGATGTAGCCATTTTTAGCGCAGGTGGAACGACCTCCAAAGAGTGGGCGCCCCGGTTTGCCGAGGTAGGCACCACCGTGATTGACAACTCCAGCGCCTGGCGTATGGACGAGGATAAAAAACTGGTAGTGCCCGAGGTCAATGCCCACGTGCTGACCAAAAAAGACAAAATCATCGCCAACCCGAACTGCTCCACGATCCAGATGGTGGTGGCGCTCAAGCCTTTGCACGACCGCTACAAAATCAAACGTATCGTGGTCAGCACCTACCAGTCCGTCACCGGAACGGGCGTGAAAGCCGTCAACCAGTTGATGAACGAACGCAAAGGCAAGCCGGGCGAGCGGGCCTATCCGTACCAGATTGACCTGAACCTGCTCCCGCACATTGACGTGTTTCTGGAAAACGGCTACACCAAGGAAGAAATGAAAATGGTGCTGGAGACCAAAAAAATCATGGGCGACCACAGTATCCGCGTCACAGCCACCACGGTGCGCGTGCCGGTAATGGGCGGGCATTCCGAGTCGGTCAATGTGGAATTCGAGCAGGATTTCGACCTGAACGAAGTGCGCAGCCTGCTTGAAAAAGCCCCCGGTGTCGTGGTCATTGACGACCCCGCCAACGTGCAGTACCCCATGCCGCTGCATGCGCACGACAAAGACGAGGTGTTTGTCGGGCGTTTGCGCCGCGACGAAAGCCAGCCCAACACGCTCAATATGTGGGTGGTGTCCGACAACCTGCGCAAAGGCGCCGCTACCAATGCCGTGCAAATTGCCGAGTACCTGCTGGCTCAGGGAATTTTGAAACAAAGACGCCCGAAAACACAAAAACACGCCGTTACCGCCTAAATTTGCGGCCTCATTTTTGAACCTGTATTGCCCGGATGGGCAAGCCACCGTTTAAACACACACTGTAACTGTACACCGTAACTGTAACTGTACCGCAATGAAGAACAAGATCGTCGTTTGGGGAACCAACGCAGAAAATGAAAAAGTCCTGATCGCACTGGAACTCAAGGCAGAAGAAAACAAAGTGCTGCTTTACACCTTTCCGGAATCCGTCGCCACGGAAGAGTTTTTCAACAAGTTGATGAACGAATGGAAGGCCGGCACCGAAGTGGAATTCCCCGCAGAACACACCGTACTGGAGCGCGAACTCAGCGTCACCGAAACCCTGCTGCCGGATGACCTCAAGGCCGAGGACCGCAACGGACTCATCCAGCGCGCACAAACCGAGTGGCACTTCGTGGTGCTCTCCTCCAAACTGCACCAGGCTTACCAGCAGGAACTGGCCGAGTTCAAAGAAAAAGTACAAGCCCTGCAAACCTACGATGCCGGCTTGTGGGACAGCCTCAAAGGCTTCTGGGACAAAGTGCAGGAACAGGCCCGCGACCGCAACCTGTTCCGCAACCATGCAGACAGCCTGCGCGACAACATCAACATCCTGTTTGACGATCTGAAAAAACTGCGCGCCAAGGTGCAGGACGAATTCATGTCGTCCTCCCAGTCGGTGTATGACGAATTTATCACCCGGCTCGAAGACGTGGAGCAACGCATTGCCGCAGGCGGTGCCAAACTCAACTCTGTGTTCGACGACCTGAAAAATATGCAACGCCGGTACCGCGAGGCCAAAATGAGCAACGAGCACCGGAACAAACTCTGGGACCGCCTCGACAAGGCGTTCAAAAAAGCCAAAGAACGCCGCTTCGGCCCTGCTGCCAACGAGGGTTCGCTCGCGGAGCGCCACGAACGCCGCATCGGCGGCCTGCGCGACGCTATCCGCCGTATGGAAGACAGCGTGCGCCGCGACGAAGAGGAACTGGCCTTCCAGAGCAAAAAAATTGCCGCCACCGAGGGCCAACTCGAGGCCCAGATTCGCAGCGCCAAGATCAAAATGATCGAAGAGCGCGTGGCTTCCAAACGTGAGAAACTGGACGAGATGAACGCTACCCGCGCCGATGTGGAGCGTCAGTTGAACCTCGCCAAGGAAAAAGAGGCCAAACGCCTCGAAAAAGAAGCCGAGCGGAAAAAGTTTGAAGAAGCCAAGGCGGCTGCCAAACAGGAAATTTCCGAACAAATCTCTGCTTCCACACTTGCCGGCACCGAAACGGCGGCTGCTCCGGCAGATTCCGGTAGCGCTGCTGCGGAAGAAAAAGCCCAAAGCGACGAAAACGCCTTCGACGTAGCCGGCAAATTGCTGGGCGAATCGCTGGAAGACGTGCTCGACACCGTCAAGGCTGTCGGGAAAGTATTCGGCCAGAAAGCCGGCGACTTGCTTGACGACGCCATCGAGAAAGCCGACGACCTGCTCGGCGATGTCGTGGAAAAAGTGGAAGAAGTGGCCGAGAACTTTGCAGAAAAGCGCGAAAAAGCCGCATCCGCACGCAAAAAAGCCGCCGAACCGACTGCTGTTGCCGAAGAGCCGGTTGCTGAAGCACCTGCAGAAGTAACGTCGGAAGAAGTAGCAGAAAAACCGGCAGCCAAGTCGAGGAAAAAACCTGTCGCACCGAAAGAGGCCGAGGGTGCCGAGGCTCCTGCGGGAGACACACCGGAAGCCTGATACTGCTCAGAATATTGTCGGGAAAGAAGGCCATACGGGCAAGTCGCTCGTGTGGCCTTCTGTGTTATCAGGCCAGGGATTTTTGGCTTCGCGTCAGATCGTCCAGCAATTGCAAGGCTTCTGGCATTCCCGTCAGGGAGCGAGAGTTTGGCGGCAGTTTGACCGGATTGACAAACATTTGTGCGCCACTGAACAGCACCTGTGCCGGCCCGCAAATTTTGGCTGCAGCATCCACATAAGTCTGGATAGATTGCCGGACCGGCGGCGTATTCAGGATGGTGAAGACGAAGTCGGGGTGGTAGGATTGGCAGGCATCGCGCAGGTCGTCGAGCGAAATGGCTGTTCCCAGATATACCGCTTTCTGATGGCGGCTCTTGAGCAAATAGTGCATGAACAACAGCGTCAGTTCCTGACTTTCGCCATCGGGCAGGTAAAGCAAAAACCGGGCGCCCTGCCCGGAAGAGGTGGTATTTTCCCGGTCAATCGCTACAAAAAGTTTGCGGCGGATGAGGTTTGTGATAAATTTTTCGTGGGCATGGCTGACGCTGTGCGCCATCCACAACACGCCCAGGCGATCCAAAAACGGGTAGATCAACTGAATCATGGTTTGCTCAAAACCATTTTCCCAGTTGTATGCTGCGAAAACTCGGTCGAAAGCAGCCTCGTCAAAGTCAATCATGGCCAAGGTAAGCGCCTCGACCTGGGTGTTGGGACTGTTGTTGTTTTCGGCAATGTCGGCAACTTTGGCGGCTATCTCCTCCGGCTGCATCCTGGCCAACTTGCTGATTTTGTAGCCGTAACGATTCAGTAAGGCAATATTGAACAGATGGCGGAGGTTCTCGTCGGTGTAGTACCGGATATTGGTTTCCGTACGGGCAGGAGATACCAGCCGATAGCGCTGCTCCCATATCCGGATGGTATGGGCTTTAATTCCGGTAAGTTTTTCCAGATCGCGGATGGAATAGATCGCCATGCTTCTCGAGCAAAAATACTGAAACAGGAGTAGTTTTTAAATGTTTATGCAAAGGGCCGCGTTTCGTGTGGCAAAAATAAAGCCTGTTTTTCAAACAAGTCTCCCATGCGTTTCCGGGCAAGCCCTGCACAAATCAACCCCTATTCCTGCCGAACAAAAGTGTTTTGACGCCTTAAATACAAAAATACCAACCGTATCCTTGACCTTTTGCAAAATCCCGCTACCTTTGGCCTTTGAAAAAAGCGCGAACCTAAACCTATGTTCTCATTTCTTAAAAAGACGAGCGAACCCGCCGGTAAAGAACAGCCTGACAACACGAAAAGTCAGCTCGAATCCATTCAGGAGTCTGTGAAGGTTCTGGATAAGGACGAGATGGTTCGTGTTGAAGGCGGTAAGGGCGGGTCCAAGCCATTTGATCAGGTCTTTCCCTGGAATTCGAGCTGTGGTAGTACCATTCCGCAGTAATCGTTTTCCCTGCGATCAGCATCTTGTCAAAGCCTTCCGCTGTCCTCTCACAGCGGAAGGCTTTGCTGTTTCATACTGTACTCTCCGCTAATTCCATGCTTTGCAGGTTATGACGGTGCAAGAGGTTTGGCTCCAATTAATCAACGGACTACTCGCCACGACTGAACTGGAGTTCATTGCCGTGTTTTTCGGCATCGCCAGCGTCATTTTTTCCAGAAAAGAACACATCTGGGTGTACCCGACGGGTCTCGTCAATACCACCATTTACATCCACCTTAGCATTGTGGCCGGCCTTTACGCCGAAGCCGGTGTCAACCTGTACTACACGGTGATGAGTGTGATCGGCTGGGTGATGTGGGCAAAAAAAGACAATGCCCGGCACACCCTGCACATCACAGCAAGTACCCCGCGAGACTGGATAGTGTCCATTGCCTTTTTCGCCGTCTGCTGGCTCGTACTTTACCTCGCACTCCGACACTGGACCGACAGCACCGTACCACTGGCCGATGCCTTTGCCTCCGCCACCGCGTACACCGGTATGCTCCTGATGACCCGGAAAAAACTGGAAAACTGGCTGTGGTGGGGCATGACCAACATGGCAGCCGTGCCCCTGTACTTCATCAAAGGCTATCCGTTCACGTCTTTCCAGTACCTTGTCTTTTTGTCACTTTCCGTGCTGGGGTACATCGAATGGCGCAAACGACTTGAAAAACAAGGCCTTGCAGAGAGCCACCACAGCAACTGAACGCGTTGCGAAAAATTAAATCGTATTTTTGCGATAAATTTTTCCGCAAGCCTTGCCTCTTTTCAGTTCTATCGTACTTTTGCGATGAATTTTTGCAGCCTTTAAAATCAACCCACTATGGCAGCACCGAAAATTGAGGTTTTCACCGACATCGAAAATGAACTTGCCGAACTTGCCAAAGCACTCGGCCATCCGGCTCGCGTGGCTATTCTGCGGGAACTCGCCCGCCGGAATGTGTGTGTGTGCGGTGAAATCGTGGACGTACTGCCACTGGCCCAAAGCACGGTAAGCCAGCACCTGAAAGAACTTAAATCTGCCGGCCTGATTTCCGGCACCGTCGAAGGGGTCAAATCCTGCTACTGCATCAACCACGACACCGTTTCGCGCCTCAAGAACTTGCTCGAAGAGCTCTTCGCGTCGGCTGCACAGAACTGTTCCTGCTAATTTTTTAAACTATAAAAACAAAAACAATGACACATTCTGAATCAGTCAAAGCCGGCGTCCGCGAGAAATACGCGGAAATCGCCCGACAAAGCCGGGAGGCCAACAGCAATTCCTGTTGCGGCGTCGGTACGCCCGGCACGTACACCATCATGTCGGAATCGTACACGGCGCTCAAGGGCTACAACCCCGACGCCGACCTCGGCCTCGGCTGCGGTTTGCCGACCGAACACGCACACATCCACGAAGGTGACACCGTGCTCGACCTGGGCTCCGGCGCCGGAAACGATTGTTTCGTGGCCCGAGCAGCCACAGGAGCGGAAGGCAAAGTCATCGGGGTGGATTTTACCCCCGACATGATCCGCCGCGCCCGCCTGAACGCTGAAAAATTAGGCTTCAACAACGTCGAATTCCGGCAGGGCGACATCGAAGCGCTACCGGTGAGCGACAATTCCGTGGACGTCGTAGTGTCCAACTGCGTGCTGAACTTAGTACCCGACAAAGCCCGCGCCATCGCCGAGATTTCCCGCGTCCTGCGTCCCGGCGGACACTTCAGCATCAGCGATATCGTGCTGGTGGGTGACCTGCCCGACGCCCTGCGCCAAAGCGCCGAATTGTATGCCGGCTGCGTTTCCGGCGCGATTCAGCAGGACGAATACCTCGGCCTGATCCGGGAAGCCGGATTCCGGAACCTGCAAATCCAGCAGGTGAAACCGATCCTGATTCCCGACCATATTCTGCTCGAACACCTCTCTGGAGAACAACTTCAGGCGTTTTTGGCCTCCGGCACCGGTATTTTCAGCATCACCGTGTACGCCGAAAAACCGGGCGCCCCGACCAAAGTCGTCCGGACAGAAAAACGCCAGGTCAATCTTGCCGAACTGAAGACAGCCATTGCCTGCTGCGAGCCGGGTAGTGGCTGCTGCTAACGCGACCCATCATGGAACAGTACATACGCCGGTGCTTTCAACTCGCCCGCCTTGGAGCAGGCCACGTATCGCCCAATCCCTTGGTGGGGGCTGTGGTGGTGCATGCCGACCGCATTATCGGGGAGGGATGGCACCGGCGTTATGGCGAAGCGCATGCCGAAGTGAATGCCTTGCGGGCTGTTGCCGAGGTCGACCGGCATCTAATTCCTCAGAGCACCTTGTTTTGCAACCTCGAGCCGTGTTTTCATTTCGGCAAAACACCGCCCTGCGTGGACCTGATTTTGAAAGAAAAAATACCGCGCGTGGTGGTGGCCAATACCGACCCCAACCCGCTGGTAGCCGGGCAGAGTATACAAAAACTCCGGGCTGCGGGCGTGGAGGTTCACGCCGGTATCCTCGAAGCCGAAGGGCGCTACCTGAACCGCGCATTTTTTACCTGGATCGAAAAAAAACGCCCGCACATCATCCTGAAATGGGCGCAAAGTGCCGACGGCTACCTCGGGCGACAAGGCGAACGCACGGCAATCACCGGCCCGTTGGCACAGCGCCTGACACACCGCATGCGCTCCGAAGCCGACGCGATTCTGGTGGGCACGACCACCGCGTTGGTGGATAATCCCCGCCTCGACAACCGGCTGTATTTCGGGAAATCGCCCTTGCGCATCGCCCTTGATTTTTCCGGAAAAATTCCGCCCACGGCACACTTGCTTGATGACAGCCTGCCCACCTGGATCATTGGCCCCGGACGCAGCGAGACGACTTACCGGAAAACACAGTTTCCCGCCCCATCCGAAATCTCCGGCTGGATTCCCTGGCTCATCGAAAAACTGGAGCAGGAAAAACACGCCGTCCTGCTTGTGGAAGGCGGCGCGAATGTGCTCCGGCAATTCCTCGAAGTCGGACTCTGGGACGAAATCCTGCAACTCGAAAATCTCCAGTTTTTACACCACGGCGTACCGGCTCCGGCGCTCCCGGAAGAAGCGGTTCTGGTGGAATCAGGCCGTATCGGAGACGATTGCTTTCGTGTTTTTCTGCTGGCCCGACGCGACATAAAAAAGGTGTCACAGAGGCTCACAGAGGCTTAGAGGACACAGAGTTTTTTGTCATTCCGAAGGAATCCGTCCACGTTTAATCGGCAAAAA
>CAYMQY010000161.1:0-10418 GCA_964392655.1 uncultured Saprospiraceae bacterium
ACCTTCGACCAGTCCACGAGGATGAAGATGAACGGCCAGGAGGGGGTTCACCACTAAAGGCACTTTAGTGGTGAACCCCCTCCTGTTGTGTCTTGCTACTTATCGCCTTTCGACTTTTTCCGCTCTTCCTGAAACTTCATCACGTCCTCCATGATCTCGTTCAGTTTTTCGGCACCGATGCGTTTCATCAAAATTTCATGCTTGCGGTCCAGCACAAAAATCTGCGGTGTGGACTGCACATCGTACGTCATTTTGTAGCGGCTCTGAATGTATGGATCGTAAGTATTCAAAAACAGGAAGTCGCTGAATTCTTTCTCCTCCAGGGCTTTCCAGCAGGTATCCTTCACTTTTTCAGGTGTATTGGAATCTTCTTTTGCCGTAACGACGGCGGTGCAAACAGCAAAGACTTTCACCCCGCGGTCCTTGAACTTTTTGGCAAACTCGACCATGTGCGGAGCGGCTTTTTTGCAGTGGCTGCAATCCGGCGCCCAAAAAAACAGCACGGTGTAGTCGGCATCCACATCCCACAGTGCCACGGGTTTGTCGTTACGGTCTTTCACGATGATATTCGGGGCAATCTTCCCGATCAGGATCGGCTCAAGGCGGCGGGCATTGTCGCATATTTTTTCGAGGTCTTCTTCCTTAACCCAGGGCGCGCCGCCGTTGCAGTAGTAGCGCTGTGCCAGGTGCACATAGCAGGCATCCATGCCCACAATGGTTGATTTGGCAAACGTATTCAGGTAGTGAATCAGGTAGAATTTGTACGTCTCCTGGCTGTTTTTCAGTTTTTCGATAACCTGATCCAGCGCCAGGCTTATACTGTCGGGGTGCTGCGGCACGACTTTGTTGATGTAATTATCCACCTTGGGATGCAATACAGGGCTGCGCAGCAGGCAAGGATCGGCGATGTCAATGTTGTCGAAATAGTGCGCACGATACCAGTAGTATTTTTTGAGTTGAATCTCCTTGGCGTCTTTCCCCTCAAATTCAGGGATTTCCGGCTCCAGTGAACTTTTGATAATTTTCGCGGTCAGCGTACTTGCGTTTTTACTGATCAGGTCATTCTGGTATTTGCGCACCTGGTTGTCCAAATCGCCGCTTTCTTTGACAAGGCGAAGCGAGTCGGCCGCATTGCCGTTTGTACGACCAAGTTTGGCTTTGATGGTATCGGCATCCACGCGCATTTTGTTCAAAAAGCCTAAGTATTCGTAGAAAAGCCTGTTTTCATCGCTGCCTTTGATCTTCATCTTTTCCACAATAGCCTTGACATCTGTCTGCATGGTGAAATCCTGATCGTTTTCGGAAAGCAGAATCTGGATGAAGGCGTTGTCGGGCTTGAGTACAAAGAGGTACACGCCGCAGGGCAACAGGGTGTCGGCCTTGAACGTGAAATAACCGTCGGAACCGACCTCGACCGTGTCTTTCACATACTGCTTGTCGCCGAAATGGAAGCCGAGCACGAGTTCCTTGTGTTCATAATTATCCAATTTGACCCGGAGATTGTGTCCCTTTTGAGCGTTTGCCGAGGTAAGGCAGAAGAGAAGGATGAGTAGGAAAAAACTGAAACGAGCGGTCATGGTAGTGACAGGTTGATTGAATGTTGCGAGTAATGACGGTTTTCAGTGAAATCAAAGATTGTACTGTTTGATTTTTCGGTACAGCGTGCGTTCCGAAATTTTCAGCTCTTCGGCAGCCTCTTTCCGGCGGCCATGATATTTTTTCAAAGCGCGGCGAATGGCATCTTTTTCGATTTCATCCATCGCCAGTGGAGCATCCTCCACGTCGGAACGGTCGAACGCGCCGGGTGGTTTGGACGGCTCAATGATGATCGGCGTCACACGAACACTCGACTCATCCTCCAGCGCGGGCATGGTTTCCGCGTGTCCGCTGAAACCTGATCTTGAGCCGGCTGAAAACGCCGGTTCGGTATACGCTGGTTGCAAGCGTCTCAGGTTGCTCATGTCGGGCATCTGCAGGTTGTTGCTGTGGATGAGTTCAAACACGAGCCCTTTCAGATCGTTCAGGTCGTTTTTCATGTCCACCAGCAACTTGTAGAAGATTTCCCGCTCCTGAAATTCGCTGCCTTTAGCGCCACCTGATCCGTTACGATCAGCCGGGATGGGCAGGTTTCGGGTAAACATCTGCGGCATCTGCCGCTGCAGCGCCTCTGCGCTGATCTCGCGGTCTTCGGACAAAACGGACAACTGTTCCGCTACATTTTTCAGTTCGCGAATGTTGCCCGGCCAGCGGTAGGTTTCGAGGGCAAACTGCGCGTTATCGTCGAGCCGAACAGGTTGCATCCGGTATCTTTCGGCAAAATCGTGTGCAAACTTGCGGAACAACACCAGAATATCCTCACGCCGGTCTTTCAGCGCCGGCACCCGAATGGGCACCGTACTCAGGCGGTAGTACAGGTCCTCACGGAACTTGCCGCGCCGTACGCGCTCTTCGAGATCCACATTGGTGGCGGCAATGACGCGTACGTCGGTGCGCAGCACCTTCGAGGAGCCGACGCGGATAAACTCGCCGGATTCCAGTACCCGCAGCAGGTAGGCCTGCGTGTCGAGTGGCATCTCGGCAATTTCGTCCAGGAAAATCGTGCCGCCGTTCACCGTTTCGAAGTAGCCCTTGCGGTCGTTCACGGCGCCGGTAAACGCGCCTTTTTCGTGCCCGAACAACTCGGAATTGATCGTGCCCTCGGGTATTGCGCCGCAATTGACGGCGATGAACTCGTTGTGCTTGCGGGCACTCAGGGCGTGTATGATTTTGGAAAAAACTTCCTTGCCCACCCCGCTCTCGCCGGTGATGAGCACGCTGAGGTCGGTAGGCGCCACGCGCACAGCCGTTTCCAGTGCCGCATCCAGCAGTTGGGACGTGCCGACGATGCCGAAGCGTTGTTTTATGGACAGGAGGTTGGACATCACGTAGATAATTAAACAATTTCCCCAATTAACGTCGCGCTCGTCACCTCCTTTACCCGCACCTGCACATAATCCCCCGGCTTCAGCCCTGGCTTTTTCGGAAACACCACCATCTTGTTCTGTGTGTTGCGTCCGCAAAAATCCTGGTCCGACTTGCGCGAGTTGCCTTCAATGAGTACCTCGAACACCTTGCCGATATCGGCTTGGTTATGGCGCAGGCTGACGGCGGTTTGCAGGCGGATGATCTCGTTCAGACGGCGTTTTTTGACTTCCTCTGGAATGTCGTCGGGATATTTGCGCGCGGCCAGCGTGCCGGGGCGTTCGGAGTAAAAAAACATGTACGACATGGAAAAATTAGCCCATTCCACGATGCTGAGCGTGTCCTGATGCTCGTCCTCGGTTTCGGAACAAAAGCCGGTGATGATGTCGCTCGACACCGCCGCCTCAGGCAGAATGGTGCGGATAGCGTGGATACGGGCCTCGTACCAGGGCCGGTCGTAGGTGCGGTTCATCATCTCGAGGATGCGGCTGTTGCCCGACTGTACCGGCAGGTGGATGTACTTGCAGATATTGTCGTACCTGGCCATCGTATGCAGCACCTCGTCGGTCATGTCTTTGGGGTGGCTCGTGCTGAAACGCACACGCAGGTTCGGATGCACCTGAGCCGTCATTTCCAGCAGGTTGGCGAAGTTGACGCGCTCGCCGGTTTCGGGGTTTTCCCACTTGTACGAGTCCACATTCTGGCCGAGCAGGGTGACTTCGCGGTAGCCGTTTTCGAACAAACTTGCTGCTTCGGACACGATGCTGTATGGGTCGCGCGAGCGTTCGCGGCCGCGGGTGAACGGCACTACGCAGAACGAGCACATGTTGTCGCAACCGCGCATGATGGAAATGAACGCTGTGATGCCGTTGCTTTCGAGGCGCACCGGGTTGATGTCGGCGTAGGTTTCCTCGCGGCTGAGCAGCACGTTTACCATGCGCTGGCCGTCTTCGGCGCCGCCGATCAGGTTGGGCAGGTCGCGGTAGGCATCGGGGCCGACTACGAGGTCCACGAGTTTTTCTTCTTCAAGAAATTTCTTTTTCAGCCGCTCCGCCATGCAGCCGAGCACGCCCACCACAGTGCCCGACCGCTGTTTTTTTACGGATTCAAAAAAACGCAGGCGCTTACGCACGGTTTCCTCGGCTTTTTCGCGGATGGAGCAGGTGTTGATCAGGATCAGGTCGCTTTCTTCCACATTACGGGTAGGGGAGTAGCCCGCTTCATGCAGGATTGACGCTACGATTTCCGAATCGCTGAAATTCATCTGGCAGCCGTAACTCTCGATGTAAAATTTCCGTCCGCCCGGCACACTCGTTTCCTGCCAGTGCTCCTTGAACAGCACATTGCCCTGCTTCGCCTCGTCTATGGTTTTGATGCCCTCCAGTGTCGGGTTGTTGTCGTACATATTTCGTGCTTCGATTTGCGGGGGCAAATGTAGGGCGTTTTCAGGAAGAAAATGACAAAATGGCAGGGAGGGTTTTGTCCCCGCAAATCCAAAATTGAATTTTATTCTCCAGGGGAAAAATCGCGCAAAAGGTATCAGGCATCAAATTTTCTCCAACGCCGCCACAATCAACTTCTCCACCGCCTTGCCGGTATCCTTGCTGAATTGTCCCAGAGGCCGGTTGGCAATCACAGCGCTCAGCGACATAGCCCGGTGCCCGAGCAAGCGGCACAGGCCGAACATGGCCGCCGTTTCCATTTCGAGGTTCAGAATCCGGGTATTGTCGAAACTGAACTGTTGCAGCCGGTCGAGGTAGCCGGGCAGCCGCACGGGCGCACGCAGTTGCCGGCCTTGCGGGCCGTAAAAACCGGGGTTTGTAGCCGTAAATCCCTGGTAAAATCCGTCGGAAAACTGACCGATCAGCGCCGGGTCAGCAGGCGCAAAATATGGCGCCAGGGGAAACGACCAGGCATCGCCGAAATGCGCGCGCAGGGCGTCCGTCACCGGGTGCTGCTGCTGGTCGGGCGCCGCGTAAAACTGCAACAGCCCATCCAGCCCGATGCCGCCGGTGGAAGCCACCAGTCCGTCCACCGGAATTTCGGCCTGCAAACCGCCCGCCGTGCCGAGCCGGATCAGCGTCAGTGGAGTGGGGGAGTGCCTGGGCTGGCGGGTTTGGAAATCAATGTTGAACAGGGCGTCCAGTTCGTTCACCACGATATCAATGTTGTCCGGCCCGATACCGGAAGAGATGACGCTCAGGCGTTGCTTGCCGAGCCAGCCTGTGTGGGTGACAAACTCGCGTTTGCGCACCCGGTGCTCAATGCGATCGAAGTGGCGACTGACTTTTGCCACCCGATCCTGATCGCCTACAGTGATGATAAGTGGCGCTATTTGTTCGGGCAGCAGGTTCAGGTGGTACACGCTGCCGTCTTTGTTCAAAATGAGTTCGGACTCCCGGATTTTCATGGCAAGTAGTTTTTTTTGCCGTGAAAATACGGCTTGTTTTACCGTTCCTTTGCACTGGATTTTCCGCAAAATCATCCGCTGTTTCAGCGCGCCAAAACACAACACGGCATGAAGAAAAAAAACGACCTTTCCTTGCAGGAGGCTATGCAAGCCATGTTGCGCGAATACCGCCTTGAACCGCAGGTAAATGAGGCGCGTGTCAAAATGCTCTGGGCAAAACTGATGGGAAAAACCATTTCCACCTACACGTCGAATATCACCGTGCGGAAAAACGTACTCTACCTCACCATCCTTTCCGCCCCCCTCAAGCAGGAACTTTCCTACGCCAAGGACAAGATCAAAGACCTGCTCAACGACGAAATGGGGGAGGAATTCGTGAAAGACGTGGTAATTCGGTGAGGGTTTCTGGTTAGAAGGTTTCTGGTTAGAAGGTTGGAAGGTTTCTGGTTGATCAGCACCAACTTTCCAACCTTCTAACCAGAAACCCTCAAACCTTAATTTTTATCCGGGCGCTTGCCGGCGTTCAGGAAATCCTGGTAGGCTTTCAGATTTTCCCATTCGCCGTTGGCGGCCAGCAGGGCCTGGGCCGACCAGGTGCCGGGGTCGTGCATGACATAGCGGGAGCCGGCTTCGGCGAGAATGTCTTTGAGTTGCTGTACCGAGGTGGCGGCCAGTTGGCCGTAAGTAGTGATACCGGCGTTGAACAGCAGTTGCTCGATTTTGGGGCCGACGCCCTCCACAATCTTGAGGTCGTCGCGCGGGCCGCCGGTCACGGCTGCCACGAGTGGTGCGGCTTCCACAACAGCCGGCGGCTCGGGTTCTGAAGCCGGAATCTGGATGGCCGGTGCATCGCCGAGTTCGGCGATTGGAATCATGCTGTCGCGCGAGACGGGTGCTACAAATACCACGTTGTCGCCGCTTGGGGCCGGGGACGTTACCGGTTCCGGCGCAGGAATCGGTAGTTCCTCAACTTCCGGTGTCGGGGCAGGTTGTTCCGGTTCCGGTTCGGGAATTTCAGCAGCGATTCCCGTATGCGTTTGCGTGTCTATTTCCAGCGGAATGGATTCGCTCACGGCAGTTTCCGGCTCGAGACTCAGGCCAAGTTCCGTTTCGAGTTGGCGGTTGCGAGCCAGTATTTTCTCCATATCGCTCTGGAGAATTGTGAACTGGGTGCGTTGGGTGTCGGCTTCCCAGGTCAGAGTTTTGATCCGGTTTTCGAGGCTGGTCTGATCGGACTCCAGGGTTGCCAGTTTGGCTTTCATATCATCCGCTTCGGTGCGGAGGGCGACGTTGGTGGCCGTCAGGCTGGTGTTTTCGAGGCGGAGTTGTTCCGCTTCCTGCCGGTATTTGCTCCAAAGCACCCAGCCTAACCAGAGTCCGATCAGGCCTGCCACGAGGAGCATGAACAAAATTTCAAACGTGTGGGTGGTAAAAGTTCCGGTTCCGGGGCCTTGAAATACGTCTTGCTGAAACATGTATCTGGATTGGAAAATGGTGAGATGGATGCAGGTTTGTCAGGTTATTGGCCGACACGGACTTCCACCCGGCGGTTCTGGTAGCGTCCGCGCGGATTGTCGTTGGTGCCTACGGGTTTTTTCTCGCCTTCGGATTTGCAAATGATCTGTTTTTTGGGCACGCCCTTGGCGATGAGGATGTCGCGGATGTTTTTGGCCCGGCGCAAGGCGAACGCATAGTTCGTTTTGCTGTCGCCCACATTGTCGGTATGGCCGGTCAGGGTGACGGTATTGCCGGATTCGGCCAACTGATCGGCAAGTCGGGACAGGTAGGCGTCAATGTCGGCGTTGTCTTCCTTGCGCGTCGAGTTGTAGGGAAAGTGGATCAGCGCATGGTCGGCAAGTTCCTCTACATGTGCTCGGGTAATGTCCGGCTCAGAAGGCTGAGGCGCAGGTGTTTTTTCCTCCGGTTTAATAGCGCCGGAGTTGTCGGTTTCTATCCCGGAGTTGTCCTGACTCAGAACGCTTTCCGGCTCGAAGGGTACGGCTTGTTGCGCTGCTACGGGCTGGTCGCCGCACTGTTGTTTGATGCCACAGACGTACCAGTACCAACTCACAGCACTCCACAACACAAAAACTGCCACCACTAAAACTCGTGAACTCATACGGATCGGGTTTCGAAATTGATACACAAAAGACTGAGCGGCAAAGTAAACAGTTATCTTTCAAAATATGACTCAAAACATTTACACGATTTCTGGGTTCCGAGTCGGAACTTTGCCGCTATGAACAAAGAAGAACCCAAACCAAGGCTTTCCCGGGAATCGCTCCGCGAAGCGCTCCTGATTTTCGAGTTTATCCGTCCGTACCGCTACCAGTTCGCTTTCGGACTCGTCCTGCTGTTCCTCTCCAGCAGTATTTTTATGGTTTTCCCTTACCTGATCGGGAAAATGCTGGATGTGGCCCAAGGGGTTGTGGTAGATTTCGACCTGAAGCGCATGGGCGTCTGGTTGATCGCTATCCTGGCCGTGCAGGGGGTGATTTCGTATCTGCGCGTGATGATGTTTGCCACAGTCAGCGAGCGCGGAACCGCCGATGTGCGCAAAGCCCTGTACCAGCGACTAATCTCGTTGCCTATTGTTTTTTTTGAAAAAAGCAGGGTAGGGGAGTTGGTCAGCCGCCTCACAAACGACGTGGAAAAACTGTACAACACGCTGTATTTCATCCTGGCAGAATTTATTCGGCAGATTATCGTGCTCATCGGCGGCGTAGCCCTGCTCACCTGGATGGCGCCCAAACTTGCCGGCGTTATGCTGGCCACATTCCCGGTTATCGTGATCGGCGCGTTGATTTTTGGCCGCTGGGTGCGCAAACTTTCCAAAAAACGGCAGGACATACTCGGTGAAACCAACACTGTGCTGGACGAAACCCTCCAGACTATCCACGCGGTCAAGGCGTTCACCAACGAATCGTTTGAGCGCATGCGTTACGGTCGCGCCAACGATCAGGTGGTGGGCGTGTCCATGCGGTACGCCCGCGGGCGCGCTGTGTTTGCCGTGTTCATCATCACGATGCTGTTCGGCGCCCTGTTTTTCGTCATCGGCTTCGGGATGCACCTCGTACAAACCGGACGGATGACGGCGGGTGAACTCATTACCTTCGTAACCTACACCGCCATCATCGGAGGCGCCATTGCCGGCCTCGGCAATTTTTACACAGAACTGGTCGGTGCCGTTGGCGCCACGGAGCGCGTACGCGAAATTTTGCGCAGTCCTTCCGAATCGGAAGAGCGTCCGCAAACCAACCACGCTGCCGGGCGCCTCACTGGAAATATCCGCTTCGAAAATGTACATTTTTCCTACCCGACCCGCTCCGATGTGGAGGTGCTGAAAGGGGTAAGCCTGACCATACCTTCCGGAAAAAAAGTGGCGCTGGTGGGCCAAAGCGGCGCGGGCAAGTCTACCATCATGCAACTTTTGCTTCAGTTCCACCGCTTGAGCGCAGGCGATATCCGGATTGACGGCACGAGCATTTACGAATACGATCTGGAATCGTACCGGAGCAATTTTGCCATTGTTCCGCAGGAAGTTATCCTGTTTGGCGGCACCATTCGGGAGAACATCCTGTACGGCAAACCGAACGCTACCGAGGCTGAAATCATCGAAGCCGCCCGGAAAGCCAACGCCCTTGACTTCATCAGCCGCTTCCCCGACGGTTTCGACACCATTGTGGGCGAACGCGGCATCAAACTCTCCGGCGGGCAGCGTCAACGCATTGCCATCGCCCGGGCTATCCTGCGTGACCCGGCCATTCTCCTGCTCGACGAGGCCACCTCGTCGCTCGATGCCGAGAGCGAACGCGTGGTGCAGGAAGCGCTCAACAACCTCATGGAAGGGCGTACCAGTATCATCATTGCGCACCGGCTGGCTACCGTGCGCGAAGTGGATTGTATTTACGTGCTGGAAGGCGGCCAGATTGTGGAGCAAGGTACCCACGAAGGGCTTTCAGCCATCCAAAACGGCGTGTACAGCAGCCTTGCCAAATTGCAGTTCGATGCGCTGGACGTCGCACCAAAAATCGAGGCATAACTTTCAGGAATACTGCGACCTTTGATTCCCCGACACCGTCCGACCAAAACGGGTCTGGTGCAGTTTTTGCCCGCCTTGAAATCCTGTTAACATCTTTTCCAAAACATATAGTGCATCCTGCCGTTTGCTGGTGTCTTACTACGAAAAAACTTTCCAATGCGCAAGCCAAACCTTTCATTTTTCAACTTCCTCAACCTCCTCGCCCTGCTTTTTACATTTGCCACGACAACACTTTCGGCTCAGTCGCATGATCCTGCCGAAACCGATGGCTGGGTGTTGAAAAAGGAAAAGTCTGGAATGAAAATTTATTACCGGAAAACCTCGGATGTGCATGAACTGAAATTGGCCACCACCTTGAATGCATCACTTTCGGGTGTGGCACAAATACTTGATGAGGTGCAGTATTTCCCCAAATGGGGCTACAAAATTTCCGAAACCCGACTCGTCAAGCGCATTTCACCTACCGAAATGATCTACTACGCCCGGGTGGATTTCCCCTGGCCGCTCAGCGACCGCGACCTGGTGCTGCACACCAAACTCCATCAGGACCCGGAACACCGCACCATTACATCTACCAGTGTGGCCGAGTCGGGACATGTGCCGGAGTACAAAGGCGTCGTGCGCATGCACAAGGCCAATACAAAATGGACTGTGCGCCCCGGCTCGGGCAACAACTTGCAACTGGAGTACTACCTGTACTCCGATCCGGGGGGCAGTTTACCCGACTGGGTAGTGAATCTGGCACTCGATATGGGGCCGCGCGAAACCATCAACCGGATGCGCGAAACTCTGAAAGAGCCTCGGTACCACAACGTCAAACTGGCGCATATCAAGGAATAATTTCCGCAGGCTGCCAACCTTGGGACTAAAGTGCTGTTCTTGTGATAAATTCCGTGCTCGTAGTCCGGTATCGTAGAGCAAGTTTCACAGAGGCTCACAGAGTTTGAGAGGACACAGAGTTTTTGTCATTCTGAAGGAATCTGTCCGCTCTTATTCGGCAAAACT